>DATBQU010000069.1:0-8226 GCA_036560665.1 Polyangiaceae bacterium
CTCTACCCCGACGTCATCACCATCGCCGTGTGGCGGAAGGTGGACGTCGTCCGCCTGGTGGTCGCGCTCGTCATCCCGCTGCCGGTCACCATCCTCCTCGTGGTCGGCGCGGTCACGGCGTGGCTCGGCCTGCTCGTCCCCGCGGCCTTCTTCGCCGCCATCGTGGCGTACATGCTCTACCGGGCGCTGGGGCTGAGGGCGCACCACCTGCGGGTGGCCGGCGTGTGGCGCACCATCACCATCCGCTTCGACAGCCCGATGTGGCGTCGCCGCCGGTTCCACGACGAGCTCCTGCGCCGCGCCGGGATCGCGCCGAGCGCCATCCCGTGAAGGGGGCGCCGCTCACTCCATCTCCACCCGCGCCCCGCCCCCCTTGGCCAGCGTCACCGGCAGTCGCATGAAGGCGCGCCACGGCTCGCACACGGCGCCCGGGGCGTCGGCGTCGAGATCGCAGACGACGGCGTCGATGCGCGCCACCATCTCGGCGTCGACCTGCTCCGCGTCGAAGGGCTGGACGTGGACGGGCACCTCGAGGCGCTGGGTGGCGCCTCCGGCCGACGGCAGGCGGAGCTCGGTGGCGTCGAGCACGAGCAGATCGCTGCGTCGCGAGACCTCGAGCGTGACCACCAGCGGGGAGCCGGCGGCGAGCTTCTTGCCGTCGGGCGCGGTCACGTGGAACGCCAGGGCCCCGGGACCCGGCGCGAGCGCGTGGCCCTCGCGCGGGTTCATGCGGCGCGTGAAGAACTCGCCCGACGTGGAGGACGACGTGCGCTCGGCGCGGGGCAGCCGGCCCCTCGCGGGCGAGGGCGCGCCGCGAACGTCGAGCGGCTCGATGCGCCCGTCGGGGGTCACCCGCACCACCCGGTGCGCGTTCGTGTCCGCCACGAGCCAGGCGCCGCGCGCCGCGTCCCAGGCGAGGCCTCCCGGCTCGCTCAGCCCGGCGGCCAGCGTCCGGACCTCGCCGGTGCTCGCCTCGAGGTGACGGAGCTTGCCGTTGTAGGTGTCGGCCACCACCAGGCGCCCCGCCGCGTCGGCGGCGACGCCGGTGCAGTGCTGCATCGCCGCCACGTCGCGCGGCCCGTCGCGGTCGCCGAAGTCGAAGAGGCCGCGGCCGACGACCGTGCGCACCCGGGCCCGCGCGAGGTCGAGCTCGCGCACGCTGCTGGTCTCGCTGTCGGCGACGTAGAGCGAGCGACCGACGAGGGCGAGGCCGCTCGGCTGCGAGAACGTCGCCCCCGCGAAGTCGCCGTCGACGATCGACTCCGCGCCCGTGCCGGCCAGGCGGGCGACGTGCCCGCGCGCGAGATCGAGGGCGGCGATCTGGTGCGAGCCGGCCAGGGCGACGTAGAGCGTCTCGCCGTCGAGGCAGACGTCCCAGGGGGAGCGCAGCGCGGTCGACCGCGCCTCGCCTCCTTCCCGTCCGAGGGGCTCGACGCCGAGCTCCCCGGTGCCGGCGACGATCTCGGCCTGCCGCGCCGCGAGGTCGACGCGCACGACGACGTGGGCGCGCGCGTCGGCCACGAAGAGCTCGGTCGCGCCGCGCCAGGCCATCCCCTGCGGATCGTCGAGGGCCACGCGCTCCAGCGCGCCGGCGACGCACCCGGCCTTGCCCGAGCCCACCACGTGGACGACGCGACCCGCGCCGTCGACGACGAGCACCCGGTGGTGCCCGCTGTCGGCGATGGCGATCGAGCCGTCGGGGCCCACGGCGACCTTGCCGGGGTAGGCCAGCGGTCCGTCGAGGCGGGACGCCGCGGCGTGCACCGCGAAGCGCTCCTTGGCCAGCGTCCCCTTGGCGCGCGCCCGCGCCAGCTCGTCCTCGAGCATCGCGGCCAGCAGCGCGAAGTCGGGCTCGCCGGGGGCGACGGCGGCGACGGTCCCGTCGGGGCGCACCACCACCAGGGTGGGCCAGGAGCGGACGGCGTAGGCGGACCAGGTGCGCATGCCGCGGTCGACCAGCACCGGGTGCTCGATGCCGTAGCGCGCGATGGCCTGGCGGACGTGCGCCGGATCCTGCTCGGCGTCGAACTTCGCCGAGTGCACCCCCAGCACCACCACGGGCTGGGTGGCGAACATCTCCTCGATGCGCCGCAGGACCGGCGCGACGTGCATGCAGTTGACGCAGCAGTACGTCCAGAAGTCGAGCACCACCAGCTGGCCGCGCAGCGCGCGCAGGCTGAGCTTGCGCCCGTCGTCGACGTTCAGCCACTCGAGGTCGGGGTCGAACTCGGGCGCGTGGACGGCCAGGTCCGGCATCGGGGCCGGAGACTAGCTCACTGCGGCGTCGGCTCCGAGCAGACGTGGTTGATGCAGGTCACGCCGGCGCCCGCGCTGCAGCAGTCGCTGGTCACGTTGCACTTGTCGCCGTTCTGCGAGCAGCCGCTCGACTGCGACATGCACACCGGACCGCCGGAGTCGCCGGGGGGGCCGCTGCAGTAGCCGCCGCAGCACTCGGTGCCCGAGCCGCAGCCCTGTCCGTCGCCCTTGCACGGATCGAGGGCCCAGAAGCCGCGCATGGCGAGGTTGCCCTCGTCCTGCCCGGTCAGGTGGAAGGGCGGGTGGCTGGGATCGACGCCGGGCTTGGGGCTCTGGTCGATGGCGGCGACCCAGAGCTGCTTCACCACGGTCTTGTCGCCCGTGAGTACGTTGCCGTAGGTGCGGCGGCTGGTGAGCACGACCCAGAAGTAGCCGCCGGCGGCCACGGGCGCGAAGCTCGGCTCGAAGTTCCACGACAGGTCGCGGGAGCCGGCGGCGAAGGGGTAGCCGTCGCCGTCGAGCTTTGCGAGCCGCACTTCCTGGTTGGGCGTGACGGCGCTGGCCATGTAGAGGTCGCTGCTGCCGGTGCGCGTGTCGGCGCCCTGCGTGCGCGAGTAGAGCACCCACTGCCCGTCGGGGGTCATCGTCGGCCAGGCGATGCGCTTGTTGGGATCGGCGCCCGTCGCGACCAGCGTCTGCAGGCCGGAGACCATCGGGTTCTTGGTCTCGTCGAACTGGTAGACCTTGAGGTCGCCCGGCGGAGGGACGTTCCAGCCGTAGCCGGCGGCGGTCCAGCCCATCGGATCGCCCGCGTCGACGAAGGCGATGCGCGTCCCGTCGGGCGACCACGCCGGCTGGGTGACGGGGACGTTCATCAGCCCGCTGTTCGCCACCGGCTTGCCGTCGGCGGTGGTGTACAGGCCCAGGAAACCCGTCGTGGCGTTGTCGTTGGCGTAGGCGAGGCCCTCGGCCATGCCGTTGGTGAGGATGTACTTGCCGGTCGGCGAGACGGCGGAGTTGCTCCAGCGCACGACCGACGAGCTGCTCGCGCCGCCGCCGGTGGGGCCCCAGGTGCCGCCGAGGTACACGGTGGGCTGGCCCTTGATGAGGTCGTAGCTCCCGCCGAAGACACCGCCGCCGCTGATGATGGTGGAGCCGTCGGCGCTCACCGTGTGGCACGTCATCAGGCAGCTCGACTGCGTGTACTGCGCCGGATCGTTGAGCGGCGCCTTGTTGGCGAAGTCGTCGGGCGCGGCGGCCCCCGGCTTGATGCGCAGGACGCGGCCGAGGTTGTTCGACCAGTAGTAGATGGTGCCGCGCATCGACTGCGGCGCGACCGTCCAGACGTGGTTGGCGATGAGCGTCGCCGCCGTGCCGTCCCAGCGGGCCACCGTCATCTGCGTGCTGCCGGAGGTGGAGTCGACGAGCTTCTGCCAGGTGGCGGCGTCGAGCGCGATGCGCGACGAGGGCGCGTTGGTCGAGGTGGTGAACTCGTCGAGCTCGAAGGTCGGGCTCTTCACGTGGACGTAGTAGTCGTCGGTCGCCGCGCCGCCGTTCCACTGGAGGATCGGCGGGAGCAGGCCTCGCGGCCACACCGTGCCGTCGTAGGGGTACGCCCAGACGACGGCGGGATCGGGCGTGCTCGCGCCCTGGAGCTGCGTCTGCACGGTGCCGGGGATGCTGCCGCCGTTCTGCTGGAGGTGGAGCTTGACCGTCAGCGTCGCCGTCCCGTTCTGGCCCTTGTAGGTCGCCTGCACCGAGACCACGCCGCCGACCGAGCCGGTCGCGGTGTACAGGCCCGCCGCGTCGACGCCGCCGACCTGCGGGTTGCTGCCGAGCCACGCCACCCCGCTGGTGACCTTGGCGGACGTGCCGTCGGCGAAGTGCGCGGTCGCGGTGAACGCCTGGGTCACGGCCACGCCGTTGAGGCTCTCGATGGCGGCGGTGGGCGGGTCGACGGTGAGCGACTGGACGACCGGCTGGTTGCCGAAGTTGCCCGAGTCGTCCCCGGTCAGCACGCCCGCGTCGTCACCGGCCTGCTGGCCCGCGTCATCCCCGTAGGAGGGGCCGTTGCCGCCTCCGCCGCAGGCGGCTCCCGCCGACGCCGCGACCCCGATGGCCACCACTCCCAGGAGCTGCGTTCCCCGCGTCCACCAAGCGTTCATCGCCTTCACCTCTCCTCGCCCCGGGTCGTGCAGAGCACGTGGCAGGCCAGCCGACATCTCTCGGGTGAGGAGGGAATTTTCCGGGGAGTGCGCAATCGGGGCAAGGCCGTTCGCGTCTCATTTGGATCCTCGGCGATCCACCAGGCCCGACCGGCGGCCCTGGAAAACGATCATGAGCAAGCTAACGATCTCCCCCACCATGACCGCCAGCGCGCTCCCCGACGGGTCCCTCCACGTCGCGTCGCACCGCGTCGAGGACGGCCCTACCGCCACCGTGCACGAGCCCTGGTCGGGCGCCCCGCTGGGGACGGTCGTCCTCGCGGACGAGGCCCGCGCCGAGGAGGCCGTCGCCGCCAGCGTGCAGGCCTTCGCCCGGCTCTCGGCGCGCACCAGCCACGAGCGCAGGACGGTGCTCGCCCGCATCGCGCAGGAGATCGAGGCGCGGCAGGCCGCCTTCGCCGGGCTCCTGGCGCGGGAGGCCGGAAAGCCCATCGCGCTGGCCCAGGCGGAGGTCGCCCGCGCCGTCTCCACCTTCCAGCTCGGCGCCGAGGAGGCGACGCGCATGGTGGGCGAGGTGATGCCGCTCGACGTGACGGCGACGACGCGCGGCTACTCGGGCAGCTGGGTGCGCGTGCCGGCCGGCCCGGTCATCGCCCTCGCGCCCTTCAACTTCCCGCTCAACCTCGTGGCCCACAAGATCGCCCCCGCGCTGGCCTGCGGCTGCCCGGTGGTGCTCAAGCCGCCGCCGCAGACGCCGCTGTCGGCGCTGCTGCTGGCCGAGTGCATCCGGCGGGCGGGGGCGCCGGACGACGCGGTGCAGGTCCTGCCGTGCTCGATCGCCGTGGCGGAGAAGCTGGTGCGCGACGAGCGGTTCGCCACGCTGTCGTTCACCGGCAGCGCGAAGGTGGGCTGGTACCTCAGGTCGATCGCCGGCAAGAAGCGCGTCCTGCTCGAGCTCGGGGGCAACGCGGCGGCGATCGTGCACGACGACGCGCCGCTCGACTGGGCGCGCGAGCGCGTCGTGTCGGGCGCCTTCGGTTACGCGGGCCAGGTGTGCATCAAGGTCCAGCGGCTGTACCTGCACCGGAGCATGGCCGACGGGTTCGTGGCGCGCCTGGTGGAGCGAACGCGCGCCATCGAGCCGCGGTCGCCGCTCGATCCCACCGCCCTGTGCGGCCCGATGATCGACGAGGCCAGCGCACGGCGGGTGGAGTCGTGGGTGGAAGAGGCCGCCCGGGCCGGCGCGCGCGTGCTCTGCGGCGCCCGACGCGAGGGCAACCGCTACTGGCCGACCGTGCTCGAGATCGACGGCGCCGGCCGGGGCATGAAGGTGGTGGACGAGGAGGTGTTCGGGCCGGTGCTGACCGTCCACCGCTACGAGACGTGGGACGAGGCGCTGTCGATGGCGGACGGGACGCGCTACGGCCTGCAGGCCGGCGTCTTCACCGACTCGCGGGCGCGCGTGGCGGAGGCGTTCGCGCGGCTCCACGTCGGCGGCCTCGTCGTCAACGACGTGCCCACCTTCCGCGTCGACTCGATGCCGTACGGAGGCACGCGCGACTCCGGGCTCGGCCGCGAGGGGGTGCGCTTCGCCATCGAGGAGATGACCGAGCGCAAGCTCCTCGTGGTACGCGAGGGCTGAGCCCTGCAGGCGGCCCGGCGCTCAGAACGCGGTCGACACCACCCACACCGGCTGGGCGACGAGGGCGCCGGGGTAGTGGTTCCCCTCGTCGCTGGCCGTCGTGCCGGCGCCGTCGTCGAACCGCCAGTAGGCGAGCAGGCCCGGGGTGGACGGCGCGATGGTCTTGCTCATGCTCGCGGCGATCTCGCCCGCCGTGCGCGACACGTTCCAGAGGCGCACCTCGTCGATCGTCCCCGTGAAGGCCTCGTCGACGCTGGTGCCGTCCATGGCGACGCGCGCGGCGATGCGGAAGGCCACGGCCGGGCCCCCGTAGGTGAGGGGCGGTCCGCCGGTGGTCTGGAACTGCGCGACCTGCGCGGCGTTCGCGTAGAGCGTGAAGGTCTGCGCCTTCTTGGTGACTGCGACGTGGGTCCAGGCCCCGAGCGGCACCGGCTGGGTGCTCCGGAGGGCGAAGCCGGTGCCGTTGAAGAGGCCGCCCGTGTTGCCGGTGGCGTCGCTCATGATGAAGAAGAGCTGCGACGGCGGCACGAGGCCCAGGCGGAACTGGCCGGCCGCCTGGTTGTTGCGGTCCTCGGCGGCGATGCACGTCTCGGCCGGGACGCTGGTGGGCATCACCCACGCTTCGAGCGTGAAGTCCCCCGGGATGGGGAGCTGGCCGACGTCGACATAGGCGCCGGCGGAGAACCGGAGCGCGTCGCCCGCGGAGGACGCGGGCGCGTCGGGAGGGGCCTCGGCGTCGGGGCCCGCCTCGGCGCCGGCCTCGGCCCCGCTGCCGTCGCCCCCCCCGCTCGAAGAACCATCGGCCGGATCGGCGTCGCCGGGCACCGACGCGACGTCGTCCGAGGCATCGGGGCTGAGCAAGCCGCCGCCGTCGAGCCCGGTGTCCCCCGCCGCACCGAGGCCGCCTACGGGGAGGCTGCATCCGGCGAGGAGGCCGAGGCTGAGCGCGACGCGGCACCTCACCGGCGACAATGTAGCAACGCGCGAGCCGTCCGCCGCGTGGAGTGGGCGGGCCGTGCTAGGAGAGGACTGACCGATGGCCGACGATCCCACACCCCCGACCCCGCCGCGCGAGCTGCCCCCGCGCGCGCTCGCCCCGGACGACCCGCTGCCCGGCGTGAAGAACGTCGTGCTCGTGATGAGCGGCAAGGGAGGGGTGGGCAAGAGCTCGGTGGCCTGCAACCTGGCCATGGCGCTGTCGCGCTCCGGCTGGCGCGTGGGCCTCCTCGACGCCGACATCTACGGCCCCTCCATCCCCACCATGCTCGGCATCACCGGGCGCCCGGTGTCGCTCGACGGCAAGACCATCGAGCCGCTGTCGCGCTTCGGCATCAAGCTCATGTCCATCGGCTTCCTGCTGGAGGACCCGAAGGCCGCGGTGATCTGGCGCGGGCCCATGCTGCACGGCGCCCTCCAGCAGTTCATGAAGGACGTCACCTGGGGCGCGCTCGACTTCCTGGTGATGGACCTGCCTCCCGGCACGGGCGACGTCGCGCTCACGCTCTCGCAGAAGGTGAAGGTCACCGGCGCGGTCATCGTGACCACCCCGCAGCCGGTGGCGACCGACGACGTCTACAAGTCGGTCTCCATGGCGAAGAAGGTGAACATCCCCCTGCTCGGCGTGGTCGAGAACATGAGCTGGTTCATCGACAGCGCCGGCGTCCGGCACGAGCTCTTCGGCAAGGGCGGCGGCCAGGCGGTGGCCGACTTCGCGGAGACGC
Source organism: Polyangiaceae bacterium (assembly GCA_036560665.1). Taxonomy (GTDB): domain Bacteria; phylum Myxococcota_A; class Polyangia; order Polyangiales; family Polyangiaceae; genus Palsa-1150. Next base: position 7,785 of record DATBQU010000069.1, read on the forward strand.
CGCTGCTGGGGCAGGTGCCCCTCGATCCGTCGGTGCGCGAGTGGGGCGACAAGGGGACGCCCGTCGTGCAGGCGGCTCCGGACAGCGAGGCGTCGAAGGCCTTCGTGGCCATCGCCCAGCGCGTGGTCGAGGCCTGCGAGGCGTCGCACGGGCCGGAGGAGGCCGGGCCCATCATCGACCGCAGCGGCGGCACCGGCGGCAAGAAGCGCCTCCCGGTGACTCGCTAGCTCTGCGCCGCGTTCTAGTCCGTGCCGGCCTCGGGCACGGGCTTGCACGACTCGAACGTCGCCCCGCCGCCGTTGAAGCCGGAGATCTGGCAGTACGACTCCACCGTGCCGCCCTGCACGGTGAACGACGAGTTCCCGCACTGGTCCTGCGCGCCGTCGCCGTAGACGAGGCCCACCAGCGCGTGCGTGGTGGGGCTGTAGTAGCACTTGCTCAG
>DATBQU010000070.1:0-18161 GCA_036560665.1 Polyangiaceae bacterium
GCGAGGCGGAGGGAGGCGCCGCCGCAGCCGGAGAGGGTGCAGAGGGCGAGGGCGATGAAGAAGAAGAGGAGCGCGGGCGCGAGGGGGAGGCGGGTCACGGGCGGGCTCCGGGGCCGGGCGTGGGCGAGGGCGTGGGCGCGCGGGTGGGCGTGGGCGTGGGCGAGGGCGAGGGCGAGGGCGTGGGCGTGGGCGTGGGCGTGGGCGAGGGCTTGTTGGCGGCCTTCTTCTTGGGGAGGGGCTCGCCGGCGTGGACCTCGACGGCGGTGCGGTCTTCCTTGCTGGTGTGCGTGGCGGCGTCGAGCTCGGCCTTCAGGCGGCCGACGCGGGCGAGGCCCTCCTCGACGAGCGTGCGGGTGCGCTCGAGCTGGTCCTGGGCGTCGACGGCCTTGCGCCGCAGGTCGCCGGCGGTCGTCTCGGCGTCGGCGGCCCGGGCCAGGTCGCGGCCCGTCTGCGCCCATTCGAGGGCGAGGCCGTCGGCCGCCTTGGCGTGCGTCTCGTCGCCCGCGCTGCGCAGTCGGGTCGCCCGCTCGAGCGCGTTCTTCGCCTTGGCGAGCGCCTCGGCCAGCACCGGCGCGTGCGCCGCGTCGTGCTCGAGCTGCCCGACGAGCGTGGCCGCCGCCGCGTGCTCGTCGGCGATCCCCGCCGTCTGCGCCCGGGCCGGCGTCGCCGCCCACGCCGTCAGGCCGAAGGCGCCGAGCGCCAGCGCCGCCTGGATCCGTCCGCGAATCATCGGCGTCACGATTGGCGTGCGCCGCGTCCTTTGTCAATTCGGACGTGGATTGCGGCGCGGGGCGCCGCGCTCTAAGAGGCTGCCATGCCGCCGCGTGTCCGCGCCTCCTGGGACGACTACTTCATGAACATCGCGCGCGAGGTCTCCACGCGCTCCACGTGCGACCGCAAGTTCGTGGGCGCGGTCGTGGTGCGCGACAAGAGCATCCTCGCCACCGGCTACAACGGCAGCATCGCCGGCCTGCCGCACTGCGACGAGGAGGGGCACCTCATGGAGGACGGGCACTGCGTGCGCACCGTGCACGCCGAGGCCAACGCCATCGTCCAGGCCGCGCGCAACGGCGTGCGCATCGACGGCGGCGCCATCTACGTGACCGCCAGCCCCTGCTGGGGGTGCTTCCGCCTCATCGCCAACGCCGGCATCCGGCGCATCGGCTTCGGCGAGTTCTACCGCGATCAGCGCATCTTCGACGTGTCGACGCGCCTCGGCATCGAGCTCGTCGACATGTCGCCGAAGAAGGCGGAGCCGTGACGGCAAGGGCGCGTCGCCTCGAGGTGGCCGTCATCCAGGGAGGGCCCTCGACGGAGGCGGAGGTGAGCCGCGCCTCGGCGCGCGGGGTGGCCGCCGCGCTCGAGGAGGCCGGGCACCACGCGGTGCGCCTCGAGCTCGACGCGTTCCTGGGGGAGTCGCTGCGCACGGGGGGCTACGAGGTCGCGTTTCCCGTGGCGCACGGCGCGGTGGGCGAGGACGGCTCGCTGCAGGGGCTGCTCGAGGTGCTCGATCTGCCCTACGTCGGCTCGGGCGTGCTCGCCAGCGCGCTCGCCATGCACAAGCGCGTCGCGCGGGTGCTGTTCGAGCGGGCAGGGCTGCCGGTGGCGAAGGGAGTCGCCCTGCGCCGGGGCGAGGCGAGCGCGCGGGAGGGGGCGGAGAGGGCGCGGCGCGAGGTGGGCGCGCGCCTGGTGATCAAGCCCTCGTCCCACGGCTCGGCCATCGGCGTGGCGCGCCTCGAGGGCGACGCGGCCACCGGCGACGTGGCGCGCGCCATCGAGGCGGTGTGGGCCATCGACGACTTCGCCGTGGTCGAGCACTTCGCTCGCGGCCGGGAGGTGACGTGCGGCGTGCTCGAGGTCGAGGCGGAGCGGCCCGAGGCGCTGCCGCCCACCGAGATCCTCTCGCCGAGCGATCCCTTCTACACCTACGAGGCGCGCTACGCGCCGGGGCGCAGCGTCCACGTCTGCCCGGCCGGGCTGCCGCCGGCGGTGCTGTCGCGTGTGAAGGAGGTGGCGGTGGCCGCCCACCTCGCGCTCGGCTGCCGCGATCTGTCGCGGGTCGACTTCATCGTCGGCGACGAGGCGGACGCGGACGCCGTCACCCTGCTCGAGGTGAACACGCTGCCGGGGATGACGGCGACCAGCCTGTTCCCCGAGGCGGCGGGCGTCCACGGGCTGCCGATGGCGCGATGGTGCGACTCCCTGGTCCTGCGCGCACATGCCCGGGGGCCGACGCGACGGCTCGAGGCCCGCCCGCTTCCGCAGTGACTGAAATCCCGGCGTCCCCGGGCCGTCGGACGCAAACATTCGGACCCCTTCGCGCGTCCAACGGGCGTGCTGGCCTGGACATGCGACGCCCCGGGGCCCAATTTGGAGAGGAGAGGATCTTCCAGTGGCCCGTGACTCGCTGTTCGGCGAGCGAATCGTCTGGCAGGGACGCTGCCGGGCGGTGACCGTGCCGTTCGTGCAGAAGGTGATGGCTGTGGTCGCCGGCGTGTGGTCGGCGGTCACGCTCTGCTTTGCGGTGGTGGCCGCCAAGTCGCTGGCCGTTCCGGTGGGCGGGATGATCCTCTTCGCCGCCTGGTGCGCCACGCTCGGGCTCGCGGCCTGGCGCCTTCCCCTCTGGTGGCGCTCCAAGGTCGAGTACGTCGTGACCGAGCGCCACGTCATCTGGCGCCGCGGCCGGCTCCGGCGGTCGATCGACATCGGCCAGATCAGCTACGCGCTGGTGCGCTGGTGCGCGAACGATCCCTCGGTGGGCGACCTCGTCATCGTCCGCGCGGTGCCCACCGGAGCGCTGCGGCGCACGCTCTCGGTGACGCTGCACGACGTCGACGCGCCCGATCGTCTGTGGGCGATCATCCGCGGCGTCGTGCCGAGCGCGCCCCTCGGCAACGGCGACCGGCCGCTGGCGCAGCGCCTCGATCCGGGCGAGCGCGTGCTCTGGTCGGGGTTGCCGCTGGGCTCGGCGTGGACGGCGCGGCGCGGGGCCACGGCCGCGGTCGGCGCCGTGCTCGCCATCACCTTCGCGCGCACCATGGCGAAGTCGGTGCCCACCTTCTCGCGCCTGCTGCGGTTGCATGCCCTGCCGCCGGCGCTGGCGGCGGTGCTCGTCGGCGGCGCAGCGCTCGGGATGCTGCTGCTCCTGGCCGTCGCCGTGGGGGTGGCCTACGCCGCGCTCATCCGCCCGCCGCGCCTGGCGCGGGCCACGCGCTACTTCGTCACCGACACGCGCGTGCTCATCCGCCGCGACAACGAGGAGCTGTCGCTCGATCGGTCGCGCATCGCGTACGTCATCGACGCGCCGTGGAGGAAGCTGCACGACGTCTTCCTGGTGCTCGACGGCCCGCAGGCGCGCGCGCTCGCCCCGAGCGGCGCCTTCGGCGACAAGGACCGGGACGACGCCCTGCGCCCCGTCTTCGCCGCCATCGCCGACGCCGACATCGTCGGCGAGATCCTCAGCCTCAAGAAGGCGGCGTAGAGGCGCGCCCTACCGGCCGGCCATCGCCGGGCAGGCGACGCCGCCCTCGGTCCAGATGCCGCCGTGGCACGTCTCGGCGTTGCCGCCCGGGATGGTGCAGGCGCCGTAGTCGCAGTCGAGACCCTCCTGCGCGCACGGGCTGCCGAGGGGAGGGCGAGGCTGGGGGCAACCGGCGGCCGGGTCCTGACACAGCCACTCGGCGACGGCCGAGGCATCGGCCGGCTGGGCGCCCGCCGCGGGGATGGTGCAGGCGCAGCGGCCCTGCGGGTAGTCGCACGCGAGCAGGTACGGGGAGCAGTGGGTCTGGCGGGGCACGGCGGCGAAGGAGCCGGGGCATTGCCCCTGCGGGCCGCCACCGCAGTCGAGGCCGCCGGGGTTGGGGGCGGTGACCTGCCACCGTCCGCCATTGCAGAACGCGACCGTGTCGCAGCTCTGCACCGTGCTCGAGCCCCACTCGCAGCTGAGCCCCTGGGGTGCGCACGCGCTGCCGGAGCTCGGGGGGCTGGCGGGGCAGGGCGAGACTGCGCCGCCGCCGTCGTCGCCCCCTCCGCCGCCGTCCGTGCCCGCGCCCGAGTCGCCGCCGGGCGCCGCGTCCCCGCCGCCGGCGAAGGTCGAGCCCCCGCAGCCGGCGACGAGCGTCGCGACCACCAGCCACCCGTGCACCCGGCTCGTCGTGCGGCTCATGCGGGCTCCATCAGCGAGAGGCGTGCCGCCCTTGTCCCGCGCGGAAAGCGCGGCAATCCGCCCGCGTCTCCGGGGCAGGATGTGCCATCCGCGACGCGAAGGCCAAGGACGCGGCGAGGACCACGGCCGAGGTGCGCTGGCACGGTGTAGGCAGTGCTAGGCTGGGCGCACCAAGTGATCGACATCGGCAGCGTCGTCAACGGAAAGTACCGGCTCACCCGCCTCCTCGGGGACGGCGGGATGGGGTCCGTGTACGAGGCGCAGCACACGGTGCTGGGGACGCGCGTCGCCATCAAGGTGCTTCACCCGGAGCTGGCGCGCCGCACCGGTCTGGTCGAGCGCTTCCTGCAAGAGGCCCGCGTCGCGGCGCAGATCCGCAGCCCCCACGTGGTGCAGGTCACGGACGTCGATCGCACCCCGGACGGTCACGCCTACATCGTCATGGAGCTGCTCGAGGGCGAGCCCCTCTCGAGCGTCCTCGACCGCCAGCGCAAGCTGCCCGTGCCTCAGGCGAGCGAGTACACGCTGCAGATCCTCGAGGCCCTCGACTCGGCGCACGCGCTCGGCGTCATCCACCGCGACCTCAAGCCGGAGAACGTGTTCGTCACCTTCGCCGGCGGCAAGCCGGTGCTCAAGCTCATCGACTTCGGGATCGCCAAGGCGCGGCGCACCGACCCGCAGCAGAAGAACCTGACCGTGGCCGGCGTGGTCATGGGCACCGCCGAGTACATGGCGCCCGAGCAGGCCCGCAGCGCGGGCGAGGTCGACGCGCGGGCGGACATCTACGCCGTGGGCGTGATGCTCTACGAGATGATCGCCGGCTCCCGTCCGGTGAGCGGCGACGACGCGCGCATCATCGCCCTCAAGGTCGAGCGCGGCGAGATCATCCCCATCGTCCAGGCCGCGCCGGACGTGCCGCGCGAGCTGGCAGGTCTGGTTCATCGGGCGATGGCGCCCCGCCCCGAGCTGCGCTTCGCCACCGCCACGGAGATGCGCCTCGCGCTCGAGCGCGCGGCGAACGCCAGGCGGCCGACGGGCGCGATGGCGGCGCAGGGGGGCGGAGGGGCGCCGCCGGCGGCGCCGAGCGGTCCCGAGCTGACCCCGACCGGGACGCTCAAGCAGGTGCACGCGGCGCAGGTGCTCGGCGCGGCCTACCCGGGCGCGCAGGCGCAGCATCAGGCGCCGGCTCCGGCTCCGCCGGAGGCCGAGCGCGACGCGCCGGTGCACACGGAGCGCGCGCCGCCGATCGCGACCGCGCTCGCCGCCCCCGTGTACGCCGGCACGCCCATGCCGCAGACGCCGGCGCCGTACGTCGACGAGCCCCGTCGTCGCGGTGGGGGCGGGGGACGCATCGCGGCGCTCATCGCCCTCCCGCTGCTGCTCGGGGCGGGCATCGTCATGGTGCTGGTGGGCACGGGCACCTGGGCGCTCAGCTCGACGCCGCCCGAGCCGCCGCCGCTGCCGACGTCGACGAGCACGCCGGACGCGGGCTCCGGCAGCGCGACCACCGCGACGGCGGCGACGTCTTCTCCCGTGCCTACGCTCCTGCCCACCAGGCCGACGCCGCCGACTCCCACGCCTCACCCCACGCCCTCGGGCCACCCCACGCCTCCCGGCGGCGAGGACGCGGGGCAGAACCCTTTCCCGCCGTTCCCCTCCACCTTGCCGAGCGTGCTGCCGCCCTTCCCGAGCGTCCTTCCGCCGTTCCCCAGCGGGTTCCCCACCAGCTTCCCCAGCGGGTTTCCGAGCGTGCTCCCCCCGTGGCCGCCGCCTCCGGGGCCCAACCACCCCTAGCGCGGCGATCGGAACCGTCGAGGAGGCCGGCATGCGCGTCGCGGTCGTGGGAGCAGGAGCGTGGGGGACGGCGCTGGCGTGCCACGCCGCGCGCCTCGATCACGCGGTGGCGCTGTGGGCGCTCGAGCCGGAGGTGGCCGAGGACGTCGAGCGCCGCCGCGAGAACCGGACGTACCTCGCCGGCGTGACGCTTCCGGCCATGCGCGCGTCCGCCGACGTTGCGCAGGTCGTCGGTGACGCCGAGCTGGTGGTGCTCGTGCCTCCCTCCGAGCACCTGCGCCGCGTCTCCACCGCAGTGGCTCCGGCCTTGCCGGGCGGCGCGCTGGTGGTGGTGGCCACCAAGGGGATCGAGGAGTCGACGCGCGGGCTGATGTCCGACGTGCTGGCGGAGACGCTGCCGGCCGTCGGGCCCGAGCGCCTCGCGTTTCTCTCCGGGCCGAGCTTCGCCCGCGAGGTCGCGTCGGGCCTGCCCACCGACGTCGTGGCGGCGTCGCGGGACATGGGCGCCGCGCGCGACGTGCAGGCGGCGCTGCACTCCCCGATGTTCCGCGTCTACGCCAGCGGCGACGTGATCGGCGTGCAGGTCGGCGGCGCCGTGAAGAACGTCATCGCCATCGCCGCGGGCGCCTGCGACGGCCTGTCGCTCGGGCTCAACGCGCGCGCGGCGCTGACGACGCGCGGCCTGGCGGAGATGAGCCGCCTGGGCGTGGCGCTGGGCGCCGATCCGCTGACGTTCCTCGGCCTGGCGGGCGTGGGTGACCTCTTTCTCACCTGCGGCGGCGAGCTGTCGCGCAACCGGCAGCTCGGCATGGCCATCGCGAAGGGAGAGGATCCGCAGGCCTACGTCGCGTCGCATCGCTCCGTGGCCGAGGGCTTCCGCACGTCGGCGGCGGCTTGGTCGCTCGCCTCGGCCCGCGGGGTGGACATGCCGATCACCGAGCAGGTCCACCGCGTCCTTCATCGAGGCCTGCCCCTCCTCGACGCCTTCCGCAACCTGGTCACCCGCGCCCACAAGGAGGAGCTGCTGGGGATCCGCCCCTAGGACGCCGCAGGCGCCGCCAGCTCGAGCAGCCCGAAGAGCACGGCACGCTCCACGCCGGCCAGCGCGTCGTCGGCGATCTCCGACACGGTCACCCCCTCGGAGGCGGCGAGGCGCTCCACGGCCTGCTCCACGCGCTCCGCCTCGTGAACGTAGGTCACCAGCTTCCGCGTCGCGGCGTTCGTCTTGACCGCGGCGGACATGTGACGAGCGTCGAGGCTCGCCTCCACGTCGCCGGTGTCGCCCGGCTGCGACAGGCTGACCCCGACCGGAACGCGCAACCGCGCCGTCTTCAGCGCGCCGCGGCCCTGCGCGACCAGGTCGCGCGCGGCGATCATCGCGTCGATCGGCGCCCGCGACACGCGCACCTCGCGCGGATGACGTCCCTGGACCGTCGCCGTCCACGCCGGCAGCGGCGGACCCCGGCGAACCACGGTGAAGGTCGGGCGGAGGGCGCGGATCCCCGCGCGATCGAAGTAGTCCCGGCGGCGGATCGCGGCTTGCTCGTAGGCCTCGTCTTGCCACGGGTGACCCACGGTCGCGTACCCCGCGCAGTGCTCGTCGACGTCGGTGTCGATCCACTGCAGGACCAGGGTGCTCACGTCGGGCGACCCCTTCAGCGCCGCGCCCACGCGCTCCTCCAGCGGCCGGTCGCCGTCGATCACCGGCCACTCGACCATCAGGATGGCCATGCCGCCGGGGGCGAGGTGCGGCCCCAGCCGCCCCAGCAGCGCGAGCACCAGCTCGTCACCGCGTGGGCCCCCGAAGAGCGCCGTCGTCGCCGGCGAGGCGTCGTCGCGCGGCACGAACGGAGGCTGCGACGTGATGAGGTCGAAGGTCTCGCCTTCCACGGGGGCGAACAGATCCCCGACGCGGCAGTCGACGTTGACGAGGTCGTTCAGCCACACGTTGATCCGCGCCAGGGCGACGGCGCGCGGGTTGATGTCGGTGGCCACGACCTGATCGCACGTGGAGGCCAGCGCGAGCGCGATGGTCCCCGCGCCGCAGCCCAGATCGAGCGCGCGACGGAGGCGCCCGGGCGGCCGCGCGACCCTGACGAGCGCCTGCGTGCTCGGAGCCACGCCCATCACCGCCTCGCCGCCGAGGCTCAGATCGTCACCGAGGACGTACCGATCGCCGAGGAGCCTGAGCGCGAAGGGCGAGACCACGTCCCCGCTCGAGGTCCGCCTCAGCAGCCCGATCTCGAGCATGCGCTCGAGGGGCACCTCGTCTCCGAGCACGGTCCGCGCCTGCTCCGGCGTCACCGCGTCCCAGAAGACGAGCATCCGCGTGGCCAGCGCGCGTGGCTGGTCCCCGAGGCGCCGCAGGTTCCACTTGACCATCGGCGCATGCAGCGGTCGGTTCGCCATCGCCGCGAACCGATCGAACGGCCGGACGGCCTGCCCGGTCAGACCGATCGCCCGCAAGCGGCGTCCCAGGGCGCGCCAGCCGTCCGCGCCGAGAGCCACGCACGCGTCGACGTCCGGAAGGGCCATGGGCGTCCATGCTAGTCCCGACCCGGCGCGGGCGCGTGCCGTCGCCCCGATCGCGCTCCCTTTCCCGCCTTGCTAGGCTTCGCTTCGTGCGCCCCCCGCTGACCGAGCCGCTGCACCAGCTCGCCGAGGCGTGGCGCTCCGCGACGGGGACGTCGCGCCGCCGCGTGGCGGTCGCCCTGGTCGCCCTGGTCTGGGTCCTCGCGCTCCTCGTGGCTCGCCACGGGACGATGCGGGCCCGCGTCGGCGCGGCGATCGCCATCGGGATGAGCGCGGCCATCGCCGTCGGCTGGCGTGTCATCGAGCGCCGCCGGCTGCGGGAACCGGAGCGGATCGTCCGCGGGCTGGCGCGCGCGGTCGACCGTGATCGCGCCGAGCGGGCGCTGCGCGCGCTGTCGCTGGTCGGACCCGACGGCGACGTGCGCGCGGAGGGGACCTCCGCGGAGCTGGCCCGCCTGCACGTCTCGCGGGCGCTCGCGCAGCTCCCCTCGGAGCGGATCGTCGAGCGCGCCGCGAAGCGCGCGGGGCGCCTGGGCGCGGCCGCGCTCGTCGTCGGCGTCTGCGTGCTGGGGCTGGGCCTGGCCAACTCGTGGTCGGTGCTCGAGGGGGGGGACGTGCTGGCGGCCCGAGGGGGGACGGCCCCGGTGACCATGCGCTGGCTGGACGAGGTGGAGGTCATCGCGCGTCCGCCCGAGTACCTGCACGACAGCGAGCACCACGAGGTCGCCCTGGTGCCGCTGATGCTGCCGTACGGAACGCTCGTCACCGTCCGCGGCGTGCCGATCCATCCGGGGCGCCGCCTGCTGCTGAGCGACGGGGTGACGGAGGTGCCCTTCGTCGACGACGGCGCCGGGGCCGAGCTCGCCCGGTGGCCGCTGACGCAGACGGCCACGCTCCACGTCGTGGCGCGCTTCGGCGAGGTCGTCGTCCGGGAGCCCGATGCGCTGGCGCTCCAGTCCATCCCCGACGCGTCGCCGGTGGTGACGCTGGAGGGCGCGCCGCGCCAGACGCTGCTGGTCGAGCAGAGCGACGACATCCCCATCCGGTACGAGGCGACCGACGACCACGGGCTGCGCGAGGTGCACCTCGTGCTCCGCTCCGGGACGCGCGAGGAGCGGCGCGTGCTGGCGCGCCTCGACGGCGAGACGCGCAGCGACAAGGGCGGTCAGGTGCTCAAGCTGCGCGACTCGTTCCTGAAGAAGAGCCACGCCCCGGTCGAGGTCACGGTCGAGGCCAAGGACAACGACCCGCTGACCGGGCCCAAGTGGGGCTCCAGCCCGGCCATCACCCTCATCCCGCCCGACGTGGGCGAGCCGGAGGCGCGGCGGCTCGACGCGCTCCGGAAGCTGCGCGACGCGCTGGTCGACACGCTGGCCTGGCGCCTGGCCAGCGATCCGCCGGCTGCCGGGCCGGCGCGAAGGGTGTTCCTGGCCGACGAGAGGGCGCGGGCCGACGCCGACGACCGGCTGCTCGAGGCGACGCTGGGCGAGACCTACGCCGGGGTGAAGATCGCCACCCGGCTGCGCGCCTTGCTGGTCGGCCAGCAGCAGAAGACGCGCGCCGCGGTGCTCGCCGAGCTGCGCGCCCCGTCGGGGACGACGCACGCCGCGGCGGTCAAGGCGACCGAGCGCTTCGTGCTGGTGGTCGACGCCGTGGTGCGGGGCCTGGGGGTGCACGACTCGCGCGACGCCGCGCGGCAGCTCGCCGACGTGGCCGACGATCTGGCGCTGGGCGCCTCGCAGATGCAGAACGAGGCCGACCGCGACGCCCGGTCGCGCGGGACGGTGCGGATGGATGCCGCGACGGTGGTGCTGGCCGGTGGGGGGCGCGTGATGAAGCGCCTGGGCGTCCTCGGCCGCGACCTCGGCGAGATCGTCGAGGCGGACCTGCTGCGCGTGAAGCGGGGACGGGACGGGGGGGATCTGATCCACGCCGAGCTGGCCGCGCGCGATCTGGCGACGCGCCTGCGCGAGCCGGACCCTTCGTTCGGGGCGCGCGGGCGGATGGGGCGCGCGGGGGGCGAGTCGGGAGGCGGGCAGGGGACGCCGGGCGAGGAGGGGGGCGACTCGGGCGACGAGGTCGATCAGGCGCAGCAGGAGGCCGAGCAGGACCTGGAGCGACTGGCGCAGGAGCACGCCGGCCAGATCGGCAAGATGGAGCAGGCCCTGGCCGGTGCGACGAGCGACGAGGAGCTCAAGCAGCTGCGCGAGGAGGCCCGGCGTCACGCCGAGGCGATCCGCGAGGCGGCGCGCGAGCTGCCGACGGTGGGAATGGGCAGCGACTCGTGGACCAGCAAGGGGGCCGCGGCGCGCGAGCTGGCGGAGCAGATGGCCCGCTCCCTGGAGCAGACGCGCCCCGACGAGGCGGTCCAGAGCGGACGCAGCGCCCTGGGATCGCTCGACGAGGCGAAGAAGATGCTTCAGAAGGGCGCCTGGCTCGAGGACCCGAGCGGCGACGAGCAGAAGCGGGTCGACGACGTGCGCCGGAAGCTCGACGCCGAGGAGAAGTGGGCGGAGGAGCAGCTGGCGCAGATGCGCAAGCGCGCCGCCGAGCGAGCGCGCAAGCAGCTCGAGGAGGGCGGCGACGAGGAGAGCAAGCTCGCCGACCGCGCCCGGGAGCTCGGGGAGCGCTCGCGCGACAAGGGCTCGCTCCCGCAGCAGGCGGTGGAGTCGATCGAGGACGCCGAGCGCGCGGCGCGGCAGGCGGCGCAGGCGCTGAAGCAGGGCGACGCCGACAAGGGGCTCGAGCACCAGCGCGAGGCGCAGCGCGACCTCGAGGCAGCGCGGCAGCAGCTCCAGGGGGACGACGACGAGTCGGGCCAGTCCTCGCCCAAGGAGGGGGACGGACAGAAGGCGAGCAACGCTCCGGTGGCCATCCCCAACGCGAGCGAGCACAAGGGCCCCGAGGAGTTCCGCCGCAGGGTGGTGAGGGGCCTGGGTCAGCCGGCGAGCGGCGCGCTGAAGGACGCCGTGCACCGTTACGCGGAGGGGCTGCTGCGATGAAGGCCCGCTGGATCACGCTGCTCGCGTTGCCGCTCCTGTCCTCGGTGGCGCCTGCGCTGTCGCGCGCGGACGTCGACGCCGCGCGCCGGGCGCAGGCCTACATCGCCGGGCTGGACTACGACGAGGCGCGGCGCGAGCTGCTGGACGCGGACGTCGACGATCCGGCGGTGGCCGTCGAGCGGGCCCGCCTCGCGGTCTACGAGCTCGACTGCGACGGCGCCGCCGCCATCCTGGCGCGGCCCGAGGTGCAGAAGACCGAGAGCGGCGAGCAGCTGGCGGACATCGCGCGCGGGTGCCAGCGCGTCATCGCCTCGCTCGCCGTGGACAGGGACGAGGCGCGCGGGATCGAGGTTCGATGGCAGGACGAGCACGATCGGGCGCTCGGCCCGCTGCTGCTCGACACCGTGGCCCTGGCGCGCGAGGCGCTCACGCGGGATCTGGGCGTGGACTGGCCGCGCCCGACGCGCATCGTCGTCGTACGCGACCTGCTCTCGCTCTCGGCGATGACGGGGCTGCCCTACAAGAGCGCGCAGACGACCGGGACCGTCGCCGTCGCCAAGTGGGGAAGGGTGACGCTCCTCAGCCCTCGCGCCAGCCACCACGGCTACGCCTGGCGCGACACGGTCGCGCACGAGCTCACGCACCTCGCGGTCACGCGGGCGTCGCGCGACCAGGCGCCGCTCTGGCTCCAGGAGGGCGTCGCCAAGCGGCAAGAGGTGCGGTGGCGGGCCCCGGGGCCGTTCGACGATCGGCCGCCGCCCGACGCGGTGGTGCAGCGCGGGCTCGAGCTGAACCTGGGGTTGCCCCTCGACAAGCTCGGCCCCAGCATCGCGATGCTGCCGAGCGCCGACGCCGCCATGGTGGCGTTCGCGGAGGTCACGAGCTTCGTGCGCTACTACGCGCAGACCGCCGGGGACGATGCGCTGCCCAAGCTGCTCCACGAGCTACGGGACGGCAAGGAGCCGGACGCGGCGCTCCAGGCGGCGAGCGGCTCCGACCTCAAGGCCTGGGACGGGCGCTGGCGGGGCTACCTGGCCACGCGCCCGCGGGAGTCGCTGCCGGCGCTCTTCGGCCTCGGCGGCGAGCGAGGGGAGGCCGACAAGCTCCGCGACCTGCGGGACCGGTCGCGTCTGGCCGAGCTGCTGCTCGCGCGAGGCCACGCCGCCCAGGCCCTGGTGGAGCTCGACCGTATCCAGCTGGTCGGCTCGCCGGTGGCGCCGGACGCCTGGGAGCGCGCCATGGGCGACCCGAGCGTCCGGTGGCTGAGGGCGCGCGCGCTGGAGGAGGCGGGACGGCGCGAGGAGGGGCAGCCCCTCGTGGCCGACCCCCGGCAGGTCCTGTCCCCGTATGGTCCCTGGTGGGCGATCCGCGGACGGTGGGCTCGCCTCGGGGGCGACGAGCCGACGGCCACCGCGTCCTTCATCGAGGCCGTCGCGGCCGATCCGTTCGACTCCGAGTCGGCCTGCGAGACGCTCGACGCCAACGTGACGCCCCCCGATCCCCCGAGGAAAGCCCTGTGCGACGCCGCCCGGGCCACCGGGGAGCCCCCCTTCGAGGGGGACTAAACCGCCCGAAAAGACCCGACATTGACCCGCTGCGAGCGCCGCAGGTAGCATGGTTCAAGGGCGATCGAATCGTCTCGAGCCGTGGCCGCGACACTCCGTTTCCGGGCGGCTCCTCGCTCGTCGTATGCGACGGGCGCCCTGACCCATGAGCGCCGTCACCTATGCCACCGCCCAGATCCTGCGTGTGCTTCCGCGCGCGCGCATCGGCCGGGCGCTAGGCCGGCTCGCGGATCGGCGGTGGTCGCGCTCCGTGGGGCGCGCCGTCGTCGGCCTCTACTCCCGGGTGTACGACGTGAAGCTCGATGAGTGCGTGCAGAACGGCGGTTGGTCGAGCTTCGACGCCTTCTTCACGCGGCGCCTGAAGGACGGCACCCGGGCCGTCGACCCCGATCCGGGCGCCGTCACCAGCCCCGCCGATGGCCGCATCGAGTCGATGGGCGCCATCGACGAAGGGGGCCGCTTCGTGGTGAAGGGCCGCCCGTACGCCGTGGCAGAGCTGGTGGGGGATGCGCAGGAGGCGCGCCGCTTCCTGGGTGGGGCGGGGTGCGTCGTCTACCTGTCGCCGCGCGACTACCACCGCGTCCACGCCCCGGCGTCCGGGACCATCCGTCGCATCCGCTCGATGCCGGGCGACTACTACCCCGTCAACGCGATCGGCGTGCGGCACGTGGCCAACCTCTTTTGCCGCAACCGGCGCGTCGCCATCGAGATCGACGCCGCGGGCGGGCTCGGTCGGGTCACCGTGGTCATGGTCGTCGCCATGATCGTCGGGCGCATCACGACCGTGGGGATCGAGGCGCACGACGTGCCCCTCGGCGATCACGTGTTCGACCCGCCGCTGAAGGTCTCCCGTGGCGACGAGATCGGCGTGTTCCACCTCGGCTCGACGGCGGTCGTGCTGGTCGAGCCGCGGGCGGCGGGCCCGTGGCTGGTGAGCGAGGGGCCGGTGCGATACGGGCAGGCGCTGCTCCGGGCGGAGGCGGCATGACCGAAGAGCGTCGCGCCGCCCCTGCGCCCAAGCCGATCGATCCCACGGCGACCGTGCCGGAGATCGGGCCCGCGTCGTCGACGACGGAGATCGCAGCGAACGTGGTCGAGGCCGAGGCCGCGGCGCTCGACGCCGCCGCGCGCTCGCTGCCCCCGGTGGTGCCCTCGACGCCGTCCCTGGGTGACGGCGATCCTCCCGCGTCGCGGGGGCCGCGAGACTCCTCGCCCGGTGGGCGCCGTCGCGGCCGGATGACGCTGCGGATCCCGGACGACGAGGTCAGCCGCCCGCAGGTGGCGAGCCCGGAGGCGCTGCGCGAGTCGGCCCCGCCTCCCGCGCCTGCACCGCCTCCGGCGCCCGCGCCGGCCGCGGCCGCCCCCGCCGAGTCGGGGGCGATGCTGATGCCGACCCGGATCATCAGCATCGGGGGATCGTCCGAGCCGGTGCCGCCGCTCCCGGAGGAGCCTCCGCCTCCTCGTCCTCCGCGCCCGGTGCAGGAGGACAGCTGGACGCCGTTCCAGCCGACGGCGGTCGACGACGCGGCGGACGGCAGGGTGCAGGCGCGGCAGCACCTCCCTTCCGAGGAGCTGATCCCCATCGACACCGACGCGCCGCCCGGGACGGACTCCGCGCCCGAGTCCCTCGAGCCGGAGGACGTGCAGCCCGTCGTGCCCCCTCCGCCTCCCCCTCGCGCCGTGGCGCCGACCGAGCCGGAAGGCGAGGACGTGCGCTTCGAGGACGACGCGCCCACGCCGGCCGTCCCGCCGGTCGCCCCCCGCGTCTTCTCGTCGGCGTCGCTCGACGGCGACCGCCGCTCCGATCCGGGAGCGGAGGTCGAGCCCGAGGATCTGGTCGCGGTGGAGGCCGCGCCGCCCAAGGTGCCGGCCAGCCTGCCCCCCATGCGGCCACGCATGGCGTCCAATCCGCCCGCCGTCCCCACCCGGACGGCGCCGCTCCCCTCGCCGCAGGGTCGGCCCCCGCTCGTCATCGTGCCGCCGCACGTGGGCACGCTCGCACCCCAGTCGGGAGAGGGCTCGGGCCTGCGCCGCAAGGGTCGGCTGTGGTGGGAGGATCTGTTCAACGACGACTACCTGCGGACCTGCGAGAAGCTGAGCGACGAGCAGATCGCCCGCGAGGTCGACTTCGTCGAGGACAGCCTCAGCATCGAGCGCGGAGGCGCCGTGCTCGATCTCGCGTGCGGGACCGGGCGTCACGCCATCGAGCTCGCGAGGCGCGGCTACGAGGTGGTGGGCTTCGATCTCTCGCTGGCCATGCTGGCGCGGGCCGGCGAAGAGGCGCAGGACCGCGAGGCCAAGCTGAACTTCGTCCAGGGCGACATGCGCGAGATGTCCTTCGAGGAGCAGTTCGACGGCGTGTTCTGCTGGAACACGAGCTTCGGGTATTTCGAGGAGGAGAAGAACGCGCTGGTGGTCGATCGCATCCACCGCTCGCTCAAGGCCGGCGGCCTCTTCCTGCTCGACGTCATCAACCGCGACTTTCTCATCCGCCAGTCGCCCTCGCTGGCCTGGTTCGAGGGCGACGGCTGCGTGTGCATGGACGAGATGAGCGTGGACTTCATCACCAGCCGCATGAAGGTGAAGCGAACGATGATGCTCGACGACGGCCGCTCGCGCGAGATCGAGTACTCCATGCGCGTCTACAGCCTGCACGAGCTCGGCAAGATCCTCCACGAGCACGGCTTCAAGGTGTGCGAGGTCAGCGGGCGCATCGCCACGCCGGGGGTCTTCTTCGGCAACGAGTCGCCGCGGACGCTCATCCTGGCGGAGAAGCGCTGAGCATGGCGCTGCGCAAGATCGCCACCATCGGCCATCCCGTCCTCCGCCAGCAGGCGCGCACGGTCACGCGAGACGAGCTGGCGAGCGCCCCGCTCCAGCGCCTGGTCGACGACCTGGTGGACACCATGCGCGACGCCAGCGGCGCGGGCATCGCCGCCAACCAGGTGCACGAGGCGGTGCGGGTGTGCGTCATCGAGATCAAGGACAACCCGCGCTACCCGTACAAGCCGAACTGGCCTCTCACCATCCTGGTCAACCCGGTGGTCGAGCCGACGACCGACGAGACCTTCATGAACTTCGAGGGGTGCCTGAGCGTGCCCAACCTGCGCGGGCAGGTCCCGCGCTTCACGGGCGTGCGCGTGCGGGCCTGGGACCGCAAGGGCAAGGACCTCGACTTCGAGGTGAAGGGGCTGACCGCAGGGACGTTCCAGCACGAGCTCGACCACCTCGACGGCAAGCTCTTCGTCGACCGCGTGGTCGACACGCGCACGCTCTGCACGTGGACGGACTTCGAGCGCTTCCACAGGGAAGAGTTCGTCGAGCGGGCGAAGGCCCTGGTGGCCCGCTTCGGCTCCTGACGGCTCGAAGGGCGCTCAGCGCGCCCGCGCGCAGCAGCGGAAGCCGGTCTCCGTTCCCTTGTAGAACCGGTCGTGGCCGGCCTGCTCGTCGCGGCAGGCGTGCTTGCCCGGCTGCCACCAGTTGCCCTTCTGGACCACCAGCGACCCCTCCGGGTGTCCGTCGACGCTCACCCACTCGGCGACGTTGCCGGCCATGTCGAGCACGCCGAAGGGGCTGGCGCAGCCGGGGTGCGCTCCCGCCGGAGCGCGCTCGTCGCGGAGCCGCCACGGCTCGCCCGGCACCAGCAGATCCAGCTTGTCGGCGTTGCACTTGTCGGCCGAGCGCCGCCAGCCGTAGGGATAGGGGCGCATCTCCTCGCCCTCGCACGCGAACGTCCACTCGCTGTCCATGCACACGCGCGCGCCCGAGGCCTCGCACGCGTCCTTGGCGTCGGTCCACGACTGCACGTTGAGCGGCAGCCCGGTCGACGGCTCGGCGCGCTCGCGGCGGTCGATGCAGAAGCGCTGGTGAACGCGCGCCGTCATGCACCGGGCCGGGCGCGCGTACTCCGCGCAGCGATAGTCGTGGTAGCGGCCGGGGGGGTCCATCCAGCGCAGGCAGCGCTGCTCCACGCGGGGACACCAGTCGCCCTCCACCAGCGCCATCCCGTCCGGGCACGCGGTGCCCTCGAGGCGCGGCTCGAACGGCGCGCCGCCGCCGGCGCCCTCGTCGATCGCGGGAGAGCGGCCCGGCCCGTCGGCCCTCGCCACGGCCACGGCCAGTGGCGCCAGGACGAGGACCCCCGCGAGGATGGCGATGCTGCGCGCTCGACCCATCGGCGAAATTCCGGTCTACCCCAGTCCCCCCTTCGACCCAAGGCGAAACGGCCGGTCCCGCTGGATCGGTGGGTATCCATGCGCGAGCCCCGCAGCCCTCGGAGAGAGGCTCACACATCGCCGTCCTGTCCGGTCACCCGCGCAAATTGCGCCGCAATTTCCTGCCGTGCCGAACGCAGCATGCGCCGCGCGAGACCCGCGCGCCGCCTGGTGTCCTGTTTGCAACGGTGGTCTGGCATGAGGATCTCCCACGGGTGCCGCGCGGCGGCCTCTCTCGCCGCGATCGCGATCAGCGCGCTCAGCGCGCTCGGCGGCCTCGCCTTGCCTGCCTGCAGCAGCGGCGACGGGCTCCCCACGGGCTCGTGGCATCCGAAGCAGACCACCGGCGGAAACGGCGGGGGCTCGAACGCGTCAGGGAGCTCCAGCGGCGGCGCGGCAGGCTCGAGCTCCGGCGCCGGGTCGAGCAGCGGCGGCGCCGGGAGCAGCAGCGGCTCGAGCAGCGGCGGCGCCGGGAGCAGCGGCGGGAGCAGCGGCGGCGCCGCAAGCAGCGGCGGCTCGAGCAGCGGCGCGCAGCAGAGCGCCAACGTCGCCGTGACCGTGGACAAGTCGTCGGTGCAGATGCAGCTCCTCGACGAGACGGCGCTCCACGTGTCCGTCGCGCCCAACGGCTACTCGGGCAGCGTCGCCCTCTCGCTGGGCGCCTTGCCGGTCGGGGTGACGGGGACGTTCGACCACGCCAGCCTCTCGCTCGACGGGACGACCACGGCCACGGCCATCCTCACCGTGCGCACCGACACCTCCACGCCGCCGGGCACGGTGTCCCTCGCCATCGACGCGAGCGCGAGCGGCACCACCAAGAGCGCCGCCGTGTCGCTGGCGGTGGAGTCGAAGATCACGCTCCACATCCCGGCGGGCGTCGACAGCATGG
>DATBQU010000071.1:0-5481 GCA_036560665.1 Polyangiaceae bacterium
CGACGCCGCCCGGCAGGGGCCCGGCGCGTCCGTCACGCGCTCGGGCCGGATCGCCATCGTGGGGCGGCCCAACGTGGGCAAGAGCACGCTCCTCAATGCCCTCCTCGGCGAGCACATCGCCATCGTCAGCCACCACCCCCAGACCACGCGCGAGTCGGTCCGCGGCGTCCTCAGCGTCGCCGACACGCAGTACGTCTTCGTGGACACCCCCGGCGTGCACCCGGCCCGCACCCGCCTCGGCGAGCGCATGAACGAGTCGGCGCGCGCCGAGGCGCACGAGGCGGACGTGCTCGTCCTCGTGGCGGAGACCCGCCTGGGCGAGGCCGATCTCGCCCTCGCCCGCGAGCTTCCGGCGCTGCCCACCATCCTCTGCCTCAACAAGGTCGACCGCCTCCAGGACAAGGCGCTGCTCCTGCCCATCCTGGCCTCCATCGGCGAGGCGGGGCACGCCTACGCGGCGGTGGTCCCCCTCAGCGCCAAGCGCAAGGACGGGCTCGACCGCCTGCTGAAGGAGCTGCGCGCGCTCCTGCCCGAGCAGCCGTTCCTCTACGAGCCCGACACGCTGTCGGACCAGCCGGTGCGCTTCTTCGTGGCCGAGTTCGTGCGCGAGCAGATCCTGCGGCACACCAAGCAGGAGGTGCCGCACGGCGTGGCGGTGGTGGTCGAGCGCTTCGACGAGCCGGCTCCCGCGGGCTCGCCCGGGGCCTCGAAGAAGGACGTGGTGCAGATCGAGGTCGCCATCCACGTCGTGCGCGAGGCGCACAAGCGCATCCTCATCGGCGCGCAGGGACGCATGATGAAGGACATCGGCGTCGCCGCCCGGGCGCGGGTCGAGCAGATGCTGGGGCGGCAGGTGCACCTGAAGCTCTGGGTCCGCGCCACTCCCGACTGGATGAACGACCCGGCCAAGCTGCGCGAGCTCGGGTACGGGGACCAACACGAATGACCAAGCACCATCCCTCGCGTGTGCGCGGGCCCCTGCCGGGCGGCGTCGGCGAGATGCCCGTCGTGGCCATCGTCGGGCGGCCCAACGTGGGCAAGTCGACGCTCTTCAACCGCCTGGCCCGGGCGCGCCTCGCCATCGTGCACGACGAGCCGGGCGTCACCCGCGACCGCAAGTACGCCGACACCACCGCCTACGGCCGTCCCTACACCATCGTCGACACCGGCGGCTTCGACCCGCACGACGACGATCCGATGAAGGCCGGGATCGCCACCCACGTGCGCGCGGCGGTGGCGGAGGCGGACGTGATCATCTTCGTCACCGACGCCACCACCGGGCCCAACGACGCCGACCGGGCCGCCATCACCCTGCTGCGCGAGGCCGACAAGCCGGTGTTCTACGCCGCCAACAAGGCCGACTCGCCCAAGGTCGACGCGGAGGCGTTCGAGCTCTACCGCCTCGGCGTCGACAAGGTGTACCCGGTGAGCGCGCTTCACGGGCGCGGCCTCGGCGAGCTCGAGGCGGCGGTCATCGAGGCGCTCCCGCCCGAGGAGGCCCCGGAGGCCGAGGAGGACAAGCCCCCCCCGCGCATCGCGCTCATCGGGCGGCCCAACGCGGGCAAGAGCAGCCTGCTCAACCGCATCCTCGGGCAGGACCGCGTGCTGGTCGACGCGCGCCCGGGCACGACGCGCGACGCCATCGACGCCCTCGTCGAGCGCGACGGCAAGAAGTACGTCTTCATCGACACCGCCGGCATCCGCCGCAAGGCGAAGGTGGCCAAGGAGGCCAGCGAGGTCGAGTCGATGAGCGTGGTGTCCTCCATCCGCGGCATCGAGCGGGCGCACGTCGTCGTCATCCTGTGCGACGCCGAGGAGGGCGTGGCCGAGCAGGACGCGAAGATCCTCGGCCTGGCCGAGGAGCGCGGGCGGGCCATGGTGGTGGCGCTCAACAAGTGCGACCTCCTCGACAAGACGCAGCTCGCCAAGGCCGAGGAGAACGCGCGCGAGAAGCTGAGCTTCGTGCCCTACGTGCCGGTGGTGCGCACCAGCGCCAAGACCGGCCGGGGCATCACCGAGCTCTTCGCCACCGTCGACCGCGTGCGCGACGCCTTCTACAAACGAGTCGGCACGGGCGAGCTCAATCGCTTCCTCGAGACGGTCCTCGAGGTGCGCCCGCCGCCGACGATGGGCGCCCACGCGCCACGCCTCTACTACATCACCCAGGCGGAGACGGCGCCGCCCACGTTCATCGTGATGACCAACGCGCCGGACCACATCCACTTCTCGTACCGGCGGTTCGTGGTCAACCAGCTGCGAAAGAGCTTCGGCTTCGACGGGGTGCCCATCCGCGTCCACTACAAGGCGCGGCGGCGGCGCGAGGAACGGCTCGGGGTCGACCCGAAGGCGGCCCGGCCGCCCAAGGGACAGGGCCGACGGGGGACGTAGACCCCGGACTTCGCCTGCCGTCCGGTCGATCGCGGCAACACCGTGGAATCACGGGCGGTATCCCGTACCGACCTTCGCGCGCAACGAGGCGACCTTCGCTTGGTTGCTCGCGACCGAGCGAAGGTCGGCAGCAACCGAAGCTCGGTTGCTCGATACCGAGCGAAGGTCGCGAGCAACCGAAGCTCGGTCGAGACGTACCGAGCGAAGGTCGGCACCGACCGTGGCTCGGTCGAGGTATACCGAGCGAAGGTCGGGACCGACCGGGGCCCGGTCGCGCCATTGCGCGCGAAGGTCGCGGCCGGTCTAGACGCCGCCCTTCATGAGCGTCTCGGCCAGCTCGTTCAGGTGCTCGAGATCGTGCACGTCGCTCGGCAGCTCGGGCACGCGGACGATGGGCACCCTGCCCTGCGCGCGCTCCCCCAGCTTCTTCACGTGCAGCGCGTCGAGCGACGCCAGCCGCAGGGCGTCGGCGTAGGCCTGGACCAGGCGCGGCGCCGCGTCGTCCTCCAGCTTCAACCCGCGCGCGGCGACGGCCCCGGCCGCGTCGGCCTCGCCCGGCGTCCCGCCCGCGTCCGGCGGCGGCAGGCGGAAGCGGTTCACCACGAAGGCCCCGCGCGGCATGTGCGCCTCGGTCAGGCGCTCGCTGAAGAAGAGGACCTCCTGGATGCTCATCGGCGCGGGCGACGTCACCAGGACGAACGACACCTCCGGCGACCGCAGCGACGCCTCGACCAGGGCCGCGCGCGCCTTGAAGCCGCCGAACAGATCGTTGAGCTCGGTGATGAACTCCGCCATGGCCTCGAGGAACCCGCCGCCGGTGATGCGCCCCAGGCCGCGCAGGACGATGGCCGCCGACCGGGCCAGCAGGTTGAGCGACAGCTTGCCGGTCGACTCGAAGGCCTGCACGAACCACCGCATGGCCTGCGAGTCGATCGCCTCGGCCAGCCGCTGGGGCGCGTCGAGGAAGTCGAGCGCGTTGGCGGTGGGGGGCGTGTCCAGGATGACCAGATCGAAGCGCGGGTCTTCCTTCACGGCGACGAGCTTCTCCATCGCCATGTACTCCTGCGTCCCGGCCAGCGACGTCGACACGTACTTGTAGAGGCGGTTGTCGAGGAGCTTGCGCGCCCGCTCGGGGGACGACGAGTGCTTGACCACCAGCTCGTCGAAGGTCCGCTTGGTGTCGAGCATCATCGCCGTGAGCGAGCCGGTGACGGGCACCCCCGCCGCCGCCAGGCGCTCGGGCGACACCGCCTGCGCCTCGCTCGACATCCGCTCCAGGCCGAGGGCCTCCGCCAGGCGCCGCGCGGGATCGATGGTGAGGCACAGCACCCGCCGCCCGCGCCGCGCCGCCCCCAGGCCGAGCGCCGCCGCCGTCGTCGTCTTGCCCACGCCCCCCGCGCCCACCGCCACGAGCACCCGGCGCGACATCACCAGCTCGTCGAGGGTCTCGGGCACCATCCGCTCTTAGCAGATGTCTACCCCTGCTCGTAGTCCTCGTACTCGCCCTCGGCCAGGTTGTCGAAGCGCGTGTACTGCGCGTCGAAGCGGACCTTCACCGTGTCGGTAGGGCCGTTTCGCTGCTTGGCGATGATGAGCTCCGCCACGTTCCGGTCGGCGGTCTCCTTGTTGTAGTAGTCGTCGCGGTAGATGAAGCAGATGTTGTCGGCGTCCTGCTCGATGGCGCCCGACTCGCGCAGGTCGGACAGCTGCGGGCGCTTGCTCTTCTCGCCGCGCGTCTCCACCGCGCGGTTCAGCTGCGAGAGCGCGATGACCGGGAGCGACAGCTCCTTGGCCAGCTGCTTCAGGCCGCGCGAGATCTCGCTGATCTCCTGCTCGCGCGAGGCCGCGTTCTCGCGCCCGCGCATCAGCTGCAGGTAGTCGACCATCACCAGGCCGATGCGCTGCTTCTTCTCGCCGCTGGCCTCGTCGACCCGGTCGAACTCCGACTGCAGGCGCCGCACCTTGGAGCGCAGCTCGAGGATGGACAGCGCTGGCGAGTCGTCGACCCACACGCTCAGGCTGCCCAGGTGCGACGCCGCCTGCGTGAGCTTGCTCCAGTCGCTCGGCGTCAGCATGCCGGTGCGCACCTTGCTCACGTCGACCTTGGCCTCGGAGCACAGCATGCGGTTGACGATCTGCTCGCGCGGCATCTCCAGCGAGAAGATGACGACGCCGAAGCCGGGCTGCTCCCAGCGCTCGTTGGGGTCGCGCGCGCTCTCGAGCTGCTGCGGGCTGGCCACGTTGGCCGCCATGTTGAGCACCAGGCTGGTCTTGCCCATGCCGGGACGGGCGGCCACGATGGTGAGCTCGCCGTCGTGCAGGCCGCTGGTCATGCGGTCGTAGCGGTCGAACCCGGTGGCGATCCCGGTGATGCGCGCGCCGCGGGCGTTGGCCTTCTCGATCTTCTTGAAGGTCTCGCGCATCACGTCGCGCAGCATGAAGACCGAGGTGGTCTCCCTGGTCCGGGCGATGTCGTAGATGGCCTGTTCCGTGGAATCGATGAAGGTCTGCGCCTCGCCGTAGCCCGAGTACCCCTGGGCCGTCACCCGCTGGCAGGTGAGGATGATCTGCCGCACGCGCCACTTCTCGTGGATGGTCTTGCCGTAGGCGGCGACGTTGGCCACCGCGGGCGCGGCGTTGAGCACCTCGGTGAGGTAGGCCATGCCCCCCACCTGGGCCAGGCGATCGCGGTCGCGCAACCACGTCGCCACCTGCACCACGTCGACCGGCTTGCCCTCCGCGCTCAGGTCCACGCACGACTCGAAGATGCGGCGGTGGGCCTCCGAGTAGAAGTGCTCCGGCTTGAGGAACTCGTTGACCTTGTCGAAGGCCAGCGGGTCGACCATCACCGCCGACAGCACCGCCGCCTCGGCGTCGAGGTCGTGCGGAGGGACGCGGCCCTCGACGCCGACCGACTCCGACGGTTGTCCCCCGATGACGCGCAGCTTCTCCACAGTGCGGACCTCCAAATGACGACGCCCCGGCTCGGGAGAGCCAGGGCGCCAGTGCGAGTCGGAGCTCTTCTTATGGCACTACTTGGCGACGACTTCCACCTTGAGCGTCGCCGCCACGTTCGACACGAGCTTGACGGGG
>DATBQU010000072.1:0-14861 GCA_036560665.1 Polyangiaceae bacterium
AGATGAAGGTCATCCTGTTCGCGGGAGTGAAGATCGTGATGAACGACTTCGCGGTCCCCGGCGAGATGGCGCCGGCGGTCAACGCCACGGCGTCGGAGCTCGTCAAGCACATGCAGCCGGTGCAACGAGAGTCCTTGCGCCTCGTGGTGCAGAAGTGGATGGAGGACGGCGCCAAGGCGGACCTCAAGCGCTGGATGCAGGCCATCGAGATCACCGCTTGCCGTGCCGGGTTGCTGCTCTGCGCCGACCTCGAGATCGCGAAGAAGATCATCGCCGCCGAGCCGCAGCTCCCCGGGGATCTCCCGCCGGCCGAGAAGATGAAGGAGCTCCTCGTCTTCTCCGTCAGCGAGCAGTATTTCTCCCTCCGCAAGGCGCTGGGCATCGCCGTCGGGTGAGGTCGCTCGCCTTCGTACGCAACTTCGGCCTCCCGATGGCCGATGGGGGTGTGCGGAGAGGAGGCCGACCATGTCTTCGAATGTCGAGGAGCCGTACCCGTCGTCGACGACCCTCGAGATAGCCACCATTTCGCCGGGCGGTGCCTGGCTGGTGGAGGTGCAGGACGAGGCGGGTGCGCGCCGGATTCCACTCACGAGGGACAGGCTGGTGGTCGGGACCTCGTCCACCGCCGACATCGTCGTGCGCGACGCCACGGTGAGCTCCCGGCACTGTGCGCTCTGCGTCCTGGGCGACGGGGTCGCCATCGAGGATCTCGGTTCGCGCAACGGGACCTTCGTCGGCAGCGCGCGCGTGCGCGAGGCGTGGGGGCGCGCGGGGACGGCGGTAGCCGTCGGGCACTCGACGCTGGTGGTGCTGCCCGCCGACGCGAGAGATCCGGCGCAGGCGCCAGGGGAACCGCTCGCCGGCATCGCCGGAGGGTCGATCGTCATGCGGCGGGTGGCCGATCAGGTCCGGCGTCTGGCCTGCCACGGCCTTCCTGTGCTCGTTGCCGGCGAGAGCGGTACGGGAAAGGAGCTCATCGCGCGGGCGCTTCACCAGGAGGGGCCCCGGCGCGGCCAGCCCTTCGTGGCCATCAACGTGACCGCGCTGCCACGCGAGCTCGTGGAGAGTGAGCTGTTCGGCCACGAACGTGGCGCGTTCACCGGCGCGCACGTCAGGCGGCTGGGGGCGTTCGCCGAGGCGGAAGGGGGGACGCTGTTCCTCGACGAGGTGGGCGATCTGCCGCTCGACGCTCAGCCGAAGCTCCTGCGCGCACTGGACGGCTACGAGGTGCGTCGCGTCGGTGCGCAGGGCTCGGGCAAGCGCGCGGACGTCCGGGTGGTCGCTGCCACGCACGCGCCTCTCGAGCAGCGTGTGACCGCCGGGGCGTTCCGCCGTGACCTGTTCCACCGGCTGGAGTGCTTCGTGGTCCAGGTTCCATCCCTGCGGGAGCGACGCGGCGATGTCGCGGCCATCGCCCGCGAGCTCCTGCGTCAGATCGCCCCGCAGGTCGGCCCGCGGACGATGACGCCGGCGGCGCTGGCGCGCCTCGCCGCGCACGATTGGCCGGGCAACGTGCGGGAGCTTCGGAACGTCCTCTGTCGCGCGGCCGACGCGACCGGGCGCGCAGCGAACATCGACGCGCGCGACATCGACCAGGCCCTCCACCGCGCGGCGCCCCCCCCGACCGGCACCGTCACCGCGCAGGCTGCCCGCGCGCTCCTCCGCGAGCACGGGGGCAACCTGAGCGCCGCCGCGCGCGCGGTGGGCATGCCGCGGACCTCGTTTCGCAAGCTGCTGGGGGGCTGAGGGGTCGTCCGGGCACGCTGCCTCTGGTAGTGTCCGCCCAGGATGCGCAGGCTCGCTCCGCTGCCGCTCGTGCTCACGGCTCTTGCAGGGGGCTGTACCTGCGGCTCGCGGCAGCCGGCCACCTCCTCCGAGGCCGGGCCGTCTGGCGTAGCCAGCGTGGGGCCGGCAACGGCCGGGTCCGCAGCCTCCGCGTCGCTCGCCGCCGCCGTATTCTCCGCTCCCATCGCCGCCGCGCGCGCAGCACAGGTCGACGTCGTCGCGGGGCTGGTGGCGTCCGAGGGAGTCGTGCGCGTGATGGGCGTGGGCAACGGAGCCCCGACATGGAGCGCCGACGCGCTACGGGATGTCTCCTGGGCGCCCGATGCGGAGCTCCGTCTCCAGGCGACCCCGACGGGCCTTGCGCTCGTGTGGCGCGGACCGCACGCCGGCAAGACCGCACGCACCATGGTGCTCCTCGGGCCACGGGGCGAGCCGCTCGGCGGTTCGGAGATCGGCTCTGCGTTCTGCGTCACCGCCGACGGGCTCGCGTGGATTGACCCACGCGCCAGCGGCCCTGCGCGCGTGCTGGCGCGCCGCTGGTCCGACCCTGCTCCTCACGAGGTGGCGTCGGTCTCGCCCGATCGCGATCCGGCCCTCGTGTGCGGCGACCACGTCGCCGTCGTCGTGGGGGACGGCGACGACGACGTGACGGCCGCGGCATTCATGCCTGGCGACTCCGCAGCGCCCGCCCCGACGGTCGTCGTACGGGACGCCGACTTCGGCGACGACGACGAGCGAGAGCACGACGCCTATTCCGTCGGTGATGACCTCGGACTGGTCCGCGTGGCGTCATCGGGCGCGTTGGCCATGCGCGAGCTCTCGCGCACGGGGGGAGCGACCGCCTGGCGCAAGCTGAAGCACACGCTCGCTGCCGACGATGACGTGGTCGCGGTCGACGGCGACGCCGACTCGACGCTCGTCGTCTTCACCCGCGACGCCGACGACGCCTGCCCGGGCATCGGCTCCACCGCCGTCAGCGTGCGCGCCCTCCGCATCGATCGCAAGAGCGGGGTCGAGTCGTTGCTCGACCTCGCGCCTGCCGATTGCGAGCGCTCGCCCGGCCCCTTCTGGATCGCCCCGTCGCCGGCCGGTCCGACCATCGCCTGGGTCGAGCGCACGACCAAGCTGCCGCCCAAGGCCGCCGCCATCGCTGGAGCTGCGTTTCGCCTGGTCGGCGCCGACGGAGTGCGCGCGGGACGCATCGACCAGCGGGCCGACGCCCTCGTCGACGGCGGTTGCGACGCCCGTGGCTGCTCGGTCGCAGCGCTGCTCCGCCCGCCGGATGGCGATGGGATGCAGCCCGAGCCCATCGGCGTCTTCACCTACCCCTGAGCGCCAATCGGCTCTCGTACGTCAGAAGCTGCCGCCGAGGGACAGTCCGCCGATCGACGGACCGACGAGGGGCGCCAGGACCGGCTTGGTGGTCGCGGTCCCGCTCGGGCTCTTGTCGGCGACCAGCCAGTAGACGATGACGCCCACGGTGGCGGCGACCCCAACCCCCAGCGCGATGTTGCCCACCGTCGCGTCGGAGTTGACGTCGTTGTTGTCGCTCACGTAGGCGCTGCACGCGCTGGCGAACTTCGGCGTCGGGTTGGTGCAGGTACCTCTGCCGCCGCCGTTGGCCGTGATCTCGGTGGCCACTTGGTTGGCCTTGTCCTGGGCAGACTGTTTCACGAAGTACATCGCCCCGCCCAGCACGTAGCCGGCGACGGCGCCGAGGCCGAGCACGACCACCGGCACCAGGTTGTTCGGCGGCGAGAGGGGGCTGCGTCGGCTCGTGTCGGCTCCCGGCGTCTCCTTCGGAGGCGTCTGGTCCTCGGGCTTGCTCGTGTCACCGGCGGGCGGGCTCGACGGCGGCGTGGACGTCGTGTCGCCCGTCGGGGCCGTCGCCGTGCTCGTCGCCGCCGGCGGCGTCGCCGCGGCTGCGCCCCCGAAGCGCGCGGACGCCTTCTGCCCGCCGAGCACCGTCACGCTCTGCGTGTCCGTGGTGCCGTCCGGTCCCTTGAACTTCACGGTGTGCGCCCCGGCCTCGACCGCGACCGGGTCCGACAGCGGCGCGGTGCCGACCTTCTCGCCGTCGATCGTCACCTCGGTCCCCGTCGTCGCCGTGATCTCGATCCGGCCGAGCTTCGCGTGCGACTGTGTCAGCCCGTCGTTCGCGTCGGCCTTCTGCTTGTCGGTGATGTCCTTGCCCTCGGCGAGGAACTGCTTGAAGTACTTCTCCGCCTCGAGGGCGTGCCCGCTCTTGAGGCAGCTCCACGCGAGGTTGAGCAGCACGGCGGGGTGCTTCTTGAGTGCGTATGCCTGGAGAAACGCCGCGCGCGCCTGCTCGTAGTCACCCTTGTCGTAGAAATCGACCCCTTCCTTGAAGCGCGCGCGCGCCACGGAGGTGGTGGGATCGTCGGCGGCGGGCTGCGCCCAGACGGGTCCGGCGAACGTTGCCGGCGCACATGCGATGAGCAGGGCCGCGGCGAGGGATCGGGTTCTCATGTTCAGGCTCTTCGAAGGCGGCGTTGCGCCGTGACGACGCGAATCTGACCGCTCGACCGGGCTCCTGTAAAGCGCCTCGTGCGCTCCGTGCCCAGGTTGCTCAGAAAGGCACGTCGCGGACGATGGTCTGACCACCCTTCTTCGGCGGCGGTCTGGGCGGCTGGGGGCCGCCTCCACCGCCGGCCCAGGCCCGAGGCGGGCTGGGGGGCGCTGCCGCCACGTGGGTGGCGGCTGGCGGCGCGGTAGGGGCCGTGGCTGCAACGGGAGGCGGCGGCGTCGCAGCGGCCACCGTGGCCGGTGGCGGGGGCGGCGCGGCGGGTGCCGCGGTGGTCTGGGTTGCGGTTGCCGTCTCGGGGGGCGGCGGCGGGATCGCGGAGGTCCTGTCGTTTGTCGTCGCTTCGGCCGTGGGGGCGGGCGCCGCGGCCTTCTGGGGTCCGCCGGAGGACACCACCCAGATCCCGATCCCGACCGCCAGCAGGCCGGCAGCGCCCATGCCGACCCAGAGCCCGGTCTTGGACCTCTTCGCGAACGCGGGCTCGTCCAGGTCGACCGACACCGCGCGCGTACGGGCCGCAGGCGGCGGCTGCGGCATCCCGAATGGCATCGGGGCCGGGGGACGCCTCGAGACCGGCGGGGCCGGCGGAGGCCCCGACCGCGGGGCCGGCTCGCCCACCGGCACGGGCGCCACGGGTGCAATGGCGACGGCGGCCAGGGGCGGCGCCATCCCCATCATGGTCGTCGAACCAGCCTTGGCCGCGGGCATCCTGGGCGCGGACGGTGTGCGCGCCGGGGCCATGTCCTGTGCCGTGATGCTGCGGTCGATGACGACCGAGTTCTCCGGTTCGTGGGACTGCGCCTGCGGCGGCTGGGGGTAGGTCCCGTTGCTCGCGTGAGCCGCCGCCCGCACGTCGGCGTGTGTGCCGCCGCCTTGCAGGCCCCGCAGGTCGGCCTCGGACAGCATGCCGGGCCCCGTGAACGGGGCGTCATCGAGCTCCCAGGAGGGCCGGAACGTCGCAGCCAGGCGCTCGGCGTCCTCGGGCGTCAGCCGCGCGCCGGCAAACGCCGCGGGGCCCTTCGGGGCGGTATCGGCGGGGTGGGCCATGATCCAGACCGAAGCGTAACACCCGCCATGTACCCGGACAACGCGGGCGGCAGGCAGAAAGAGTTCACTTCTGGCCGAATTCTCTCTGCAGCGTGTCGTCCCAGTCGTCCGCGACCTTCCCCACCGTCTCCAGCAGGTCCTCGAACTCCTCGTAGTCGAGCCCCGACAGGCGCCGCAGCGCGCGCACGACCACCTCGTCGCGGTGCCCGTCGACGGCGAACGCCGCGTCGGAGGTGGTCAGGAACGAGAGCTCGAGCAGCCGCCGGTAGAACGTCTCCCGGCCGGTGTGCGGCACCGGCATGACCGGAGCCACGAAGAGAAGCACCCCATGATCGTCGAGCACGTTGATCCCTACGCTCGCCGACCCCTTGCGCACCAGCGTGTATCCGCCTGCATCGAGCGACTCGAGCTTGCAGCCGGCTCGCTCGCCGAAGCGCGTGAGGTAGGCGTTGACCATGGCGCGGGCGTCCGGGAAGGTTTGGCCGGAGGCGCGGTCGGCGTATATGGGTTGAATCGTCACCTGGGGCTCGGGCACGGTGCATCTCCTCCCACGAACGAAAGATACTAGCGCTCGTCGCGGCGGTCGGGCAGCGGGAATGGCCCTGGCCGTGGCGGTCGCCTCCTCCGGGTCTGCGTGCTCCTCCGGCTCGGCGTCTTCTCGCGCAGGCTCGGGGGGCGCCCAGGCTGCCGCGGAATCGGCGGACGTCGCCCGGGCCCGGGATCTCACCCATGGCTCGAGGACGCTTCCGGAGCGGGCGGAAGCGCTTGCGCTCGCCGAGTCGATCGAGGCTCGCGCCGTCCGCGAGGGGGCCGGAGCGCGCGCCGTGGAGCTGCACGCCACGGCAGCGGCGCTCCTCGAGCGCGTGTGGCGCGTCGAGGGCCGCGAGCAGGACGCCACGGAGGCGCTGGGGCTCTACCGCGCGGCGGCACGCGAAGTCGAGGTCGCCGGTGCCTGCGACGCTGCCCTGGACGCAGCCAGGCTCGCCGGCGACGTCGCGCACGACGCCGCCACCACGTACGCCGAGCTCTACCGCGTGCAGCGCCGCTTCGCTTCCGCGCAACCGGGTGACGCCGGAGCCCCGGCGCCATGCCGGCGCGACGTCGAGGGTGCGCTGTCGCTCCTCGTCGCCTTCCGTCCACCCCAGCGCGTCCTCGAGGCGATCGACGACGGCCTGGCGGGCGAGGGGGCGGTGGCCCAGGCGCTCGCCGCCGCGCTCGATGCAGGCGGCATGGCCGCCACCTCCGTGCAGGTCAAGCCGCCTCAGATCTTGCGGATCGAATCCTGGCCTGGTCGCGACGCCACGCGCGTCGTCGTGGTCCTCGACCGCCCCGCCGCTTATCGCGTGGGCGACGAGGTCCTCGCGGGAGCCGCCGCGCCGCGCACGTTCCTCGATCTCGACGGGGTCGACCTCGGTCCCACGCCCCGCGAGATTGCCGCGTCGGGCGTCGTCACCCGCATCCGTGCCGAGTCGACCAGCACCGGCTCGCGCGTCTCCCTCGACCTCGACGGCCACGCCTGGCGGCGCGTCTTCTACATGCACGAGCCGTATCGCATCGTCGTCGACGTGGCGCGGCACCCGCCCGGCGTGCAGGGGCGCGGCGCCCGCATGGTCGCGCGCGTCGTGCTCGATCCCGGCCACGGCGGCAAGGACACGGGCGCGGTCGGCCCGGGTGGCGTCAAGGAGAAGGACGTCACACTCGACATCGCACACCGCGTGGCGCCGGTACTGGCGGCGCAGGGACTACAGGTCGTTCTCACCCGCGACGACGATCGCTTCGTGTCGCTGGAGGAGCGCACGGCCCGCGCCAACGCCTTTGCGGCCGATCTGTTTCTCTCCATTCACTGCAACGCCAGCGAGAGCAAGGCCCGGCGCGGCGTCGAGACGTACGTCCTCGACACCACCCGCGACGAGATCGCGTCGCGTGTCGCGGCGCGCGAGAACGCCACCACGCAGGCGGCCAGCGCCGAGCTGGCGTCGATCCTGGGCGGCATGCGCATGGCCGACGAAGCCGCGCGCTCGAGTCGGTTCGCCCAGCTGTTGCAGCGCTCCTCGACCGCCGCCCTCCAGATGAAGTACGGCGACGTCGTCGACGGCGGCGTCCACACCGCGGGTTTCTACGTCCTGGTCGGGGCGCGGATGCCGAGCATCCTCTTCGAGACGAGCTACATCTCGAACCCTACCGAGGAGTCGCGTCTGGGCGACGCGGACTACCGGCAGCTCATCGCCGACTCCGTCGCCAACGCCGTGAAGGCCTACCGCGAGGGTCGCTGAGGCCCCGATTGTCCCGAGGCGGGCTCGGGGAGCTCGGGGGGGGCTCGCTATGCGCCCGCCAGGCGCTCCAGAGCCTCGCGCAGCCGCGCGGGGTCACCCCGGCGGACGACGCGCACGTGGCGCGTCGCCTCGCGCGAGGCCAGGCGCTGGGCGATCGCGTCCGGGTCGAGCGGCGCGACGTCGCCCAGCACGAGCACATCCGGCAGCAGCGGGGCGACCTCGAGCAGCCCGTCCACGACGTGCCCCACCGCGACCACCTCGAATCGCCGCTGGAGCGCCCGGCGCGCGGCCGCCAGCGCGGGCCCGTCGCCGTCCACCACCACGACGCGCAGCCGCGTCTGCCGCAGCCCGTCGGGCACGCCGAAGCCGTAGGTCCGCAGGAAGTCGACCACATCGAGGGGCCGGAAGCGCAGGTGCCTTCCCGGCGTGCGACAGGACGGGATCTTCCCCTTGTTGGCCCAGTTGTGGATGGTCTTGAGGTCGACGGCGCAGATGCGCGCCAGCTGCGTCGCCGAGAGGAAGCGGCCCCCACCGCGTCCGCTCACGGTGGGTCCTCGGGCAGGAAGCGGTCGCCGCGTAGCACGAAGCGGGACTTGCCCGGCGAGCGCGGCTCCCGGACGTCGTGCTCGGGATCACCCGGAAGCACCAACGCGACCGAGTCGCCCTGCGATACCAGACGCGGGCAGATCGGGTCGAGGCATGCGCCCTCGGTGGCCGCGACGGCATGGCGCGCATCGTGCGCCGACGCAAGGATCTCGAGCGTGCGGTGCGTGGGCGGAGCGAGCTGCAGCTCCCCGGCCGTGAAGCGCCGCAGCACCTCGCCCGGCGGGGCCCAGAAGCTCGCGGTGGTCTCGTGGTCGTCGTGCGCGCCGGTGAGCGCGTCGCCGGCCACGAACAGGAAGAAGCGGGCGTCGAAGCGGCGCGCCTCGGCCACCGGCGTGATCCAGCGCGCAAAAGGGTGCAGCGACGCGAGGTCGAGCGACAGCCCGCGCGCGGCGAGCAGCTCCCGCAGCGTCGCCTCCCCGCGCTCCGCCCGTGCCCGCCACTCGAGCAGCTCGGCGTGCGCCAGCGCCCCCCCGACGACCGGCAGGATCGCCGCCTCCTCCAGCGCCTCGCGGCACGCGGCCACGGCGAGCCCGCGCAGCGTCGCCTCGTCCGCGGCCACCGGCGTCCGCGGCGTCCGCGGCGCGGTCGCCCGTCCGGTCCAGGCGGGATCGAGGTCGTCCGGCTCGAGCTTGCCCCCCGGGAACACGATCGCCCCGCCGAGGAACCCCACCTTTTGCCGCTCCACGCAGAACACCTCGACGCCGCCCCGCGGCGCGTCGCGCACCACTACCAACGTCGCCGCGTCCCTCGGGGTCACGCCCGGGCGCTCCGGATCCAGATCGAGCATGGCGTCACGCCGTCCGTACGCGCCGCCGCTCGTCGGCGGCACGCTGCTCGACGCGCTTCTGCGCGGCCCCATCCTCCACCAGCCACCACGCGTCGTGGTCCGGCGAGGCGCCGACGCACTCCAGCGTGAGCGTGATGGCCTGCTCTGGCTCCATCACGCCCCCGGCCCGGCCCGGCAGCTCGACCACCGCGCGCCGGACCCGCATCCCCTCGAGCGAGCGCGCGATGCGCATCACGGCTTGCCGGAACACGCCGTCGCCGAAGCCGGTGCGTGTCCCCAGGCCCACCACCAGCACCTTCTCGAAGGGCACGTGCGGCTTGCCCGGCACCAGAAGCACCTCGCCCAGCTCGCCGGTCACGAACCCCGACTTGAGCAGGGCGCTCAGACGGCCGCCCAGGCGCCAGTCGAGCAGCCCGGCGAAGCCGCGCAGCGGGCGCTCGTCGCTCCAGATGGTGCAGGCGCACACCTCGACGCTGGCCTCGTCGAGGCGCCGTAGCTCCGGGGCGAGGAAGCGCAGGTCCATTCGCTCACGGAGCCTTGGCGGGCGCCCGGTCGTCCTGGCGGCCGAGCGCGTCGGCGATGCGGTTCAGCACGCCATTGACGAACGCCCCCGAGTCGTCCGTGCCGAACGACTTCGCCAGCTCCACCGCCTCGTCGAGGACGACCGCGCGCGGCACGTCCGGCCGGTGGGCGAGCTCCCACGTCCCCAGGCGCAGCACGTTGCGATCGACGCGCGCCATCCGCTCCACGCGCCAGTGCGCGGACGCCCCGGCGATGTGCCTGTCGAGCGCCTCGCGCTCCTCGCCCACACCGCGCGCGCACTCGTCCGCGTAGACGCGCCCCTCGGGGTCGGAGTCGGCGGCGAAGCTGCGCCAGTAAAGCTCGATGGCCTCGTCGGCGGTCGCGCCGGAGGCCTCCATCTGGAAGAGCATCTGCAGCGCCGCCTCTCGGCCGGAGTGACGGGCGCCCATGGTTGCCTCGCCCCGTCCGCCCCTCAGAGCCCGGCGTCGTCGAGCGCGCGCGCCAGCGCGACCATCTCGATGGCGCTCACCGCGGCGTCCCAGCCCTTGTTGCCCGCCTTGGACCCCGCCCGCTCGACGGCTTGCTCGATGGTGTCCGTCGTCAGCACGCCGAAGGCGATGGGCACGTCGCTCCCCGCCGCCGCGGAGGCCAGGCCCTTGGCCGCCTCGCCCGCCACGTAGTCGAAGTGCGGCGTGGCGCCGCGGATGACCGCGCCCAGCGCGATGACCGCGTCGAGCTTCTTGCCCTCCGCCAGCCGCCGCACCACCAGCGGCAGCTCCCACGCCCCCGGCACGCGTACCACGGTCACGTTCTGGGGCTGCGCTCCGTGCCGCACCAGCGCGTCGATGGCGCCCTCCACCAGCCGATCGACGACGAAGTGGTTGAAGCGGCTGGCCACGATGCCGAAGCGCGCTCCCTTGGGGACGACGAGGTTGCCTTCGATGGTCTTGGTGGTCATGTCTGCCTACTCTCCGCCGCGGCCCATCGAGTGCAACGGGACGCGCTCGACGACGACGAGCCCGAACCCGTGGATACCGGCAATCTTACGCGGGTTGTTGGTCAGGAGGCGGATCTCGTGCAGCCCCAGGTCGACGAGCACCTGCGCGCCCAGGCCGAACTCGCGCAGCGGGGGCCCGCTCGCGTCCGCCGGGGGCGGCGGCGCTTCCCGCATCGCACGCCACGCCTCGAGCTCGCGCCCGACGTCGCCGCGCGGCGCGATGTAGACCAGCGCCCCGCGACCCGCCGCTTCGATCTGCGCGATGGTCTCCCGCAGGTGCAGCCCCCCGTCGCGCGGCGTCGACGTGAAGGTGTCGGCCACCGTCGACCCGGTGTGCACGCGGCACAGCGGCGGCGGCCCGCCCGCCAGGTCCCCCTTCACCAGCGCGAGGAACTGCCGCTCGCCGATGGCGTCGCTCGTCTCGTAGACCACGGCGCGCCACTCGGTCCCCGTCTGGTCGAGCGTCACCGTCTGCTCGGAAACGCGGCGTACCAGGCGCTCGGTGAACAGGCGATACTGGATGAGGTCGGCGATGGTCAGGATGCGCAGGCCGTGCTTCTGCGCGAAGCGCTCGAGGTCAGGCATCCGTGCCATGGTGCCGTCCTCGTTCATGATCTCGCAGATGACGCCCGCCGGCGTGAGGTCGGCCAGGCGCGCGAGGTCGACCGAGCCCTCCGTCTGGCCCGTGCGCACCAGGACGCCGCCCTTGCGCGCGCGGAGCGGGAAGACGTGGCCGGGCGTCACGATGTCGTCGGGACGCACGCCTGGGTTGGCCGCGACGCGGATGGTGTGAGCGCGGTCGGCGGCGCTGATGCCCGTGGTCACGCCGTGGCGCGCCTCGATGCTCACGGTGAAGGCGGTGCCGAGCGGCGGACCGAGGCGGCCGGGCGACTGCATCATCGGCAGCTTCAGCCGCTCGACCTGCTCTTCGGTCAGCGCCACGCACACCAGGCCGCGCCCGTGCGTCGCCATGAAGTTGATGGCGTCAGGCGTGACGAACTGGGCGGCCATGGTCAGGTCGCCCTCGTTCTCGCGGTCCTCGTCGTCGACGAGGATGATCATCTTGCCCGCCCGTACGTCGGCGATGGCGCCGGCGACGCGCTCGGTGAGCCGGGGGTCGATCGCGCGCGAGCTAGGCATCGGCCGGGACCATCAAGCGCGCAACGTAGCGCGCGATGAGGTCGACCTCCAAGTTGACCCGGTCGCCCACCGTCAGGGCGCCCAGGTTCGTCTCGCGCTGGGTGATGGGGATGACCATGACCTCGAACCGTCCCCCCCCGTCCTCGCCAACCCCCCCCGCCCCACCTACGGCGTTGACGGTCATGCTCACGCCGTTGACCGCGATCGAGCCCTTCTCGGCCACGAAGCGTGTGAGCTCCGGGGGCAGAGTGAACGCCAGCATCACGGCCTCGCCCACCGGACGGCGCTCGGCAACCCTCCCCACGCCGTCGACATGCCCGCTCACCAGGTGACCCCCCAGACGGTCCCCTGCGCGCAGCGACCGCTCGAGGTTGACCGCGTGCCCCAGCGGCAGCGCCCCCAGCGTGGTCCGCGCCAGCGTCTCTGCCGTGGCGTCGACCGCGAACCCCTCCGGCAGCACCTCGACCACGGAGAGGCATGCGCCGTCGACGGTGATCGACTCCCCCAGGGCAAGTGGCTCGTCCCCCAGCCTCGCCCGCACGCCCAGCCGAGCGCCCGGCCCCCGCTCCGCCCGGTCGGCCAGGACCCCCGTCGCCGCGACCAGCCCGGTGAACATGAGGCTGCATGTAGTGACGAGGCGTCCCCCCGTCCAGCGCCATCCGGTTGCGTCGGCGCCCGCGCCAGTCGACACTTGTGACGTGGGAGGTACGTGTCGCGTGGCCGCGGGCCTGGCCCTGGCGCTGGTCGCCGGTGCCGCCCTGGCGTGTGGGCCCAGCTTCCAGGCCGTCTACGAGTGCGACGTGCGCTTCGAGCACTGCTATGCGCTCGATCAGGGGCCCGCCGCGGCGGAGGCCAAGAAGGAATGCTGGCGCGACTGGTTGCACGGCTACACCTTCGGCCAGTCGAGCGATCGCATCGAGTACGCGGGCACCCGCTTCAGCGAGCTGTCGCTCGATCCCACCCTGCCCGTCGAGGAGGCGCACGACAACCGGCCCCGGCGCGCGCACGCCGTGGTCTCCCCCATGCCGACCAGCGCCTTCGCGCCGCCGCCCAACGTGATGGAGCACGCCGACGCGGGGACCACCGCCGCCGTCACGACCTCCGCCGAGCCGCAGCCCCACGCCACGCCCGCGCCCTCGTCCGTCCCGATCGCCGCCCATCCGCCGGGCGAGGAGTGCGCCGCCAGCTGCCAGCGCCGCTGGAACGCTTGCCGCACCGGTTGCGCCGAGGGCGCGTGCGATGCCTGCGACCGCTCCTACAGGACCTGCGTGCCGGCGTGCTTCATCGGCGGTCAGCCGGTGGCGCCCCGCAGCTTGCGGTAGCCGACCATCGCCTCGCGGATCACCTTGTTGGCCTCGAAGGGACCGTCGAAGTCCTCCACAACCACCAGCTTGTTCTCGAGCGTCTTGTAGTCGAGAAAGAAGCGCTCGAGCTCCTTGAGCGTATGCGGCGGCAGCTCGCGGATGTGGCTGGTGTCGCGCACGGCGGGGTCGTCGAGGTGAACGGCGATGATCTTGTCGTCGAGCCCCTTGTCGTCGCGCATCTGAAGGCGGCCGATGGCGCGAGCCCGCATGATGCACATCGGCACGCACGGCTCCTGGCCGAGGACGAGGACGTCGAGCGGGTCGCCGTCGTCGCAGTAGGTGCGGGGGATGAAGCCGTAGTTGGCGGGGTAGTGCACCGCGCTGAAGAGCACGCGGTCGACCTTGAGCAGCCCCGTCTCCTTGTCGAGCTCGTACTTCAGCTTCGAGCCTTTGGGGATCTCGATGAAGGCCGCAAAGCCGTCCTCGATGGGTTCTTCGACCGCGATGTCGTGCCAGGGATGGGCCATGGAGAGCTCCTAGGGTCCGCTCATCGACGAGAGGAAGCGCGCTGCCGGGCCGCCGGTGGCGCGGAGGGCCCAGTTGCCGCCGGACCATTCCCATGTTTCCCCGAGTGGCTGCTGGCGATCGGTGCTCCCACCGAAGAGGATCGCGTGACCGCCGAGCGTCCCGCTCACCGCACCGTACCGCGCACTGGGCGTCGAGGCGGGGTGCTGCTGGTTCCATGTCCAGACGACGGGGGCCGGGCTCGTATCAGGGATGGCATCCGGCGAGACGGCGCCGGTCAGCGTCCACGTGTCGCCGAGCGCGCCCGCGCCGCCGAGGCCCCCGAAGAGGACCGCGCCGTCGTAATAGGGGGCCATCGTGGCTCCCGTGCGCCCGGTTCCCCCTGCGTCCCCCTCGTCGGTCGGGCCGGGCACGTCGAGCTTCCTCCACACCGGGGCCTGCGAAGGATCGTTCCAGGTCAGGCCCCAGGTATCGGCGAGCCGTGCGCTCCCGTCGGTGCCGCCGAAGAGCACCGCCTCCGACAGCGCGAAGCCACCGTGCGCGTTCGGCGGCGGCGTCGCCGGCGTGGTCATCGCGGCGCCGGAGCGTGCGGGAGGGCCGGGGATTGCCTGCTGCATCCAGCTCGCGCCGTCCCACGTCCACGTCTCGTCGTTGCGGCCCGCGCCGTCGGTCCCCCCGAAGAGCACGATCCGACCGCCGAGCGAGGTCATGGCTGCGTCGAAGCGCGGAGAGGGACCTGTGACGACCTGCTCGGTCCAGGTCGTCCCGTCCCAGGTCCACGTGTCGCCCAGTGGCTCGTTGCCGTCGGTGCCGCCAAAGAGCACCACGGTGCCGTTCAGCGTCGCCATCGCCGCGTCGGATCGCGCCGGCAACGGGTAGGCGGGCGGGATCTGCTGAGTCCAGTACGCCCCGTTCCAAGTCCAGGTCTCGGCGTCACGTAGCTCGCCTTCCAGGCCGCCGAACAACGTGATGCCACGGATGTGCTCGCGCGCCACCACGCGCAGGAAGTACTCGGCGCAGGTCCCGTTGAAGACCGTCACGCCTAGCTTGCTGACTCCGGAGATCTCGGCCAGCTGTCCGGTGCCTTCGACGAAGTTGTTCGGGAAATCCTGTGCGTCCTGCCCCGTCGCCACGTACGTGCGCACGTCGTAAGGCACGGACTGCGTGAACTCGCCCGGCCAGATCAGGACGTACCTGCGCTGCCCGGGGAAATCGAGCCACGACCCATTCATGGGCGACGACTCCCAGACCAGATCGTTGCCCTCCTGGTGCACGTCGCCGAGTGGGTGCGGGTCACCCGTGCACGACCCGAAAGGCCCGCCTCCTTCGA
>DATBQU010000073.1:0-12599 GCA_036560665.1 Polyangiaceae bacterium
CGCAAGGACGCACGTTCCCCCCACTTGTCCCACCATGATCTCGACGTGCGCGACGTCGATCCAGGGCGCCGCCCGAACCTTGAGGTGCCCGTGGAGCACCGGGTCGGTGCTGACGATTTCGTCGCCGGGGTGCGCGCCGGCGAGCTCGAACTCGATGATGGGGCCGCTCGTCACGTACGACCGGCCCTTCTTGTTGGCCGCGACGACCGCGAGCGGGTCGATTTTCTTCTCGCCGCCCGCCCCCGCGTCGGGCTCGTTCATCGAGTCGGCCCCGTCGACCATGACCATCGTGCGCGGGTAGCCGGCCCAGTGAAACTGGATCCGGTGGGAGTCGCTCGAGCCGGTCGCGACGTATCGCCAGCCGTAAGAGAGCAGCGCCCAGTAGTCGCGCAGGACCGCCTCGACGCGCTCGGGGCGCTCGGTGTCGTAGCCGTTGAAGACCTCGATGCCGTCGAAGTCGATGCGGTTGTGGATGCGGCTGCGCGGCGCCTTGGGATCGAAGCCGATGTTGGCGAAGTAACCGATGCCCTTGGGCAGCCGCGGGTGGTTGAGCTGGAAGTACCGGCTGGGGTCGCCCGCGCGCGACGCGCGGACGATGGCGTTCATCGAGGTGTGCTTGTAGGGGGGGACCGGCAGCCAGGGTGGATAGGGGAAGACCCCGAAGTGACCGAAGCCCTTGCTGTAGGTGGTCACCTCGACGCCGGGGACGCTCAGCAGCTCGCCGCGCAGGTCGAGGGTCTCCAGCGCCGAGGCGTAGTCGCCGACGATGTTGTGCTCGGTCGGGACGGCGAAGTCGATCCCGGCGGCCACCAGGGACAGGACACGATCCTCCGGGGTGACCGGGGTATCGAAGCTGGGGCGGGCGTGCACGTGCAGGTCGCAGCCGACGACCCCGGGCGAGGGCACGACGTGGCGGGGCGCGAGCTCGACGTCGGTCACGCGACCGGGAGCGATGTCGATCACCTTGGCGTCGACGCTCCACTCGATCCCCTTGGTCGCCGCCACGCGGTAGTGGCCCGAGGGCAGCGGCGTCATCACGTCGCCGCGCAGGGCGTCGATGATGGGCCCGGCGCCGGAGGCGCGGTAGTCGGGGCCGAAGCTGGGGTCGATGGTGCCGTCGACCCCGTGCACGAGGAGGCGCGCGGTCAGCGGCCGGCGCCCGTCGGCGTCGACGATGGTCACGTGCAGATCGCCACCGGGCGAGACGTCGAGCACGAGGTCGCGCGGCGTCCCCGGGACGAAGGACGCCACGCTGCTCGAACGCCCCGGGTCGATGGCCGCGTACCACTCCACCACGCTGGACGGGACCTCGAGCTCGAACGCGCCTCCCTCGGCGGCGTGGGCTCGCACCTCGGCGTTGCCCTGCGCGTCACGGCCGAAGACGAGCGCGCGCTCGGTGGTCCCCGTCACGTGCCCGTGCACCGGCGCGGTGGGCACACCGGTCAGGTCGGACAGGGTGCGCCAGAGCTTCGTGCTCGACGCGCCCACGGCGATGCGCAGGTCGGCCAGGTGTCCGTCGGCAACGTCGGGGAACGAGCGCGTCGGACTGGCCACGCCGACGCGCATCGGCTCGCCGGGCGGCAGCGCCTCCTCGATCATCGCCTCGACCGTGACCGGGCCCTGGTCGGAGAGGACGCCGAGCGGGTGCGGCTCGGCGTCGACGACGAGCGCGCCGCCGCTGACGGTGGCCCGGTCGGCGAGCTGGCCGACGCCGGAGACGAAGACCACCTGGCCTTCGCTGGACAGCTCGGCGCGCAGCGACACCGTGTGGCCGGCGAGCGCCGCGCCCTCGCCCGGGGTGACGGTGAGGTCGATGGCGAGGGCGTCCCGGGCCGCCTCGGGTCGCAGCTCCAGCGTGCCGTCCAGGGTGACGTCGCCGATCGGGACGGGGACGGTGCCGCGCACCGCCTCGGCGACGACCCGCAGCTCGCTGCGGTCGAGGGTCAGCGGGCGCGCCTCGCCGTCGATCACCAGCGACAGGTCGAAGTCCCGGCTGAGGGCGCCGTCGCGGCTGCGCACGCTCACGCGCGCCGCCGCGGGATGGAGCTCGAAGGACGCGGCGCGCGTCTGGAGCACGTCGAGCGACCGCGCCGGCGCGCGGGCGGCGCCGCGCGGTCGCGTGGCGAAGGCCAGGCCGAACGCCACGAGACCCGCGATGACGCCCATCGCGACGAGCTCGCCCACGGGCCTGCGTCCGCTCGGCATCGACCGTCAGACGATATCACCCGCGCGCGGGCCGGAGAGGACGGCGGAGCGCGCCTGGTCGCCGGCGATGGCCAGATCGACCCGCAAGGTCGGCTCGCCGCCCAGGGCCTCCACCGCGTCCTCTCCCCACTCGACGAGGAGGATGGCGCCCTCGCCGCGCCGGTCGCGCAAGCCCAGCCGCGCCACCTCGACCGGGAGGGCGCTCGACTCGTCGCGCAGGCGGTAGAGATCGGCGTGCACCAGCGGCCCGCGCGCGGAGGCGTACTCCTGGACGAGGGCGAAGGTCGGGCTGGTGACCGCGACGCCGACGCCGAGGGCGCGGGCGATGGCGCGGGCGAGGAACGTCTTCCCCGCGCCGAGCTCGCCGGTCAGAACGACGAGATCCCCCGGGGCGAGGACCCGCGCGATGGCGGCGCCGAGCCGCCGCGTGTCGCGGCGGGTCCTCAGCATCACGTCGGCTCGGGCTCGCCCTTGGGCCCTCCCGCCGCCGGAGCCTTGTCGTCCGCTGCGCCCTCGGCCGACGCCTTCTTCTTGCCCTTGGCGACGAGGCCCTTCTTCTTGCCCTGTCCCACCCGGGCGGGGGCCGGCTTCTCGGCAGGCTCCTCGTCCGCCTCGTCGGCCTCCGCGTCCTCCGGCTCGTCTTCCTCCTTCTTCCCGTCCTCCGCCACCTCCTCCGCGGCCTCGCCCTTGAGCTCGCGGATGGCGGCGGCATCGCCCAGGCTGAGCGCCATCGTCGGGTTCTTGCGCGCCTCTTCCCAGAAGCGCGTGTAGAAGAAGGCGACCGCCAGCGCGCTGAGCAGGCCGATGAGCTGGCTGGTCGACAGCTGGTAGGCGACCGTCTGCGCGAACGTCGCCGGCTTGAGCGCGAGGTAGGCGACGACGGGCGGGGCGAAGGCGAGAACGCGCGCGACGGTGCGGGCGCGCTTGTTGGCGATGCCGAGCGAGATGCCGAAGACGAACGCGAGCCCGAAGAGCACCATGCACAGCGGGATGTAGACGTGCGCGTCGAGCGTCGGCCCGTAGCTGCCCCGCTCGACGTCGTCGCGCCAGAGCTCGAGCACGAAGCGGCAGAACCCGTAGGCGAACACGAAGAGGAAGAAGACCTGCCCGCGGAAGCGCGTGTACTTGCGCTGCCAGAGGAGCAGGATGAGGAGCGCGAGTCCGACCAGCGACTCGTAGATCTGCGTGGGATGAACGGCGAAGCTCGCGTTCATCCGGATGAGCTCCGACTCGAGCGGGGTGCCGCGGTACACGTCGAGGTGGCGCACGTAGGCCGGGCTGCCCTCACCGCTGGCCAGCGTCCCGGCGGCCCAGTGCGGGAAGGTGCCGAGCGTCTTCAGCCAGTGAGGCGCGCCGTCGGGCAGGCGCTTGCCGAAGTCGCAGCCGAAGAGGTAGCAGCCGATCCGGGTGATGAAGAGGCCGGAGGCGAGGCTGGGGACCGCGTCGTCCGCCCACGCCAGCAGGCGGATCTTCTTGGGCGCCAGGTACGCCCAGCTGCCCAGGAGGCCGCCGATGAACCCGCCGTACGCCACCAGGCCGCCGTTGCGCAGCGCGAAGAGGTCCCACGCCGACTTGAACTCGTCGGGGTTGGTGATCGCGTAGAGGATGCGGGAGCCGGCGAGCGCGGCGAGGGCCGTCACCACGTAGCAGTTGGCCATCGTCTCCTTGGGCAGCCCGTCGCGCTCCGAGAGCGGCAGCGTGAGGTACCAGCCGACGACGAGCGAGACGCCCAGCATGACGCCGTAGGCGTAGATGGGGATGTTCGGCGCCTCGTACGAGACCGTCTGCCACTTGTACGCCGCGCCGCCGGCGGCGACCGCGACGATGGCGGCGGTGGTGGCGCCGCTCCGGTCGCGACGGCGCAGCGCGAGCAGCGCGAAGACGACGGCGATCGCGGCCACCGCAGCGAGCGCCCACCAGAGCTTGAGCGGCATGTGTGGCAGCGGGATGCGAAAGAGGATCGGGTGCATGGCTCGGGCCTTCGTTTACAAGAAAACAGCGGAGAACGCACCTCGGCGGTGGCCGATATGGGCGCCCGGGGGGAATCGTTGGGGGGGCTGTGGTAGATCGGGGCCCGTGATGCACCTTCGGTCGAGCGCGTGGTGCGCGTGGATGGTGGGAGTGGGAGCCGCCGGCTGCGTGCCGGCCGGGAGCGCCGGGCCGCAGGACGCCGGGACCTCGACGCCGGCGACTCAGCAGTCGCCGGCCGTGACGGCCACGACGCCCAGGGAGGTGCCGGCGGCACCCGACCTGCTGAAGACGCCGTTCGAGGACAGCTTCGACCACCCCGCCGCCGCGGCGACATCCGCTCCCGCTCCCGTGACGAGCGGGGCGACCTCGGCGGCCGCCACCCCTGCCACCCCTGCCAACCCTGCCCCCCCGGCCACCCCTGCGGTCGGCGCCGACCCGGGACCCGACTGGATCGCCACCGCGCCGGGCATCTGGCGCATCGAGGGCGGCAAGCTCTGCGGCGAGCACGCCAAGAACCATGGCCTCTGGCTCAAGCGCACCCTGCCGGTGAACGCCCGGATCGAGTTCGACGCCGTCAGCCAGTCGGCCGACGGCGACCTCAAGGCCGAGTACTGGGGTGACGGGCGCTCGTTCGCGACGGCGCTCTCCTACACCAACGCCACCAGCTACCTGACCATCTTCGGCGGCTGGCACAACAAGTATCACGTGCTCGCGCGCATCAACGAGCACGGCAACGACCGGCAGGAGATCACCGTCGATCCCAACTCCGACGATCCGCGCGAGAAGCCCGTGGTGACCGGCCAGAGCTACCACTTCAAGGTCGAGCGCGCGGACGGCAAGAGCGTCAAGTGGTGGGTCGACGGCAACGAGATGCTCACCTACGCCGACGCGGCGCCGCTCACCGGAGTGGGGCACGACCATTTCGGCTTCAACGACTGGGACGTGAAGGTCTGCTTCGACAACGTCAAGGTCACGCCGTTGCCTTGATCTAGACTGGTCGGCGCTGTGGATCAGGCCGAGCTCGAGAGGCTGGTCGGAGAGCTGGAGCTCGCCGTCGACCGGACGCGCTCGCTCTACGAGCAGTACTTCATGGGGAT
Source organism: Polyangiaceae bacterium (assembly GCA_036560665.1). Taxonomy (GTDB): domain Bacteria; phylum Myxococcota_A; class Polyangia; order Polyangiales; family Polyangiaceae; genus Palsa-1150. Next base: position 5,274 of record DATBQU010000073.1, read on the forward strand.
CGAGCGCATCGAGCCCACCGTCCCGCGCAAGGACGTCGACCGGCGCATCCACGTGCTGCGCAAGGAGCAGATCCGCAACACGGGGCTGCGCTTCCGCTTCCTGATGCTGGTCCAGCGGTACAACACCTACCAGACGCACTGGCAGCGGATCTGTCGCGAGATCGAGAACGGGACGTACAAGCGCCACGTGATCCGCGCGCAGCAGCGGTTCGGAGTCGACCGTGGGCGAGCGTCGGTGCCGCCGCCTTCGGTCGCCTCGTCGCTGAGCCAGGCCGTGGCGGCCGCCCCTTCGATGCCGATCCCGAAGGACCTGGCCGCCGAGCTCGCCGAGCTCGATCGCGAGTTCGCCCCGGCCGAGGAGCTGGACGACCTCGACGTCGAGCTCGACGAGGAGCCCACGCCGATCGCCCCTCCAACACGGCCTGCGGCCCATGCGCCCGCGACGCGGCACGCGCCGACGTGGCGCAAGGCGGCCCCGGCGGCGCCCCGGAAGACGGTGCACCCGGCGCCCGCCGCGCCGCCTGCGCCGCCTCGACCCGCGACGCCGGTCCCACGGCCCCCTCCGGTGGCTCCGCGACCCGCGCCGGTCGCGGTCGCGGCCGTCGGACCTCCCGCCCCGGCCCGGCGGCCCGACGACCTGCCCGACGAGCGCGTCCGGCAGCTCTACGCGCAGTACGTCGAGGCCAAACGGCGCCACAACGAGTCGACCGCGGCCATCACCTACGACGCCGTGGCCAAGAGCCTGCGCGAGTCGAGCGAAAAGCTCCGCCAGAAGCACGGAAAGGCCGTCGACTTCGAGGTCTCGGTCAAGGACGGGAAGACCGTCCTCAAGCCCGTCCTGAAGTAGCGCCCGCCCTGCTCGGTCGCGCCCTCAGTGGTAAGCGCGGGGAGGGTTCGGCGTCGCCCGCGAGGAGACCGGGGGGGGCTCCTCGATGGACGGCCGCTCGTCGCAGAACAGGATCGCGCAGTGCTTGCTGTCCGTCTGCTGCATGCGGCTGCAGAGGGCCACGAGGTCCTCGTCGGCGTCGACGACCGTTCCTTCGGTTGGCTGAGCCGTCCGGGGATCGTACTTGCACTCGTCCAGGGCCACCCAGCGCCCCTTGAACTCGTCGTTCCCGCAGATCTGTGGCCACGTCTGTCGACTACCCATTCGGTGTTGTCCCTCGAGCCCCCAGGGCCATCGAATACCCGGGCGCCACCGGGGGGTCAAGCAACGGGGTGTGGCAGTGTGGAGACAGTGGCCCATGCGTTCAGTAGCCGCGACGGGGACTCGCCGGGTTAGCGTGCCGGCACGGCGATGCGAAGGCGGCGTGGGGCGTCTCTGACGTGGGCAGGTCTCGCGCTCTTCGCGCTGGCGGGGGCCTGCGGAACGAGGGGAGCGAAGCCGCTGCACCCGCTGCGCTCGCTGCGGCAACCCAGTCCGGCTGCGCTCGACACCCTCGGCGCCAGGCGACCCCCACCGGGCGGGCGCGCGCCGGGGGCGTCCCTCTTCGGGACCGACGTCTTCGGGCTTCCGGACGGGGCGATGCTGACGCCGGATGCCGCGCCGGGCTCGCGCCTCTTCGATCTCGATCCGCACCTCGCCGTGGCCCCCTGGTTCCGGGCGGGAGGCGCGGTGGCGACGGCGCTGTCCCCCGACGGGCGCACCCTGCTGGTGCTGACTTCGGGCTACAACCGCGTCTATCGCGAGGCCGGGCAACGGGTCGACGCCGCCTCGAGCGAGTACGTGTTCGTCTACGACGTCACCGGAGGCGCGCCGCGGGAGACGCAGGTGATCCTGGTGCCCAACACCTTCGGTGGGCTGGCGTTCTCCGCCGACGGCTCGCGGTTCTTCGTGACGGGCGGACCCGACGACGACGTCCACGAGGTCGTGCGCGACGCCCGGACGGAGAGCTGGGGCGAGCGCATGCCCCCCATCGACCTCGAGCACGCGGACCCGCGCGGCCTGGGGGGTCTGGGGGTGAACGAGGGGCCGTTCGCGGCCGGGGTCGCCGTGAGCGCCTCGGGGACGCGGCTGGCGGTCGCCGAGCACGAGAACGACGCCCTGAGCATCGTCGACCTGGGCAGTCGCCGGCGGGTGGCCGACGTGCCCCTCGCCCCGCCGAGCACGGAAGCCCGGGCGGGCGGGGAGTTCCCACGGGGGGTGGCGGTGGTCGGCGAGACGCGGGCCTTCGTGGCCAGCCAGCGCGACCGGGAGGTGGTCGAGGTCGACCTTGGCGCGGCGCAGGTCGTCCGGCGGATCGTGGTGGGTGCCCAGCCGACCGCCCTCCTGGCGAACCGGGCCGGCACCCACCTCTACGTCGCCGACGCCGGCTCGGACGCGGTCAGCGTGGTCGACGTCGCCGCGGGCCGTGAGGTCGACCTCATCCCGACGACCGCGCCTCCCGGCATGCTCGCGCCGGCGCTGCGCCCACTCCGGGGCTCGAACCCCAACGGGCTCGCGCTGTCTCCCGACGAGCGCACCCTCTACGTCACGAACGGCGGCAACAGCACGCTGGCCGTCATCGCCCTCGACGAGGCAGGCCTCTCGGGACGGGTCGTCGGCCTCGTTCCGACCGGCTTCTACCCGAACGCGGTCAGCGTCTCGCACGACGGGCGGTGGCTCTACGTCGCGCACGGCAAGAGTCTCGCGGGGCCCAACCCGCAGGGGCCCTGGAGCGACGCCGCGCTGGCGGGCGAGTACCCCTACGCGCCGGGCGGCGGCAACCAGTACGCGCTCCAGCTGATGCAGGGCGGGTTGCTCGCGGCTCCCCGCCCGGAGGCGGCGGTCCTCGACGGGCTCACCCGGCAGGCCGTCGCCAACGACTTCGCGCAGGACGTCGAGCGCGTCCCGCCCGTCTTCCAGCGGCTCCGCGGGGTGGTGAAGCACGTGGTCTTCGTGGTGGCCGAGAACCGGACCTACGATCAGCTCCTGGGCGATCTGCCGACGGCTGACGGCGACCCGCGCCTCGTGCACTGGGGCGAGCGCATCACGCCCAATCACCACGCGCTCGCCCGGCGGTTCGTGACGCTGGACCGCTTCTTCGCCACGGGCGGGGTCTCTGGCGACGGCTGGCAGTGGACGATGGGCGCTCGCACCACCGACGTGGCCGAGAAGGCCGTCCCGGTGAAGTACGCGGACCGCGGCCATCACACCTACGACTTCGAGGGGCTCAGTCGCGGCATCAACGTGGGGCTGGCGACGGACGACGAGCGCCTCGCCTTCAACCCGTACACGCCCCGCGGGCAGCTCCCCGGGGCGGTCGACGTGACCGGACCCGACGCGCTGCTGTGGGACGCGGCGCTCGCCGCCGGGCGGACCACCCGCGTCTACGGAGTCTTCTGCGACGACACGCGGTACGGCTTCGCCGACGTCGACACGCTGCGCATCCCGCCGCTGCGGATGCCGCATGATACCGGCACCCGGGTCGCCTTCCCGACGCGAGCGTCGCTGATGGCGGTGGAAGACCCGTTCTACCGCGGCTTCGACATGCGCTTCCCGGACGCATGGCGCGTCGCGGAGTGGCGGCGCGAGCTCGACGGCTACGTGGCGGCGAACGACCTGCCGGGCCTGTCCATCGTGCGCCTTCCCCACGACCACCTGGGCAGCTTCGGCGACTCGGTCGACGGCGTGGACACGCCCGACACGCAGATGGCCGACCACGACTGGGCGGTAGGCAGCTTGATCGAGGCGCTCTCGCGGTCGCCGTTCTGGGAGAGCACGGTCGTGATCGTGGTGGAGGACGACGCGCAGAACGGCTCCGATCACGTCGACGCGCACCGGACCATCGCCCTGCTCGCGGGGGGGCACGTGAGGCGGGGCGCGGTGGTGCACACGCCGTACACGACCACCAGCGTGCTGCGCACCATCGAGCTGCTGCTCGGCCTGGCCCCGCTCACGCAGCACGACGCGGTCGCCCCGCCGATGGAGGACCTGTTCGACGAGCGCGCCGACGACGCTCCGTTCACGGCCATCGTGCCGGCGGTGCTGCGTTCGACCAGGCTCCCGCTCCCGCCGCCTAGGCCGGGCGAGCTCGCGGAAGCCCCGCGCCACGACGCGGCGTGGTGGGCAGCCGCGACGGCGGGGTTCGACTTCGACCACGTCGACTCGGCGCCGGCGGGGGCGCTGAACCGCGTCCTCTACTGCGGGCTGGTCGACGACTCGGGGTGCGCGACGAAGGTGGTCACGGCGTCGAGCGACGAGTGAAGGTCCGTCGTGGAAGGGGCTCAGCGCCCGTGGGCCGCGAAGAACTGCCACATCAGGGCGGAGGCATCGGGACCGGCCGGGTCGGTGAAGGTGCCGGCCGTGCTGCCCCCGCTCCAGGCGTGGGCCAGCGAGGTGACGAGGTATTCCTCGAGCAGCGGCGCACCGCTCGTGCCGTCGACGAAGGTGGTGTGTGTGAACGACTTGCCGCCCGCGCTGCCCTGCTGGCTCGTCCCGGCGCCGACGCTCGCCCCGGCGCGGTCGTCCGTCTCGGTCCACTGCGCGACGACCTGCCCGGCGTTGACCGGGTTCACCGTCGCGTCGGCGGTCCCGTGGAAGACGATGACCGCGACCTCGCGCGCCTGCGCCCCCATCGCCGCGAACGCCGCGTCGCCCTGCTTCTTCGGATCGGGGCCGCCCGAGGTGGAGGCGGACAGACCCGACGCGACGTCGGTCGCGGCCTGGAACTCGAGACCCGAGTGCACGCCGACGGCGGCGAAGACGTCGGGGTAGGTCGCGCCGAGGATCACGGCCATGGCGGCCCCTGCGGAGATGCCTGCGACGAAGACGCGCTTGCCGTCGACGGCGTACGCGCCCCCGACGTCGCTCACGATCCCGGCGATCGACTGCGGCTCGCCGGCGCCGCGCGCCTGGTGCGCGGGGAGGAACCAGTTCCAGCAGGCTTCGGCGTTCTCCGAGGCGGGCTGCTGGGGGTAGGCGACGAGGAAGCCGGCGGCGTCGGCCTGCGCGTTCATGCGCGTCCCCGCGGCGAAGTCAGCGGGCGCCTGCGTGCAGCCGTGGAGCATGACGACGAGCGGCGCGGGGGCGCCGGGGGCATAGGACGCCGGGACGTAGAGCTTGTAGCTCCTGCCCTGGTAGACGTGGTCGGTGAACGACGCGGTGCCGGAGGGCGATGGCTCGCCGCCGCCGTCGCCCGAGGTGCCGCCGCCGTCGTCGCCGGGGACCCCGCCGCCGTCCGGCGCCACGGCGGGACTCGACGAGCTCGCGCAGGCCGCCAGCCCCGCCCCGGCGAGGGCGAGCACGAGGAGGCGGCGGGAGCGCATCGAGCCTTGGCCTTACGTCATGGTGAGGCCGCCGTCGACCTCGACGGTGCGCCCGTTGACGTAGTCGCACTCGAACGCGAACCTCACGGCGACCCAGATGTCCTCCGGCGCTCCGATGCGCCCCACCGGGATGGCGGCGACGAGCGCGTCGCGCGCCTTCTGGTTCATGCCGGCGGTCATCGGCGTCTCGATCATCCCGGGCGCGACCGCCACGACGCGGATCCCGTGGGGGGCGAACTCCCGGGCCCAGGTGAGCGTGTTGGCCGCGAGCGCCGCCTTGGTGGCGACGTAGTTGGACTGTCCGCGGTTTCCCAGGCGCGAGATCGACGACATGTTCACCACGACACCGGGACGCGTCTCGGCGGCGAGCATGCGCGCCACCACCTCGCGGACCATGAACGTGGCGCCGGTGAGGTTGACGTCGAGCACCGCCCGCCAGTCTTCGGCCGTCATCTTCCGGATCTCGCCCGTGGCGCGGTCCTTCCGCACCAGCAGTCCGTCGCGGATGATCCCGGCGTTGTTGACCAGCCCGTTCAGGCCGCCCATCGCCTCGTAGGCCCACTGCACGAACTCGACGCAGTCGCCCTCGCGCCGGACGTCCAGCCGGCGCCGGTGGACGCCCGCCGGCAGCTCGCCCAGGGCGGCCTCGTCGACGTCGCCCGCAGCCACCTGCGCCCCGGCCTCCTGGAGCCTCCGCGCGAAGTGAGCGCCCATCCCGCGCCCCGCACCCGTCACGATGGCCTTCACGTCCTTCAGTTGCATGCTTCCCTCGCTTCCTCGGTGGCGAGCCGCCGGCCGAGCCAGGCGCGCATCGCGGGATAGAGAACCTTCGGCGCGCGGCTGCCGACCACGGCGCCGACGTGCCCCCCCGGGACGACGATGAGCTCCTTGTCGGCGCTGCCGCACGCCTCGTTCAGCGCGCGCGCCGCCGGGAGCGGGCAGATGGTGTCGCGCTCGGCGGCGACGGTGAGCACGGGGCAGCAGATGGCGCCGAGGTCGACGCGCCTGCCACGGACGTGGTGCTCGCCGCGGACGAGCGCGTTCTTCTGGTAGAGATCCTCGATGTAGGTCGCGTAGGCGGCGGCGGGGAAGGCGATGTTGTCGCCGGCCCACGTCTCGAGCGCGTCGAACGAGACCCGTGACTTCTCGTCGTGGGCGCGATCGAGCAGGCTGACCCACTTGGCCAGCTGCGAAGTCGGACGCAGGGCCACGAAGCCGCTCTGCATCTGCATGGGCGCCACGTTGCCCGCCTCGGCGACCGCCTGCGCGTCGAACCACTGGGGGTCGACCATCGTCCGCAGCAGCCCCCCGTGAGCGAAGTCGAAGGGCCCGGCCAGGTTGATCAAGGCGCTGACGTGCTTCGGCTCGAGGGCGGTGTAGATCCCGGCCAGCGTCGCTCCCATGCAGTAGCCGAGGAGGCCCACGCTGCCGCTCTTCGCCGTGCGCTCGACGAAGCGCACCGCGCGCCCCAGGCGCTCGAGCACGTCGTCCCAGGAGAGGAAGCGGTCCTCGTCCTGCGCGGCGCCCCAGTCGAGGCAGAAGACGTCGAGCCCACCGGCGACCAGGGCCTCGACCAGGCTCGCGCCGGCGCGCAGGTCGACCACGTACCACCTGTTGATCATCGAGGGGACGACGAGGACCGGCCCCGCCGCCGCCGGCCGCACGCTCGCGGGCCGGCGGAAGCGGTAGAGCGAGGCGCTCCCGTCGCGCCAGAGGGTGTCCCTCGGTGTCGGCGCGACGTCGGCCATTCAGACGCTCCCGGGGCCGGTGACCATCTCCGAGGTGCGGCGCGCGGCGTCGACCACCAGCTTGCGCCACTGCGCGGCGAGCTCGCTGGCGTAGGCGAGCGACACCTTGGTCAGGCGCGTCGCCTCGTCGAGCTGGGCGCAGGCCTGCTCCAGGCCCTTCTCCTCGAGCTTCGCCATCTCGGCGAAGGCGCTCTCTACGCGCTCGGCGTGGTCTCCCACGGCCTTGCGGAACGTGTCCTTGATTTGCTGCGTGTGCGAAGTGCTCTGCTCGGACATGATCTCGGCCTCCTTGGCCCGTGACGCCGCGGATAGCCTGCGGCGGACGCGCTGG
>DATBQU010000074.1:0-23801 GCA_036560665.1 Polyangiaceae bacterium
CTGACCCCAGGTCTCGCAGTCGTCGACGCCGAAGTTGCCGCCGCCGAGCGAGCCGCCGATGCAGCACTCCTTGCCGAGCGGACAGCTCAGGCTGCCGGCGTCGGCGAAGCCGCAGTAGATGGTTCCCGCCTCGTCGGAATGGAGGCCCGGGGTCGAGCCGCAGTCCACGCCGCCGCCGTCGTCACCGGTGGAGGTATCTCCTCCCGCGCTGGAGTCGTCACCGCTCGTGCCGGTGTCGCCGCCCGCGGTGCTGTCCGTGGCGGCGCCGGAGTCGTTCCCGCCGCCACCGCCGTTGCCGCTGCTGCTGCTGCTGCAGGCCGTCGCGGTGAGGCCGCCCACCGCCATCGTGGCGGCCGCGCCCAAGACCAAAGCCAGAGTGCGAATCTTCATCGTCGTTCCTCGCGCCTTTCGTAGCTTCCGGCCCCCAAGTTCCTCCCGGAGGGCTGACCGTCCTGACGAAGTCGCTGCCTCTTACCAAAGGCGCCCGGCGAAAGCCTGCGACTTCGTGCGGTCGATTTTTCTCGCTCGGGTGAACGTGCGGCCGCCGGGATGGCTACAGGTCCACCGGACGGACACGGACGCGTCCTTCGCCGGAACGGACAGAGGCCTGGCAGGCGAGGCGCCGCCGCGCGGGGTCATCGCCGAAGATGTCGAGAATATCGAGCTCCTCGTCGCGCGGGGGGTCGAGCAGCTCGGCCCCTTCCAGGACGTCGATCCGGCAGGTGCCGCAGCTCGCGCTCCGGCACGAGAACGGCACCGGGGCGTTCGCGTCGTCACAAAGGTCGACCAGTCGTCCCCCTCCGGGCACGTCCACCTCGACCGTGGCGGCCTCCGGCGACTCGAAGACGACGAGGGGCATGGCGGCTTCCCCGGGGGGTCTAGCGCTTCTCGAGGGCGATCGCATGCTCGGCCCGGGGCGCCTCGTCGAAGGCGCGCGCCGTCGGAGTGTGGAAGTGCGGCCTGCGCTGCGAGGCGCGCGCGAGCGGGGCGAAGCCGGCGTCGGGGGCCACGGAGGCGACCAGGGCATCGGCCCGCAAGGCCTCGCCGCGGACGGCCGAGTCGGCCAGGACCAGCGCCACGCGCGCGCCCTTGCGGCACACACGCGACAGGGCCCGGAGGCAGGCGGCGAGCTCCCGGGTCCAGGCGGCGCGGGCCTCGGCGGCGTCGAGCGGCGCGTACCGGCGACGCGAGCCCATCTCGCCGGCGCCGAAGGGGCGCGGGTCGAGCCCCAGCCAGCGCATCCGGGTGCCATGGTGGGCGAGGTAATCGTACGTGGCGACGTAAGGCGGCGAGGTGACCACCGCGTCGACGGTGCTCGCGGCGACGCTGCGCAGCCGCGCGGCGTCGTCGAGCGCGACGCGCGCGGGCGCGCTGTTCGCGGGCAAGAGCGCCGCGAAGTCGGCCAGGCGGCGCGCGAGCTCCTCCGTCTTGCGCGCGAAGAGGCGCGCCGGGAACCCCGCGGCGATGCGGCGGGCGGCGACGGCGCTCGACGTGTCGGAGGTGCGGCGGCTGACCTTCACCAGGATGGCGCTGAGCACGAGCTCGAGCGCACCCCGCGTCCGGTCGTCGTCCTTCACGAGCTGCGCGATCCCGGCGCGCAGCGAGTCGAGCTCGAGCAGGACGTGGGGGTCGAAGAGCGCGACGTCCTCGGGTGGGTAGCGTCGCGTCGCCCCGGCGCGGCGCTGCCGGCGCTGATCGGCGAAGGCGGCGACGGCGCGCGCGGCGGCCACCAGGGCGTCGCGGAACGCTGCGTCTCCGGGCGTGGTCTTCAGCGCGGCCAGACGGACGGCCAGGGGGTTGAGGTCGGTTCCCACCGCGCGGCGCCCGGCGATCATCGACTCGACCAGGACGGTCCCCGAGCCGCAGAAGGGATCGAGCACGACCGATCCCGGGTCGGAGAGCGCGCCGACGAGGCGCGCCGCGGTGGCCGGATGCATGCGCGCCGGGTAGGTATGGAAGCCGTGGACGTGCGCGCGGTCGGGGTCGTCCACGGCCGGCTCCTCGTCCTTCTCCCGTCGCCGCGGGGCCTCGGGCGGGGTCACGTCGAGGGCGGCCGCGAGCGCCGCCGCGATCTCGCGGCTCCCCGAGGTCTCCACCTCGCCGCCCACGTGGGTGAGCGCTCGCTTCACCTAGCGCACGCGCGCGCGCGAGCCGTCCGGCTCCGCGTCCTCCGCCGTGTCCGCCGGGCCGCCCTCCTGCACGCGGTAGGCGAGCTCGGCGTCGTCGCGGACGTCGACCCGCGCGCGGCCGCTGACCGACAGCCGCGCCAGCAGAGCCTCGGCGTGCCCCTCGTCGGTGCGCATCGCCCGCGCCAGGTCCGCCGCGGTGAGCTCGGCGCCCCGCGCGCGCAGCACCTCGTCGGCCACCTGCTCCCAGGCCTCCTCGAGCTTGGCGCGAGCCTGCGCGTTGCGCTTCCCCGAGCGCCTCGCGGCGGCGGCGCACAGCGTGGCCGCAGCCCCCGCCAGCGCGGCGAAGACGAAGCCGGCGAGGTGCGACGCCAGCCACACCAGCATCGCGACGCCGAGCGCCATCGTCGCCATCGCTCCCAGGACGACGGCGGCAGCGACCCAGCCGAGCGCCATCGCGCGCATGCGCTGCGCCGCCACCAGGTTGGCCAGCTCGGCGCTGGAGCGCGCCATGTTCCCGTCGACGGGGACGATCGGCCCACCGCACACGCCGCACCGCCACCGCAGGGCGGCGCTCCGCTCGGCGCGCGCCTCGGCGCGGCAGTGCGGGCATCGGCCCGTGGTCGCGTCGGGCGTCACGGATGGATGATGGACGTCCCGGCCGGCGGCGTATAGCGGAAGAGCTCGGGCGGGATGGGCTCGTTGATCTTCGGGGTCTCGAAGTCGAAGCGGTTCCGGTTCCCTTGCGCGTCGATGATCATGGCGCGCCGGACGTTGGCGGTGCCGGTGTCGACGTAGAAGAGGACCTTGGAGTACGCCGGCGTGGGCGTCTTGGGCGTCCCCACCAGCACGAGCCCGCCGGGGAACTTCATCTGCTCGCCGGGGAAGAGCTCGAAATTGAATGAATCGCTCAGCTTGCCGGTGCCAGTCAGGAACGAGAGCGCCGCCGGGTACTGCGACTTCTCCATCGGCTGCTCGTACATCTGCTTGTTGTTCGCCTCGTAGACCTTGATCGTCGCCCCGTCGGACACGACGCGGTTGCCGCGCGACTGCTCGTCGTCGTAGCTCCAGTGCATCTTGCCGGGCTTCACGAACGTCACGTGGCCGTGCGAGCTCTTCTCCTGGTTGTACGCCTTGACCCAGAAGCGCTGGCTGAAGTCGCTCCCGAAGGTCTGCGACTTGTCGTAGACGGCCTGCACGCAGTTGACCACCTGGTCGGCCGTGGGCGTCGCCGGGATGCAGCCCGCCGGGGCGGCAGCCGGTGCGGGCGGCGTCTCCGACCGCTCGAGGCGCGGCGGCTGCGGCTGCGCGGAGCTGGTGTGCGCGACCAGCGGGGCACAGAGGACGAGGGCGGTGAGGACGGTACGGGAGAGTCGGTTCATCGTCGGGTCTTCGTTCAGCTTCAGTGGCTTGCGAAAGCTATGCCCTTTGGACGAGCGGCGCACGCTGGTTATTGCGTACCTCTGGCTCAACCGCGCGGAACGCCTTTCATTCCCGTCCCCGGTCGCGCCGCGCCTGCCCCTGCCCCCGCCCCTGCCGCTTTGCCGAGCAGCGCCGGGATGTGCTGCAAATGGGTGACGGCGAGCGCCAGCGCGTCGGCGGCGTCGGACGGGGGTGCGGCCGCGAGCCCCAGCACGACCCGGATCATCTGCGCGACCTGGGACTTTTCGGCCCGCCCGCTGCCGGTGACGGCGCGCTTCACCCGTGCAGGGGGGTACTCGAACACCTCGAGCCCGGCGCGCGCACACACCAGGAGCGCCACCCCTCGCGCGTGGCCGAGCTTGGCCGCCGCCTGGGCGTCCTTGGCGAAGAAGATCGCCTCGACGCTGGCCACCGCCGGCGCGTGCAGGCGCACCACCTCCACGAGCTCGCGCTCGATGGTGACCAGGCGCACCGCGATGGGCTGGTCCTCGTCGGTGTGCACGATCCCGTGCGCGTGGTGCACGAGGCGCGTGCCGCGCCTCTCCACGACGCCCCACCCGAAGTGGCGCGTGCCCGGATCGAGCCCGAGCACCAGCACGCGGCGTCAGCCCGCGCCCTCGAGCGCCGCCAGGTCCTCGTCCGAGATGTCGAAGTCGGCGAACACGTTCTGCACGTCGTCGTGGTCGTCGAGCGCCTCGACCAGGTTGAGCGCCACCTGCGCGTCGCGCCCCGAGAGCGTCTTCTTGTTCTTGGGGACGGAGGCCAGGCTGCTCGACTTGGCCTTGATCGCCGCCTTCTCGAGCGCCTCCAGCACCGTGTTGAGCGCGTCGGGGGGCGTCGTCAGCTGCCATTCGTCGCCGCCGTCCTGGTAGTCCTCGGCGCCGGCGCCGACCGCGACCTCCATGAGCTGGTCCTCGGTGGCGTCCTTCTTCTCGATGGAGATCAGGCCCTTGCGCTCGAAGGCCCAGCCCGCCGTCCCGGCCGCGCCGAGGACGCCGTTGCCCTTCTCGAAGATCTTGCGGATCTCGGCGACGGTACGGTTGCGGTTGTCCGTGAGCGACTCGACGAGGAAGAGCGTCCCGCCGGGGCCGGTGCCCTCGTAGACGATCTCCTCGTAGGCGGCTCCCTCGAGCTCGCCGGTACCGCGCTGGACGGCTCGCTTGATGGTGTCGCCGGGCATGGCCTGCCCCTTGGCGTCGGAGATCGCCTTGCGCAGCCGTGGGTTGCCGCCGGGGTCACCACCGCCCATGCGCGCGGCGACCGTGATCTCCTTGATCAGCTTGGTGAAGAGCTTCCCGCGCTTGGCGTCGAGGGCGCCCTTCTTGTGCTTGATGGTGGCCCACTTGGAATGGCCGCTCATGAGGGGCGGCAAACGTAGTGAAAAGGGGCCGGTCCGGCAAGGAGCATCACGGCAATGTGACGCGCGTGCTCGCCAGGAAGCCGTCGTCGGCGGCGTGGGCTACCCCGACGAACGCGTCGTAGTCGGCCTGCGGGATGGTGCCGGTCGCGATGCCCAGCAGGAAATCATCCGTTATCACGAGGGCGCTCCCCGGCACCGGGGCGACGGCGATGCGGCGGGAGGCCTCCACCAGCTTGGCCTTCACGTCGAGGGGGCCCGGCATCCGGGCCACCGTCGCCCCCCGGGGGAGCTCGAGCCGCCGGTGCAGGTGGTACTGAACCGCGGTGCTGAGCGCCAGCGCGCTCTCGCGTCCCGCCCGGGTGGCGAAGGTCGCGCCCAGGCTGGAGACGCGCGCGCGGGGCCACGCCCAGTGCAGCGTGTCGAGACCCGGCAGGAGCCAGGTCTTCGCTCCCTCGAGCTGGGCATAGCCGCTGACGCTGACGTCCGCGCGGAGGCTGACCTGCCAGCTGCCCTCGCTCGACGCGAGCTGCACGTCGTCGACGTTGGCCCACGGGAGCCAGGCCAGCACGACGTCGCGCAGCGCGCGCTGTCGCTCTGCCCCCACGATGCGGAAGAGCGCCTCCGCGAGCTGCTGCGCGTCCCGGCCCCGCAGCACCACCGCAAACGTTCCGCGGGCGTCGCCGTGGGCGTCGAGCGCGAGGCGGACGTCCACCTCGTCGCGCTCGCCGTCGCCGCCGAGCGCCGGGAGCGGCGCGATGGTGCCGTCGGTGCCGAGCGCCAGCCGGCCGCGGAGCTCGGGCGACACGCGCCCGGCGGGTAGCGGCGGACCCTCCACATCGGCGTCGATCCAGACGTCGCGGGGAGCGCCCTGATCCTGCACGTGAGCGACCACCAGCGGGTGAATGAAGCGGCCGAAGTGCGGCGGGAAGGCCGGATCGGCGCTGAAGGGATCGCTCTCGGCGACGACGACGTCGCTGGGAACGCCGAGCTCCTGGAGCGAGCGCAGGACGAGCCAGGAGCGACTCCCGTCGTGCGAGGTGAGGAAGGAGCGCGCCGTCTGCGTCTGGACGGCCGCGATGCCGCCGCCGTAGTCGCTGAGCGTGCCGGGATCGCTCTCGCGCAGCGCCTTGCCGGCCGCGGTGACGACGGCCTCTACCGTCGCCGCCGTCGGCTGGCCGGCAGCGTCGTGGCCGGCCGCCTCGCGCGCCCACGCCGCGATCTCCGGATCGTGCTCCCCCAGAGCGGCGATCGTCTCCCGCAGCGCGCGGGCGACGCCGGCCCACTGCGCGGTCGAGAAGCTCACGCCGGCGCTGCGATCCATCTTCGGGACGCCGTCCTCCACGCGACGCACGCCGTGATCGACCACGTGCCAGGTGAGCACCCGCACCTCGCCGTCCGCGCGCTCGACCGGCTTGCCCAGCAGGGCGTGGCTCCACAGCGCGCCGTGCAGGTTGCGCGGAAGGCGCAGCTCGATCGTCGCGTCGTGCACGGCCGTGCGATCCGGCAGCAGGTCGGGGGTGTCGATCCCGACGTCGCCCGTGTCCCCCGGCAAGGACCACCCCTCGTAGATCGCCTCGACCGTGTCCCCCTGCTCGAGCTGCGAGAGGTCGGCGTGCGCCTGGGACGCGCGCGGCGTCTGGTCGGGCTCGAGCACGCGCCCGTCGCGCTTGAAGATCCGCCGGCGCAGCGCGCGCATCGCCCCGCGCCCCCACACGTCGGGCGCGGCCGCCTGCGCGTTCTCCTCGACGTCCGTGGTCCCGCTCACGCGGCGCACGTCGAAGAGCAGCCAGCGCAGCAGGCCCGAGGGGCCGACGTCGTAGCGCTCCAGGTGCGCCAGCACCGCGGTCGCCGCGCTGGGCAGGATGGGGGACGCCCGGTCCTGCGCCACGAGCTTGTCGGCCACGCCCTCGAACTCGCGCGTCGGATCGTCGGCGACCGCCCGCAGGAGCGGGGCGATGGCCGCGGGAGCGTCGCGCGCCTCGGCGGCAGCGCGCAGAAGGTGGGCGCGCACGTCGGGCGAAAGATCGAGCGCGGCCAGCGCCGCCAGCGTGCGCTCGGCCGGGAGCATCGCCCCGAACGCTCGGTTGGCCGCGGCCGCGTCGCCGGCCGCCAGCGCCTCGCGCAGCTCGACGGCCAGATAGCGCGACGGCGCCCCGAGCAGCGCGCGGAGCCGCGCGAGCTCGTCCGTCGCACGCGCGCGGTCGCCGGACGACCGCAGGGCGTCGAAGCAGGCGAGCGTGTCGTGCGCCGTGACACGGGCCGGATCGCAGCGCGCAGCCGTCAGGTCCGTCCCGGCGCGCGGCGACGCGGCGTCCTCGGCATCGGCCAGGATCGCGGTGGCCGCCAGCGGCCCTCGCGCCCGCTCGAGCGCCGCTCGTGCTCGGTCGAACAGGCGCTCGCGGCCCCCGGTGAGCGCCTCGAAGGCATCGAGCATCGCCGGCCTCGCGGCGCCCATCCGGGCGCGCACCGAGTCGAGATCGCGCAGCATCTCGACGCCGGCCTCCTCGTGCCCACGTCGAACGCCGGCCAGCACGGCGTGCTCGATCGCCGCCTCCCAGCTCGCCGGCCACGCCTCGAGCACCCGCTCGTACGCGCTGCGGGCGCGCTCCGCCCGCGTCGCCGGCGACAGGTCGCGCGCGCTCGCGACGGCGCGACCGTAGAGGAGGGCCAGCTCCGGCGCCGCGTCGGTACGCGTCGCCTTCCCCCAGAGCATCTGCTCCGCCTCTCGCGCGTCGCCCGAGGAAAGCGCCGCCGCGGCGGCCAGGATCAGCTCGTCCGTGCCGTGGCAAGCGCACGGCTCGAGCGTCGACACCCCGAGCACGCGTCCGGCGGCGGCCGACCCGACGGCGGGGGCGTGGCCGCGCAGCGGTGCTCCGTCCTCGCCGAAAGCGTCGATCTCGACCGAGTCGTCCTCGCGCGCCGTACCGACGCGGGCGACCACGCGCAACGTCCCCGGCGTGACGTGAACGCGGGCGAAGCGTGCGGCCTCGCCGTCGCCGAGCTCGAAGGGCCGCCGGAGGATCCGGGTCCCGCCCGCCCGCAGGAGCGCCGCGCCGTGGGCGCGTAGCGCGAGGCCGATGGTTTGCTCCTGCGGCACGTCGACGTCGACCACCACCTCGCGCACGCCCGCCCCCGTGCGCTCGCCCGAGAGGTCGAGCGCGCAACCGCGCCCGCTCACCACCACCGGGTGGGCCGCCGTGGCGAACGCGCTGCCCGTGGCGTACGACGCCTCGATGCGTGCGTCCGCGCCGTCGAGCGGCCCCGGTTCGTCGACGCCCGTGATGGGCGCCCAGGTCGTCGGGCCGACGACGAGCGCCTCGCGGGCGCACCCGCTGGCCACCCGCTGCCTCTCGGCCTCCACGGCGTCGCCCTGCCTCTGCGCCATCGAGGTCAGCGCGCGCGCGATGAGGCCCCGGGCGAACGCCCCCCGTGCGTTGCTCTCGTCCCGCGCGAGCTCCCCGGCGATCGCGCCCCCGTCGCGCGTCCTCCAGGCCAGCGAGGCGTCCGCCGCTCCGTCGCCGAGCGAGGGCATCACCCGCGTCGCCAGCGCGTCGAGAGACGCCTCGATGGCCGCGACCTGCCAGGGGTCGCCGTCGGCCCGCACCGCGGAGTCCACCACGGCGAGGTATCCCTTCACGGCGTCGAGCGGGTCGCCGGTGGCGTCCACGCGCAGCGCCGCCGCGTACGCCTTCGGAAGATCGCCGCGGGCCCCCTGCGGCGACCGCGCACCCGGCCCTCCGCAAGCCGCCAGCAGGACGGCGCACGCGAGCAGCGCCTTCCTCATCGCGCACCTCCCGGTGCCGGCTCGAGGCGGACGGCCTTGTGCATCAGGGCGTCGACCCGCTGCACCCAGGCGCGCCACTTCGGGTACTCCTCCACCGAGATCCTGCTCTGATCGAAGACCACCGTGCGCCGGACGACGAGGGTCTGCGGATCGCGCGGGTCGCGCGCGACGTCGAGGTGTGCCCGCCCGAACGGCCCGCCGTTCTCGTCGCCGCCCGCCGGCGGAGGCTCGAAACGCCAGCCCTTGGGGGCGATGACGCGGATGGTCCGCGCCTCCTTGCGGGGGGCGATGTGCGGAGGCAGCCACACCGGCAGCGTGCGCTTCACCAGCGGCGCGAGCTGCGACGCCGTCGTCTGCGACGGCGACAGCGGCACCACCAGCTCCGTACCCTCGTGGCGCCCGAGCCCGTCCGAGCGCGCGCGCCAGCGCACGGTCGCCGCGCCGCGGGGCAGGTCCCCGTGGAAGTCCACCTTCTTGTCCACCTCCACCGTCGGGAACCAGGGACCGACCAGGCGATCCTCGACCCACTGCGCGCGCGCGCCCGGCTCGGTGAGATACGACCGCATCCAGAACGCGTCGTCGCCCGCCGCGCGCTCCTCGCCCTCGAGGTCCGCGCTCCCGTCGGGCGCCAGGTGCAGGGTCCAGGTCGCGTCGACGCCGTGCTCGTCCGGCGTGCTCGCCGGCAGCTCGACGATCTCCGCCGGACCGTCCATGCGAAGCGCGACCGCGCGCGCGTCCATCGACGGCAGCGGCCCGAGGCGCGACTGCGGGCTCGTCGCGTCGAGGTACGTTCCGCCGTTCGGCCCCGGGAGGAAGGCGATCCCGTGATCGAACATGGGGATGGCCGCGCCGTGTGCGCGGAGGATCGACGGCTCGTTGGTCATCCGCGTCTGGACGGCCACCTCCTGGGCCTCGATGCCCACCGCCTTGAGCAGCGTGATGAGCAGCAGCGCCTTGTCGTCGCAGTCTCCTTCCCGCCGCGCCAGCAGCTGCTGCGGGCGGTTGGGCAGCCAGTACTCTCCGCTCTGGTAGTTCACGTAGCGGATGTCGTCGGCCACGAAGTCGAAGAGCGCCCGCAGCTTCTCGTCGCGTGTGGCCTTGCCGTGGGTCAGCTTGGCGGCGAGCTCGCGCACCTGCGCGTCCGGATCGGTGAAGCCCCGCACCGCCTCGCCGTACCAGGCCCGGAAGGCGCTCCAGTCCTTGAAGGTCGACATCACCAGCACGGGGACGACCTCCGTCTCCGGCGGCGCCAGCGGCTCGTCCGGGATGTTGAGCGGCCGGTCCCAGACGAACCGCACCACGTGACGGCCGCCCTCGTCGTGCTCCTCGCGACGGTCGGCCTTGCCGTTGACGACGTCGGAGTAGATGGGCTGGTCGGGCGGGAACTCCAGGACGTCCTCGTTGTAGAGCAGCGGGTGCGTGGTGAGCGCGGCGCTGAAGTCCATCCGGTAGAAGGGCGGGTCGCCCCGCCCGCCAACGGGACCGGCGGTCCAGGAGCGGAACGCGACCTCCACCACGTCGCCGGCCACGAGCTCGGGCCACCGGATGCGCGGCTGCGCGTTCTCGTTCGCCTCCTCGACCGGGAAGGAGGCGCTGCCGTCCTTGTGGTACACGCGCGCGCGCAGGATCTCGGTGAGGTCGCCCTGGGCCGGGATGTCCTCGTAGAGCTCGTCCTCGGTGCGCGGCGGGATGACGATCTCGCGGGCGTAGTGCACCATCTCCGAGACGCGCCGGTCGGGATGCATCACCACCGCCCGGAGCCAGTGCAGCTGGCGGTCGGCCACGTCGGGCGCCACGGTGCCCGAGGCGCCCGGCGCCGGCGCCTCGTTCGGGGCCGCCGGGGGAGCGACCTTCGCCGCGGGCTCCCCGCCCGCCGCACCCTTGCTCGTGACCAGCGCCGAGGCCGGGGCCGGCGCCGCGCCCAGCCGTCGGCCGAGGATCGTCTGCGCCGGCACGATGTACTTCTCGTCGTCGCGCGATTCGCCGCCCAGCGAAGTGGCGTGCGCTCGGAGCGCGAGCTCGGCCCGGTAGCGCGCGTCGCCCGGGTCGAGCTCGCGCGCCCGCCGGAGCGCGGCCGCCACGGCCGCGTCCCCCGTCGGGTCGCCGGGTGTGGCGCTCATCTCCTGCGCCAGGCCCGCCCACACCGGAGCGCGGTTGGGCGCCCAGCGCGCGAGCTGCTCGTAGAGCCCTCGCGCCTCGGCGTGCGCCCCCGCCCGGGCGACCACCTGCGCCACGGCCAGCGCCTCGTCTGCGTCGGAGACGCCGCCGGCGAACGCGCGCCTTGCCGCCGCGACCACCTCGGCGCGTCCCCCGCTCGCCGCGATGACGCGCACCCGGCTCGGTCCGTAGTCGCCGCGCGCCGCCAGCTGCTCGCGCGCGGCCAGGGCCACCCGCGGCTGCAGTCCCTCCGCGAGCTGGGCGAGGAGCTGGAGCACGGCGTCCGGAGCGGCCGGCGGCGATGCCTCTGCCGCCGCCCGCAGGCGGTGCATCGCGCGTATGCGGAGCGTGTCCGTCCCGAGACCGAGTTCCACGCGCGCCGACAGCCAGGCCGCCTCGGCGTCCCTGGCCTCGTCGAGCTTCGCCCCGCGCAGCGACGCCATCGCCCAGTCGACGAGCTGAGCCTCGAGGTGCCGCTCGACCAGCCGGCGCTCCGCGAAGTCGCGCGTCCGCGCGTCTCCCTCCGCGCGGGCGCGGTTCAGCCAGGCGCTGCGGTTGGCGCCGCTCGGCGCGATCCACGCCGCCATCGCCAGACGATCGGCGTCGAGGCCGCCGTCGGTCAGCGCCGCCAGGAGGCCCGGCGCCCGCGGGCTGCGCAGATCGTCCGCGCCGGCGAGGGTGCGCAGGATGGCTGCGTCGAGGCGTGCGTCGGCGTCGCCGTCGGCCTTGCCGGCGGCCCGCGCGAGCGGCGTCGGCAAGGGGCGCGCCCCCGGGTTCTTGCCGTCCGCCGTCGAGCGCCTCGCCTTGTTCAGGTCGGCGCTCTCGGTGACGCCGGCCGGCCAGGCGCCGGCGTCGCCGGTCACCCGCAAGCGCACCAGACCGTCGTCGTCGAGCGCGCCGCTGCACACCTTGGCCGCCAGCAGGTGCTCGCCCGCGTCGACGTCGATGCGGGCCGCGACGCGATCGAAGCGCGCCGACGAATGCACGTCCGCGTCGTGACCCACGTCCCAGCCGTCGAACACCAGGCGCACCTGACCGGTCGACGCCGCGCGCACCGTCACCGATTGTCGCGTCGCGAAGGTCAGGTGCGTCGCCAGCCAGGTGCAGCTCTCCTTGCGCGGGAAGACGAACAGGTCGAGCGGGACCCCACCGGCGGTGGCGAACGAGCGAGGCACCTCGCGCCACGCGACCTCGTAGCTCCCCCAGGAGTAGCGCTCGGTAGGAACGAACGGCGCGCTCTTCAGCTCCGGCCCGTCGTGCGCGTCGAGTCCGCCGCCGGTGTCGCGAAAGGGCCCGAGCACCGAGAGCGCCTCGACCACGCCGAGCGCGTGATCGGCCTGGGCACCCGCCTCCGTCCCCTCGTCGGCGGCGAGCATGCGCGCCAGCAGCGCGGCGTCGCCGCGGACGTCGCCGCCGACGCCGGAAGACGCGGCGATGCGCGAGACGGCGCTCGCCGCCGCGTCGTTCGCGGCGCGGTCGGCCAGGGCGACGATGGTGGCGAGGGCGCCCAGCTGCGCGTGCTCGGGCGCGCCCGGCGTCAGGGCTCGCGCCGCGGCGTCGTCGATCATCGCGTCCGGGGTCGCGTCGGTCCAACGGGTGGGCCCGGGAGAGCGGGGAGAGCGGGGAGAAGGAGACGAGGCAGCGGTCGGCGCCGACAGCGCGCTCGGCGCGTCCGCGACGAGGAGCGCGAAGGCGAGGCAGGGCAGGCAGGCCAGGGGACGGAGCGCGGACGGGCGGCGGAGACGCAAGGTCAGAGGACTCTACTAAGGGGCGTGCGGGGGCGCGAGCCGCGAGCACGAGCACACGGGCAGAGGTGGCGTCGCCGCGCTCATGCCCTATCTTCGTCCTCAGCCTTGCGTCCCGTGCTCATCCCGCTCGCCGAGCGCCTCGGCCGCTACGCGCTCCGCCGCCGGGGCGCACGCACGCACTGGGTTTCCACGCCGCTCGGACCGGTTCACACCTACGACGTGCCGGGACGCGGCACGCTCCCGCCCGTCGTGCTCCTCCACGGCATCGGCTCCAACGCCACGCCCTTCGGCCCGCTGCTCGCCCGCCTGGTCCCCCACGTCCGGCGCGTCATCGCGCCGGACTACCCCGGACACGGCTTCAGCCCCCCGTCCTCCTCGCTGCACACGCCCGATGCGCTGTTCGCCGCCATGTCGGCCGCCCTCGACGCGCTCCTCGACGAGCCCGCCGTCGTCGTCGGCAACTCGCTCGGCGGGGCGATCGCGCTCCACTACGCCATCGCCCGGCCCGGCCAGGTGCGCGCCCTCGTCCTCGTCTCGCCCGCGGGCGCGCGCGCCACCGACGCCGAGTGGCACGACCTGCGCCAGGCCTTCGGCTTCGCGTCGCGCGCGGAGGCCGGCGCATTCCTCGACCGCGTCTACCACCGCACGCCCTGGCTGGCGCGCCTCGTCGCCCACGAGCTGCCCGCCTCGATGCGCCGCCGCGCCGTGCTCGAGCTGCTGGCGTCGGCCACCAACGACCACGCGCCCACCGCCGAGGCGCTCGGTGCGCTGGCCATGCCCGTGCTGCTGGTGTGGGGCCGCTCCGAGCGCCTCCTGCCGGACAGCCACTTCCACTACTTCGCGAAGCACTTGCCGAAGCACGCCGTCGTGGTCCGGCCCGAGGGCTTCGGCCACTGCCCCCACTCGGACGCGCCGGCCGCCCTGGCCCAGCGCATCCTCGCCTTCGCGCGCACCGCCTGAGCCGTGTGGCGAGCTGGTCCGGGCCGTCGCGGAGACCGCTTGCGACGGGTCGACTGTTCGCGAACGATGCGGGAGAAGGCAGGACGATGACCGAGCACGAGAAGCGCGGCGAGCGCGACCTTCGCGACGAGCTGCGCGACAGCGAGAAGCACTTCCGGCTGCTCGTCGACAGCGTCGAGGACTACGCCATCTTCATGCTGGACACCGGGGGGAGGGTCGCCTCCTGGAACTCCGGCGCCCAGCGGATCAAGGGCTATTCGGCGGGCGAGATCGTGGGGAAGCACTTCTCCGTCTTCTACCCGCGGGAGGACGTGGAGGCCGGCAAGTGCGAGCGCGAGCTCGAGGTCGCCTCGCGCGAGGGACGCGTCGAGGACGAAGGGCCGCGCGTCCGCAAGGACGGCACGACGTTCTGGGCGAGCGTCGTCATCACGGCGCTCCGCGACGGCGAGGGGAGGTTGATCGGCTTCGGAAAGGTCACCCGCGATCTGACGGCGCGCGTCCAGGCCGAACAGGAGCGCCTTCGGCTCGCGCAGGCCGAGGCGGGTGACCGGCGCAAGGAAGAGCTCCTCGCCATCATGGGCCACGAGCTCCGCAACCCGCTCGCGCCGATGGTGACGGCGATGCACCTCATCAAGCTCCGTCGCGGCAACGACTGCGCGCGCGAGATCGGCGTCGTCGAACGCCAGCTCGGGCACATGCTTCGTCTGCTCGACGATCTGCTCGATCTCTCTCGGATGCTGCGCGAGAAGGTGAAGCTCACGCGGAGGGTCATCGACGTCGGCCTGGTGCTCGCGGACGCGGTGCAAGGCGCCGCCGCGTTGATGGAGGGCAAGCAGCACCGCCTGCAGCTCGATCTTCCGCCGGCGCCCCTCTTCGTGGAGGTGGACGCCGATCGCATGACCCAGGTGTTCTCGAACCTGCTGAACAACGCCGCGAAGTACACCGACCCCCTCGGATTGATCCGGGTGCGCGCCACGGGCGACGACGAGCAGGTCGTGGTCGCCATCGAGGACACCGGCATCGGGATCGATCCCGGGCTGATGCCGCGTCTCTTCCAGCTCTTCACCCAGGGGGAGCAGGGGCTCGATCGCCAGCTCGGAGGGCTCGGCATCGGCCTGGCAGTGGCCCATCGGCTCGTCGACCAGCACGGCGGCACGCTCACGGCGGAGAGCGAAGGGGTCGGCAAGGGCAGCCGCTTCACGGTGCAGCTCCCTCGCGCGGACGCACCGGCCCTGGCCGCCGAGCCGCTCGAGCACCCACCGGCGCCCATGCGGCGCGCCGCGGCGTCTCGACGGGTGCTCCTCGTGGACGACAACGAGGACTCCAACGAGATGATGCGCGAGTACCTGGAGGGCTTCGGACACGACGTTCGCGTCGCCCACGACGGACAAAGCGGCCTCGAGCTCGCGCGCGAGTTTGCTCCGGACATCGCGCTCCTCGATCTCGGGTTGCCCGGCATGGATGGGTTCGAGCTCGCGCGCCGGCTGCGACTGACGCCGCAGGGCGCGACCATCCCGCTCGTCGCCGTGAGCGGCTACGCGCGGGACGTCGACCGCCAGAAGGCGATGAAGGCGGGGTTCTCGGAGCATTTCGCCAAGCCGATCGAGCTGTCCCGCCTCGAGGACCTGCTGGAGCGTGCGGGGCGGTGAGCGCGGTGCGTCGGTCTTTCAGAACAGCAGCCCGGCCCGTCCGATCACGATCCACGGCGTCTTCATCGTCCCGCCGCTGGCGTCCGCCAGCGCCCCGCCCGGGAAGAGGACGCCGCCCTGCGCGCCCAGCTGGAGGCGGAAGCCGTAGTCGAGGGGGAAGCGCGCCTCCAGCCCTCCGTCGAGCTCGAGGCCGAGGTCGTGACGCTTCGAGTTCCCGCCCTGGAAGTTCACGTACGCGCCCTGCACCGCGACGCGGTACGGATCGACGTAGTCCGCCGTCGTCTGCGCGATCACCGCGCCCGCCTTCAGGTCCAGCCACGGGCGAGGCCGCACGATGGCCGTCGGGTTGACGTACTCCGCGCCGTACACGCCCCCGTTGGACGGCAGCAGGTCGACGCCCGGCGGCGGGCGCGAGCCGTTCGAGAGGTTGGGATCCTGCGCGGCGACGGCCGACCTCGCCGTCTGCCACCGCATCACCTCGTCGAAGAGGATCAGGCCGACCTTGTGGTTGGGGTCGAACACGAAGCGCTTCTCCGTGCCGTCGTACGGGTCGGCGTCGCCGGAGGCGTAGCCCACCTCCACCTGCGCCACGAAGCGGCCATAGAGATCGGGCCGCGCGTTCGCCGCGGCCGCGCGCCTTGCCGCCTCGAGCGAGGTGTCGGCGGGCACGGTGTGCCCCGCGAAGACGACGCCCATCGCCGCCGCGCCGCCGTAGGTTCGTATGTCCGTCCTGTTGCCGCTCGACACCTGGTAGATGGTCCGCTCCGCGTTGGTCGAGCCGACCTCCGTCGCCGCCTCGAAGCTCCCGAACACGTACGCGGTCTCGTCGGGCAGCGCGATCGGCCGCGCGAAGTGCCCCGCCACGTCCACCACGCCGACGTCGATCGTGTCGGCGTACGGGAAGTAGCTCGCCTCCGACGAGCGGTCGCGCGACTGGTGCCGGTACACGCCGTAGACGCCCAGCATGTCCTGCCCCTGCTCGTAGAAGGCGGCGAGGATGCCCTGCCACGCGTGGTCGCCGCGCGTCAGGACCGCGACGTTGTCGCGGTAGACGAGGTTGCCGGCCAGCGCGACGACGAAGGGGCTCTTCTCGCCGAGGGGCTTGGTCGCGAACAGCACCTGCTCGACGATGTTGCCGTAGCGGTAGTCGCCGAACAGCGACGGGTGGTCGCCGTCGTTGGCGAGGATGCCCATCCCCCAGTGCGACGGCTGCTGGCCCACGCGCAGCAGGCCCACCGGCGTCAGCCAGTCGAGGTAGAGCCAGCGCGGCTGCACGTTCGAGTAGCCGTTGTAGTCGTCGCGCGGCGTCTGGTCGGCGTACGTGTCGTGCGCCGTCTCGCCCAGGAGAACCCCGGTGAGGTCGGCCTGGCCGATGAGCTGGAGCTTGTCGGTGATCTGGAGGGTGGGCGTGAGGCGCAGCCAGTGGCTCACGAAGTCGTTCTGCCCCAGCGAGTCGAAGTAGGCGCCGGGCCGGGCGGCCACCAGGCTCGGCGTGGGATCGAGCAGGAAGCTGCTCAGGTGCTCGTAGCGGAGCTGCTCCTCGCCGTGCAGCTGGAAGCGAACGAGATCCGGCTCGGCCGGCGCCGGCTGGACCCGGCCGGTGTCGAGGATCAGCCGCGGTAGATCGCCGGGGACGCCGTCGGCGTGCGCGGCGGAGCTGGCGAGGGTGCCGAGCGCGAATGTTGCGACGACGGCAGAAGCGGGCAGGAGCGGGCGTCGGGGCACGATGCGGGCTGAAAGCGATGTGACAGTGGATCCGCGCGGCGGGTCAAGGTACTTGGCAGCATCGTGAGCACCCCCGGTCCCGTCGTCGTCGGTCGCCCCCTCTCGCTCGAAGCCCTCGAAGACGTGGCGCGACGCGGCCGCGCCGTCGCCTTCGATCCCGAGGCGCGCGCGCGCGTGGTCCGCTCGCGCGCCGCCATCGACGCCATCGCCGCCGAGGGCGACGACGGGCCCCGCGTCTACGGCGTCAACACCGGCTTCGGCGCCCTCAGCGAGACGCGCATCTCGGCCCACGACGTCCGCCAGCTCCAGAAGAACCTGGTGCGCTCGCACTCCACCGGCATCGGCCCCGACCTCGGCGTCCCCGAGGTACGCGGGATGATCCTGCTGCGCGCGCAGGTGCTCGCCCTCGGGTGCAGCGGCGTGCGCCCCGAGCTGGTCGACGTGCTCCTCGCCATGCTCGAGCGGCGCGTGCACCCGCGCATCCCCGCCCAGGGCTCGGTCGGCGCGTCGGGCGACCTGGCGCCGCTCGCGCACCTGGCGCTGGCGATGATCGGCGAGGGCGAGGCGCAGATCGACGACGGCCCCTTCGTCTCCGGCGCGGAGGCGATGAAGCGCGCCGGGGTCACCCCGGTGGCGCTGGAGGCGAAGGAGGGGCTCGCCCTCATCAACGGCACGCAGCTCATGGCCTCGCTCGGCACGCTGGCGCTGCTCGACGCCGAGCGCCTCTGCCGGGTGGCCGACGTGGCCGGCGCCATGAGCCTCGAGGCCCTCAAGGGCTCGAGCCGCCCCTTCGACGATCGCCTCCACGCCGCGCGCCCGCACCCCGGCCAGGCGGCGGTGGCCGGCAACATGCGCGCGCTGCTGGCCGAGAGCGAGATCATGGAGAGCCACCGGCACTGCAGCAAGGTGCAGGACGCCTACAGCCTGCGCTGCATGCCCCAGGTGCACGGCGCGTCGCGCGACGCGCTCGCCTGGGTCCGCGGCGTGCTCGAGCGCGAGGTCAACTCCATCACCGACAACCCGAGCGTCTTCCTGAACGACGACGGGCCGGCCGACATCATCAGCGGGGGCAACTTCCACGGGCAGCCGCTCGCGCTCGCGCTCGATCTCGCGGCCATGGCCGCGGCCGAGCTGGCGAACATCAGCGAGCGGCGGGTGGAGCAGCTGGTCAACCCGGCGCTCTCCACCGGGTTGACGCCGTTCCTCGCGCCCGGCAGCGGCCTGCACTCGGGCTTCATGATCGCGCAGGTGGCCAGCGCCTCGCTCGTCAGCGAGAACAAGATCCTCTGCCACCCCGCCAGCGTCGACTCCATCCCGTCGAGCGCCGGCAAGGAGGACCACGTGAGCATGGGCAGCGTCAGCGCCCGCAAGCTCCAGCAGGTGGTGACCAACGTGCGCCACGCCCTCGCCATCGAGATCCTCACCGCCGCGGCCGGGCTCGACCAGCGGGCCCCGCTCGTCCCCAGCAAGGGCGTCGCCGCCGCGCATGCCGCGGTGCGCCAGCGCGTCGCGCCGCTCACCGAGGACCGTCCGCTCTACAAGGACATCGCCCGCATCGCCGAGATGATCGCCACGGGCGCCCTCACCGGGGCCGCCGAAGCCCGGGTCGGCGCGCTGGCCTGAGCTTCTGCGTCTGCGCGATCTGCGCGGGCGCCCGATCGGGGGTACACTAGGCGCATGCGTACGGGGTGGATCCTGCCGGTCGTCCTCCTATGTGGCCCTGTCCTCGGCTGCCAGGTCATGGGCAACGAGAAGGTGAGCAGCCTGCCCGGCGACGTCCACGCGAAGCCGGACCCGCGCGAGGTGGCCGAGCACCCCTGCCGCTTCGGCGACTTCTCGGGCTGCGTCGCCAAGTGCCAGACCGACGATCCGCAGGCGTGCAACGCGGCGGGCGTGATGTTCGAGTTCGACAGCGGCGAATCGAGCGACCCCACCCTGGCGTCGGGCTTCTACGCGCGCTCGTGCGACGGCAGCTACGCCCCCGGGTGCAACAACCTGGCGTGGCTCTACCTGCGGGGCCGCGGCGTCCCCCAGGACCCTCCTCACGCCATGCTCCTCTTCATGGCGGCGTTCGACTCGTCGAAGCTCGCCTGCATGCGGGGCGACCCAAGCGGCTGCCTGCTCGCCGGCGAGCTGCTCTACGAAGGCCGCGGCGTGCCCGAGGACGAGCAGCAGGCGCTCGCGTACTTCCGGCGCGCGTGCGACGGCGGCGAGACGCGCGCCTGCGCCATGGCCAGCGGGCAGTAGTTCCGGGCTCGCTCGCGCGCTACGCTCGGCGCCCCATGGCCGATCGTCGCCTGCTCATGATCCCGGGCCCCATCGAGCTCGAGCCGGACGTCCTGCAGACGCTCGGCGAGCGAACCCGCAGCCACATGGACGCGGGCTTCGCCGAGTGCTTCGGTCGCGCGCTCGAGCGGATGCGGCAGGTGTTCCAGGCCGGCAAGGACGCGCAGCCCTTCGTCCTCGCCGGCAGCGGCACGCTGGCGATGGACACGGCGATCGCCAACGTGGTCGAGCCGGGCGCCGCCGCGGTCGTCGTCGACACCGGGTACTTCTCGGCGCGCATGGCCGACGTGCTCGAGCGCTGGGGCGCGCGCGTCACGCGCGTCGGGGCGCCCCTGGGCGACGCGCCGTCGCTCGACGCCCTCCAGGCGGCGCTGAAGCGGGAGCGCCCCGCGGTGGTGACCATCACCCACGTCGACACGTCGACCGGGGTCCGCGCCGACGTAGAGGCGATGGCGAAGCTCGCCCGCGAGCACGGCGCCCTCGTCGTCGTCGACGGCGTCTGCTCGCTGGGCGGCGAGGTGTTCCGCCAGGAAGCCTGGGGCGTCGACGTGGCCCTGACCGCGTCGCAGAAGGCGATGGGCGCGCCGGCGGGGCTGGCGCTGCTCGTGGCCAGCCCCCGCGCCATCGAGGCGTCGCGCGCGCGCAAGGGCAAGCTCGCGTCGATCTACCTCGACTGGTCGGAGTGGCTCCCCATCATGCGCGCCTACGAGGCCCGCAAGCCGCAGTACTTCGCCACGCCGGCGGTGAACCTCGTCGCCGCGCTCGACACGTCGCTGGCGCAGCTCGTCGCCGAGGGGATGGAGGCGCGCTTCGTCCGCCACGCCCGCAACGCCGGGGCGTTCCGCGCCGCGTGGCGCGCCCTCGAGCTGCGCCCCCTGCCGGTGCGCGAGGCGCTGGCGGCCAACACCCTGAGCGCCGTCTACTACCCGCAGGGGATCGACGCGGCGCTCGTCGCGAGCGTCGCCGCCGAGGGCGTGGTGGTGGCCGGAGGCCTGCACCCCGAGGCGAAGACGAAGTACTTCCGCGTCGGTCACATGGGCGCATGCACGGCGAGCGACGTGCTGGCCACGGTCGGCGCCATCGAGCGGGCGTTCGCGAAGGCCGGATACGCGCGGCCGGCGGTCGCCGCCGCGGCGGAGGCGCTGCGTACCTTCACCGCGTAGTGTCGGCCTCGAGCCTGCTGCACGACGCGTCGAAGCGCACGTGGCGCATGAACTTCGTCACGTGCACGTTCGCGAGGCCGAGCCCCTTGTCGTCGACCACCCAGACCACCACCGCGCCGTCCGGCCCCCGCGGGACCGGGACCGACGCGCCCGTCGCCACCGTGGTCGACTGCCCCTTCCCGTCGCCCGGCTGCTCTCCGTAGTAGAGGTGGACGTCGTGCGGGCAGCCGTTGGTGAGCTCGAGCGGCCGCCGGTGCACCGGAGGCTGCGCATCGTCGGCACCGGATGAGGCGGCGGAGGCGGGAGCCGAGACGACGGTCGGAGCGGACGCCGACGGGGCGGGGACCTCGGGAGGCGGCGGCGCGGCGCACGCGATGAGCGGCAAGCAAGCAACGGCCAGGGACGTCGGACGCATCGCCCCAGACTACACGTCCGCGCCGCCGGACCCGTAGGCGCGTTCGACCCTGGATACCCTCAGATGGAAAGCTCGGTACCACCGCTCGCGACCGAGCTTCTGCGCCACGCGGTGCTCGACGTTGGCACGCCAGGCACGGATCGCCTCCAGGCTCGCCCAGTACGACACCGTGATGCCCAGGCGATCCGCGCCGCGCGCGCTCTCGATCCCCAGGTATCCGGGCTGCTTGCTCGCGAGCTCCTCCATCGCGTCGGCCATCGCGCCGTACCCGGCGTCGTCGACCTCGGTGCGCAGCGAGGTGAAGATCACGGCGTAGTAGGGGGGCTCGGGGGTCGTGGCCAGCGGCATGGGGCTGTCATCGTGCCACAGGCATCCCTACAGTCTTCACGCCATGTCTCTCGACAGCCTCCCCGTCGTCGCCGGGTCAAACGTCTTCGGTCACGCCCACCTCTTCCGCGACGACCGCCTCGCCTTCCTGCGGAGCACGTGCGAGGCCGGGCCGGTGGCCCGCGTCCGGTTCCTGCGGCGATGGGTGGTCTTCGCCAGCTCGCCTGAGGCCGCCCACGAGGTGCTCGTCGAGCGCGCCTCGTCGTTCCAGAAGTCCCCCGCGCTCCGCCTCGTCCTGCGCGACCTGGCCGGGGATGGCCTCTTCACCAGCGAGGGGGACCTGTGGCGCAAGCAGCGGCGGCTGATGTCGCCCCTCTTCCACGCCAGCCAGCTGTCCGCTTACGCCGCTACCATGAACGCCGTCGCGCGCCGCGCGCTCGTTCGCCTCCGAGACGGCGAGACGGTCGACCTCGCGCGCGAGATGACCCGCCTGACCATGGCCGTCGTCGCGGCCACGCTCTTCGGCGCGGACACCGACGACGAGGCCGACGAGCTCGGCCACGCGCTGACGGTGGCGCTCAAGTGGATCGACGACAGCCTGGCCTCGACGCGTCTCTCGCTCCAGATCGCCCTCATCGAGGCCGCGGAGAGGGCGCACGACCACGTCCCGGCCGTCCTCACCGGCATCCGCGCGCGCATCGAGGACGCCCTGCGCGAGCCGTTCTTGCTCCCCGGCCGCGACGACGCCGAGCTCACCGGGGCCATCCGCAAGCTCGACGCGCTCATCGCCTCCATGATCGACGACCGCCGGGCGCGACCGCAGGAGCGCGCCGATCTGCTCACGCGCCTGCTGCTCGCGCGCGACACCGAGGGCGGCCGCAGCGAGGGGATGAGCGACCGGCAGCTGCGCGACGAGGCCAACACGCTCTTCGTGGCCGGCCACGAGACCACCGCCAACGCTCTCGCCTGGGCCTTCTACCTCCTGGCGCGCAACCCCCAGACGCGCGCCCGCGTGCAGGCCGAGGCCGACGCCTTCGGCCCCGAAGGGCCGACCGCCTTCGCGCCGGAGAAGCTCGCGTACACGACGCGCGCCTTCAAGGAGGCGCTGCGCCTCTACCCGCCGCTCGTGCTGCTCGGCCGCCGCAGCCTCGAGCCGTTCCGGCTCGACGGGCGCCGCTACCCCGAGCGCACGCTCGTCTTCGTCAACACCTACGGGATCCACACGTCGAAGGCGGTGTGGACCGATCCCGACCGGTTCGATCCCGATCGGTTCCTGCCCGAGCGAGAGGCCGGCCGGCACAAGTCGGCGTGGATGCCCTTCGGCGTCGGGCCGCGGGTGTGCATCGGCAACCACTTCGCGCTGATGGAAGGGCCTATCGTCCTCGCCACGCTCATGCGCAACGCTCGCTTCGAGATCGACGCGGCGCGGGAGATCGAGGCCGACGCCTTCGCGACGCTGCGGCCCAAGGGCGGCGTCCCGGCTGTGGTGCGGCGGGGCTAGGCCGGGCCAGGCCCGGTCACATCCCCGGAATCGCCATGATCTCGACGATCTCGACCGATCCGTCCGGCATCATGAAGTGAGGGTGCCCCTTCAACGTCTCGGCGAGCGCCTCCTTCGACTCCGCCTGGAGGATCGAGAAGCCGCCGAGATCGTTGGAGCTCGGCGAGGTGCCGCCCGTCGTCACCCGCAGGCTCTTGCCGAGCGGCGCGCCCATGTCGACGATCGACGCGGCGGCCTTCTTGCCCCAGGCCATCCACGCGTCCATTCCGGCCTTCTGCTGCTCCGGCGTCGCCTTCTTCATCTGCTCGAACGCCGACGCCGGTGCCCTGTAGAGAACGAGGAACTTCTTCATGACCACCGGATTACTGGCATCCGCCGCGGTAGGCAACGGGCGCCGAGGGCGCTCCTCCGCCGCCCTGTCGACGCCGCCTTGACGCCCGGGATTGAATGCGGTGGTGTCGCCGACTGTCCAACGTCGGGGAGGTTCCCATCATGCGCAAGGTCACGGTGGTTGCGGGGCTGACGGTTCTTTCGGTTGCGGCGGCGATGCTGGTCCTGGCCGTCGCCGAGCGCGACGCGGGAGCGCAGCGCGGCGCACCCAAGACATTGCACGTGGTGGGAACGAACGGCAGCAACCAGAAGGTCGACACCACCGCCGGGGCGCTCACCAACGTCGTCGTGAAGGGCCGCGTCGGAGGGGGCTACACCCTCACCGTCGAGGCCATCGCCGGCTACTGCGTCTCCTCGTTTCCGAACGCGAGCGACGCCGCGCAGATGGCGGGGCTCGTGCTCGACCCCAAGACGACGATGGTCACGTGCATGGGCCCTGTCACGACCGTGCAAAACAACTTCATCCCCGTCAACAAGATCGACGTCGCGACGGACGTCTGGGTGGCCTCTGCTCCCTGAGCTCAGCGAACGTCCGACCTGACGCAAGGCAGCAGGCAGGGGCCGGGCGCTGGCGCCGGCCGCGAATCGAGCACGTCGCGGACCTTCTTGACCAGCGACGCCGGCGTGAACGGCTTGGCCAGGAAGTGATCTTTCGCCTCGAGCACCCCGTTGCGGACGATGGCGTCGTCGGTGTACCCGCTCATGAACAGCACGCTCACGCACGGGGTCCCCTTGCAGACGATGTCCGCCACCTGACGTCCGCTCATCCCCGGCATGACCACGTCGGT
>DATBQU010000075.1:0-10918 GCA_036560665.1 Polyangiaceae bacterium
CGTGGCCTACATGGTCCTGGCGTCGCAGTTCAACTCGTTCCTCCACCCGGTGACGGTGCTCACCATCCTGCCGCTGTCGGTCGCGGGGGCGATGTTCGCGCTCTACCTCACCGGCAAGACGCTCAACGTCTTCAGCATGATCGGCCTGCTGCTGCTGATGGGGATCGTGAAGAAGAACTCGATCATCCTCGTGGACTACGCGGCCGAGGTCCGCAAGGCGGAGAACCTCGACGCGCGCACGGCGATGCTGCGTGCCGGGCCGGTGCGCCTGCGACCGATCCTGATGACCGCGGTGGCGACGATGATGGCGGCCGTCCCGTCGGCGCTGGGCCTCGGCCCGGGGTCCGAGACGCGCGGCCCCATGGCCGACGCGGTCATCGGTGGGCTCATCCTGTCGACGGCGCTGAGCTTGCTCGTCGTCCCGGCGTTCTACGTCGTGGCCGACCGTCTGCGTTCGCGCAAGTCGCAGGACGCCCACGCGCCGGCGCCTCCCGCCAGCGAGCACGCGCAGTAGGCGCTGCCGGGGTGCGCCCTTGGGTCGTCGGCCCGCGCCCGGGGCGGGCCCTCAGTGCTTGGCGCCGCCGACGGAGGCGCGCATGGCGTCCATCAGCGGGTCACCACTCGACTTGGAGCGCGACGGAGGGATGACGACCGGTCGCGTGGCGGCGGCGCGGGCGGCCGGAGAGGGGCGCGGCGCACCGGCGTGAGCGCGAGCCGGGGGCTTCTTCTTCGCGCCGGTCGCGGCGGCCGTCGGCTCCGGGGCCGGCGGCGCGCCGGGCACCGTCGCCGCCGAGGGTTGCGCGCCGTCGCCGGCCGGCGCCGTCGTCGCAACGGGAGCGACCGCCGCGGGGGGCGGCGGCGCGGCCTGGACCACCGGGACCTCCGTCTTGGCCTGGGCTGGCGGGGGCGCGTGCTTCGCGAGCGCGACCGCGAGCAGCGCCACGCACGCCACGCCGGCCGCTCCGAAGGCGGTGGTGACCCTCCGGCGCAGGCGCAGCGCGCGCACCGGCGCGGTGTCCTCGGCCTCGGCCGCGATGAGCGCCGTCAGCGAGACCGGGGCCATGCTCTCCGGCGCGAGCGCGTCGATGGCGCGGTCGCCGGGGCGAGACCTCGGTCCGCCCTCGGGGTCGCGCGCGCGCGCCAGCTCGCGCTCGATCCAGCTGGAGTCCTTGGCCGAAAACGCGGACAGGTCGACGTAGCCGGAGCTGTCCGCCGTCTCGAAGCGATGCGCGGCCGTGTCCGGCTTGGCGAGCTTCGCCAGCTCGCGCAGATCGTTGCGCATGCGCTCGCGGTCGTGAGTTTCGTTCGCCATGGCGGGGAGCCTCCGAACGGTACCGCACGATCCTTTAGCGCTCCCGAGACGCGCACGTCAGGGAGCACGCGGCCGCGGCCGTGCTTTTCCTGATCGCCGTCGAAGTTTTGCGACGAGAGGCGAAACGTGAGCGCGGGACGGCACTGCAAAATGCCACCGAGAAGAAAGCCCCCGCACCGCCGCGACGGGCGTGCGGCGATGCGGGGGCGAGGGGCAACGACGAGGGAGAACGCCGCGTCCGCCGGCAAGAAAGAAGGAGGGGGCGGACGGTGACGGGCGCGCCGTTCAGCTTCGATGGTCCATCGTGTAGCGCACGCTGAAGCGTCGCGTCAAACCAATTCATGCGTTGCGTCATTCGGCAATCGTTCGGCAATCTTGCCGAAACGCGGGGACGCTACGTCTTTACGCGTCATGACAGGGTCGCCGACGCACTGCCCCTATTGCGGGCTGCAGTGCGCGATGACCGTCTCGGGCCGACCCGGCGCGGTGGAGATCGCCGGCGACCCGGCCTTCCCGGTGAACCGGGGCGAGCTGTGCGTGAAGGGTTGGACCGCCGGCGAGGCGCTCGCCCATCCCGAGCGCCTGACCTCACCCCTCGTGCGCGACGCGCGGGGCGTGCTCGCCCCTTCCTCGTGGGAGAGCGCGCTCGACCGCATCGAGCACGGGCTACGCGAGGTGCAGACGCGCCACGGCCGCGACGCCGCCGGCGTCTTCGGCAGCGGTTCGCTCACCAACGAGAAGGCCTACCTGCTCGGCAAGCTCGCGCGCGTGGCCCTGCGGACGCGGCACGTCGACTACAACGGCCGCTGGTGCATGTCGTCGGCCGCCGCGGCCGCGCGCGCGTCGCTCGGCATCGACCGCGGCTTGCCGTTCCCCGTCGAGGACATCGCGCTCGCCGACGTGATCGTCCTCGTCGGCGCGAACGTCGCCGAGACCATGCCCCCCCTGATGCAGCACCTGCGCGCGCAGCGCGAGCGCGGCGGCACGCTGATCGTCGTCGACGCGCGCACCACCGCCACCGCGCGCGCCGCGACCGTCCACCTGCGCCTCGCGCCGGGCACCGACACGGCGCTGGCCAACGGGCTGCTGCACGTCCTGGTGCGCGACGGTCGCTTGGACGAGGCGTTCATCCGCGACCGGACGGAGGGGTTCGAGCGCGTCCGCGCCGTGGTCGCCTCCTACTGGCCGGAGCGGGTCGAGCGCGTCACCGGCGTGCCCGAGGGGCTCGTCGAGGAGGCCGCGCGCCTGCTCGGACAGGCGCGCACCGCCATCATCCTCACCGGACGCGGCGCCGAGCAGCAGTCGCACGGCACCGAGAACGTCCACGCCTTCATCAACCTGGCGCTCGCGCTGGGCATGGTCGGCAAGCGCCACGCGGGCTGGGGCTGCATCACCGGGCAGGGCAACGGTCAGGGCGGCCGCGAGCATGGGCAGAAGGCCGATCAGCTTCCCGGCTACCGGAGCATCGAGGACCCCGCCGCGCGCGCGCACGTTGCCGCGGTGTGGGGGGTGCGCGAGGAGGATCTGCCGCGCTCCGGCCCC
Source organism: Polyangiaceae bacterium (assembly GCA_036560665.1). Classification (GTDB taxonomy): domain Bacteria; phylum Myxococcota_A; class Polyangia; order Polyangiales; family Polyangiaceae; genus Palsa-1150. Next base: position 2,855 of record DATBQU010000075.1, read on the forward strand.
TCGGCGTTCGAGCTGCTCGACGGGATGGGGCGCGACGGCGGCGTGCGCGCGCTCCTGGTCATGGGGTCGAACATCGTCGTCTCCTCGCCCGACGCGTCGCGCATCGAGCGCCGCCTGCGCGCGCTCGACCTGCTGGTGGTGTGCGACTTCTTCCTCTCCGAGACGGCCGCCCTCGCCCACGTCGTGCTGCCGACCGCGCAGTGGGCGGAGGAGGACGGCACGACCACCAGCCTCGAAGGACGTCTGCTCCTGCGTCACCGCGTCTTCGCCCCTCCACCGGGCGTGCGCACCGATCTCGAGATCCTGCGGGAGCTCGGAGCGCGACTCGCCGGGTCGCGGCTGTTCCCGACCAGCGATGCCCGCGAGATCTTCGACGAGCTGCGCCGCGCGAGCGCCGGCGGCCCCGCCGACTACTCCGGGATCACCTACGAGCGTATCGCACGCGAAGGCGGCGTCTTCTGGCCGTGTCCGCGCGAGGATCACCCCGGGACCCCGCGTCCCCTCGAGTCCGGATTCCCCACGCCGGGCGGTCGCGCGCGCTTTCACCCGGTGCTGCACCACGGGCCGGCCGAGCCCACCGACGACGCCTGGCCGCTGTGGCTCACCACCGGCCGCCTGCTCGCGCACTACCAGTCGGGGACGCAGACGCGGCGCATCGCGGCCCTGAGCACGCTCGCCCCGGAGCCGTTCGTGGAGATGGCGTTCTCCACGGCGGAGCGCTTCGGTGTCGCGCCGGGAGATCGGGTCGTCGTCGCCACGCGCCGCGGGCAGGCCACCTTCGCCGCGCGCCTCACCGACGACGCGCGCGACGACACCCTCTTCGTCCCCTTCCACTGGTCCGGCGACCGCCGCGCGAACACGCTCACCATCGCCGCGCTCGATCCGACCAGCCGGATGCCAGAGCTCAAGGTCTGCGCCGCTCGGATTGCGCGCGTCGTGAAGCCCGGCGAGGTCGCATGACCCGCCCGGAGCGCCTGGTCGTCGTGGGCAACGGCATGGTCGCGGCGCGCTTCGTCGAGGAGCTGCACGCCCGCGGCGGCACCGAGCGCTTCGCGGTCACGATCTGCGGCCGCGAGCCCGGCGGCGTCTACAACCGCGTGCTGCTCTCGGCCGTTCTGGCGGGCCGCCATGCGGCGCGCGACGTGATCACGCACCCGCTGCCGTGGTTCGCCGAGCGCGGGGTGACGGTGTACGCCGGCGCCCGCGTGGTGTCCCTCCGGCTCGCCCGCCGTGAGATCCACACCGACTCCTTCGTGCAGCGGTGGGACCGCCTCGTCCTCGCCACCGGCAGCCGACCGCGCGTCCCGCGCATCGACGGCGCGCGCGACGCATGTGGCGACCTGGTCCGCGGGGTCCACCTGCTCTCTACCCTCGAAGACTGCGAGGCCATCGCCGCCCGTGCGGCGACCGCGCGGCGCGCGGCCGTGGTGGGCGGCGGCCTGCTCGGCCTCGAGGCCGCGCGCGCGCTGGCGGAGCGAGGCCTCGCGGTCGAGCTCGTCCACGTCGCACCTCACCTGATGGACCGCCAGCTCGACGCCGACGCCGCACGGATGCTGCGCCGGTCCCTCGAGAGCCTGGGGGTCTGCGTCCACGTGGGCGAGCGACCGAGCCGCGTCGTGCTCGACGCCGGGGGAGAGGTCGCCGGCCTCTGCTTCGGTCGCGGGCGGGCCGTGGCCTGCGAGATGGTGGTCATCGCCGCGGGCTCCCGGCCCGAAGCGTGGCTCGCGCGCGCGGCCGGGCTGCGCGTGGGCGCCACCGGCGGCGTGGTCGTCGGCGACGATCTGGCCTCGCCCGACGACCCCCGCGTGCACGCCATTGGCGCCTGCGCCGAGCACCGCGGCAGCGCCTACGGCTTCGTGGCCCCGCTCTGGGAGCAGGCGCGCGTGCTCGCCGAGCGGTTGGCCGGCCGCCACCCGGGTGCCCGCTACACCGGGTCCTCTCCGTCGGCGAAGCTCAAGGCTCGCGGCCTCGACGTGGCCGTGGTCGGGCAGGGCAGCGCCGGCGACGGCGACGCCGTGCTCGAGCACGTTCAGCCGCGCCGCGGCGTCTACCGCAAGGTCGTGGTGCGCGAGGGTCGCGTCGTCTCCGCCACTCTCGTCGGCGACGTCACGTCGTTCGCGCACCTCGCGCAGGTCCACGAGCGGAACGTGCCGGTCCCCCGCGAGCGCGCGCGCCTGCTCGCGGCGGGACGCTCTCAGGTCGAGCGGCTGGTGGCCTGGGCGTACGGAGCGCCCGTCAACGAGGAGTGAGCCCATGGGTCGATGGATCGCCGAGTGGAACCCCGAAGACGACGGCTTCTGGCGCGCGCAGGGCCGGCGCATCGCGCGGCGCAACCTCGTCTGGTCCATGGTGGCCGAGAACCTCGGCTTCTCGGTGTGGCTGATGTGGAGCGTGACCGCCGCGCGGCTGCCGAAGGCGGGCTTCGCCTACACCACCGACCAGCTCTTCACGCTGGTGGCGCTGCCCGGGCTCGTCGGCGCGCTCATGCGCTTCCCGTACACCTTCGCCGTCCCCCGCTTCGGCGGACGCAACTGGACCGTGGTCAGCGCCCTGCTGCTGCTCGTGCCGACCACAGCGCTCGCCCTCCTGGTCGGGCGTCCCACGACGCCGTTCTGGCTCATGGCGCTCGCCGCCTCCACCGCGGGAGTCGGCGGCGGCAACTTCGCCTCCAGCATGGCCAACATCTCCTTCTTCTACCCCGACCGCGAGAAGGGACTGGCGCTCGGTCTCAACGCCGCGGGCGGTAACGTCGGCGTCAGCACCGTGCAGCTCGTCGTGCCGCTGGTGGTCGGCGCGGACGCGACGCTCCACCTCGGGCGCGCCGGCCTGATGTGGATGCCGGCCATCGTCCTCGCCGCCGCCGGCGCCTGGGCCTTCATGGACAATCTGGCGTCCGCCCGCTCGACCTTCCGACTGCAGATCGCCGTCGCCCGGCGCAAGCACACCTGGGTCGTGTCCTGGCTCTACGTCGGGACGTTCGGTTCCTTCGTCGGGTACTCGGCCGCGCTGCCGCTGCTCCTCAGGACGCAGTTCCCCGAGTGGAGTGTCAACGTCGCCTTCGTGGGGGCGCTGGTGGGCTCCATCGCGCGCCCCGCCGGAGGCAAGCTGTCCGACCACCTCGGCGGCGCGCGCGTCACGCTGTGGACCTTCGTCGCCATGGCGGCGGCGACGGCCGGGGTCGCCCACGGGCTGCGCGCGCACTCCATCGGCTGGTTCCTCGGCTCGTTCCTGGTCCTCTTCGTCGCCACCGGCATCGGCAACGGCTCCACCTTCCGCATGATCCCCAGCATCTTCCGCGCCGAGGCGCTGCGCGAGGCCACCGGTGACGACCCGGAGGCGCAGGCGCGTGCCGTCCAGCGCGGCCGCCGCGAGAGCGCGGCAGTCATCGGCCTCAGCTCGGCGCTCGGCGCGCTCGGCGGCTACTTCATCCCGCAGGCGTTCGGCGCGTCGTTGCGCATGACGGGCGGGGCGCAGGCGGCGCTGGCGGGCTTTCTCTTCTTCTACGCGACGTGCCTCGGGACCACGTGGTGGTTCTACGTGCGGCGCAGCTTCCTCGCCGAGCGCACGCCGAGCCTGGCGTCGGCCGGGGTGTGACGACTGGCGCCCCGCCGCGCTCTCAGACGATCTCGTCGGACGCCAGCGCGCACGGCGCGGGCGCCTCCTGGGGATCGATCTGGAGCGTGGCGTGGTCGATGTCGAACTTCGCGTGCAGCGCCCTGCACGCGTCGGCCAGGAACGTCGGCTCGCGCGAGCTCTCGGGCATCACCAGGTGCGCGGTCAATGCCGTCTCGGTCGTGCTCATGGCCCAGATGTGCAGATCGTGGACCTCGACCACGCAGGGCAGAGCGCCGAGGAACGCCTTCACTTGCTCCGGGTCGATGCCTTCGGGCACCGCGTCGAGCATGAGGTTCAGCGATTTCCTCATCAGCGACCACGTGCCGGCGAGGATGGTCACGGCGAGGACGATGCTCGCCGCGGGGTCGAGCCACAGCCAGCCGGTGAGCACGATGACGCCGCCGGCGACGGCCACCCCCAGCGCCAGGACCGCGTCGGAGGCGAGGTGCAGGAACGCGCTGCGCAGGTTCAGGTCGCGCTTGCTGCCAGCCATGAAGAGCAACGCCGATGCGGTGTTGATGACCGCCCCGATCAGAGCGACCCCGATCATCGTCTTGCCCTGCGCGGGCTCGGGCGAGACGAGCCGGCGGACCGACTCCCACGCCAGCCCGCCGGTCACGAAGAGCAAGACCACGGCGTTCGCCAGGGAAGCGACGATGGTGGTGCGGCGGAACCCGAAGGTGCGACGCACCGACGGCCTCAGGGTCGCCAGCGCGGTGGCGCCCCAGGAGAGGCCGAGGCCGAGCACGTCGCCGAAGTTGTGGCCGGCGTCGGCGAGGAGCGCGACCGAGTGCGCGACGATGCCGTAGACGACCTCGACCGCCACGAAGGCGAGGTTCAGCGCGATCCCGATGGCGAACGCCCGCCCGTACGTCGACGCCGCGCGCTCGCGGTGGTGGTCGTGGCTGTGGTCGTGACCCATCGCGCACCTCTCAGTCCGGAGACGCCGTCAGAACGAACGCCCGTCGACGACGTCGACGGGGAGCGCGAGGACGTCGAGCCCCTCGACGCAGCCCAGGTTCACCCGACGGTCGCCGACCCTCGCGGGGCCCGCGTATCCCGGGGGCACGGCCGCGACCTGGTGGAACGGGGCGATGCCGCACGTCCTGCAGAAGTAATGCAGGACGTCCCTGTCGCCGAACTGGTAGACGCCCAGCGATTCCGTCCCCTTCATCCGCTCGAAGTCCTCTGGCGCGTAGTATCGCAGGGACATGACCGCGCCCCGGCGGACGCAGATCGAGCAGTTGCACCGGAGCCCGGTGGTGATCGTCTCGCTCCGGAACCGGAAGCGCACCGCGCCGCAGTGGCAGGCGGCGTCGTAAGTCTCGCTGGCGGGCATGGGATTACTTCGCCTTCTTCTTCGGCCCCTTGGCCGCCTTCTCCTTCGCCGTCCTCACCGAGTCCGAGTGCGCGGCCCACAGCGTCGCCAGATCGACCCTGCCCCCGAGCATCGCCCCCAGGCGCATCCCATGCACCACGTGGGCCGACGCGCCCGGCATGGTGCGGATGAGCATGCGCAGGTAGTCCGACGCGTTGAGCCCCTCCTGCTCCGCGAGCAGCTTGAGGAGCGTGAGCTCGTCGTCCGACAGGAGCAGGTGGAAGCTGTTGGTGCGCTCGATCGCCATGGGTACATCATGGCCATCCGGTGGCTATCGAGGCAAGCCCCGGCGCGGTCCTTCTTCCCGCTAGGCTGGCGCCATGTCGCCCCGCCGCCCACTCAGCGCGCTCGACCGCACCTTCCTCGCCGGAGAGACGCGGGAGTCGATGATGCACGTCGGCGTGCTCGCGCCGTTCTCGCCGCCGGACGAGCCGCCGCGCGACTTTTTCCGCTCGCTGGTAGAGGAGCTGCGGCGCCGCCCCAAGGCGTACCCTCCGTGGACGCTGAAGCTCCGCCATCCGGAGCTGCTCGCCAGCCCGCTCCAGGCCTGGATCGAGGACGACGACTTCGACGTCGACTATCACGTGCGCCGCTCTGCGCTCCCCTCGCCCGGCGACGAGCGCGAGCTCGGCATCCTGGTGTCGCGCCTCCACTCCAACAAGATCGACTTCCACCGGCCGCCGTGGGAGGTCCACTTCATCGAGGGCCTGGAGGGCGGGCGGTTCGCCATGTACTTCAAGGTGCACCACGCGCTGGTCGACGGCTTCACCGGGATGCGCCTGCTCATGCGCAGCCTGTCGAGCGATCCTCAAGACGTCGACACGCCGTTGTTCTTCGCGCGCCCGCAGCCGGAGCGCCCCCCGCGCGAGGACGAGGTGGCGCCCACGCTCGATGCCCTGGTGCGGACGCTGCGCGGTCAGATGGGCGCCACGCGCGACGCTGGGCGGGCGCTGGTGCACCTGCTGCGCTCGTCGCGAGCCACCGACCGGCCGCTGGTCGCGCCGCTCCAGGCGCCGCGCTCGGTGCTGAACCGCAAGATCAGCCGTAACCGCCGCTTCGCCACGCAGCGGCTCGCACTCGACCGCCTCAAGAACATCGCTCGCGCCGCCGACGGCACGCTCAACGACGTCGTTCTGGCGCTGACGTCGAGCGCGCTTCGGCGCTTCCTCCTGGAGCAGGACGCGCTGCCCGACGACCCCATGACGGTGATGATCCCGGTCAACGTCCGCCCCAAGGGCGATCCCGGCGGAGGCAACGAAGTGGGCGCCATCCTGGCGTCGCTCGCCACCGACGTGGCCGATCCGGCCGCGCGCCTGCGCGCCATCGTGGGGTCGACGCGGCGCGCGAAGGAGCAGCTGCAGGGCCTGTCGAAGAGCGCCGTCATCCAGTACAGCGCGATGATGCTGGCGCCGATGCTCCTCTCGCAGATCCCCGGCGCGGCGGGGCGCGTGCGGCCGGCGTTCAACGTGGTGGTGTCGAACGTCCCGGGCTCGGACAGGCCGCTGTACTTCCGCGGATGGCGGGCCGAGGCCGTCTATCCGCTCTCCATCCCGTTCCACGGCTACGGCCTCAACGTCACCGTCAACGGCTACGCGGGCGACCTCGACTTCGGCTTCACCGGCTGCCGCGACACCGTCCCGCACCTGCAGCGCGTCGCCGTGTACGCGGGCGAAGCGGCCGACGAGCTGGAGGACGCGCAGAGGGGGGAGAGGGCGTAGAGGCGGCGCGCTACCCGCGCTTCTCCACGAACAGCGTCTGCAGCGCCTCGCCGACGGCGCCGTGCTCGTCGAAGAGCTCCGCGCGCGTCGTGCCGGTGCCCTCGCTCGCCAGCGTCGTCTTTGCGCGCATGGCGAACCACTCACCGGCGGGCGCGCGCGTCAGCGAAACGGTGAGGTTGACCGGGACCGACAGGTACTTGCTCATCTCGAGCTCGATGCTGACGCCGTTGGCGGAGTCGACCATGGCGAGGACGCGCGCCAGCGAGCTCGGCGGCGAGCCGCGCACGATCTCGGCGCGCAGGCGCGTCCACACAGTGGCAGGGCCGAGCGAGTCGAAGCCCCCGTCGGCGAAGCGCCACTCGAGGGCGTGGCCGTAACCGAAATCGGGGACGCCCGGGAAAAACGTCTTCGCGGCGACGTCCGGCCTCGGCGGGACGGCGCGCGCCAGGTTGACCTCGGGGCAGCGGTCCTCGTCCACGGCGAGCCGCCAGGCGCTCGCGCGCAGCACCGGGCGGTCGCCCATCGTGGCCACCGCGTGGGACAGCGCGATCTTCTTTCCGGGGCGCACGGTCTGCTGCTCGACGCGCATCGGAGCGAGCCCGACCGGCCCGAGGAAGTCGAGCGAGAAGTAGGCGATGCGCGTGGCCGGGCGCGCGCCGTCGGCGCGCTCGGAGTCGAGGAGCGAGGCGAGCAGCGCGGCGGGTGGCCCGCCGTGCTGGAGCTTCGGGTCCCAGGGACCGACGGTTGTCGGCGTGGGGTGGAAGAGGCCGTCACGACGTTCGTAAAAGAAGAGATCGCTCATGCTGGAGGCGGGGGATGGTAGGGGCTCAGGCAGCCGACGGCGAGTGCGAGAGGCATGGCGCGCGCTCGCTGTCTCGGTAACACTCGTGCGATCCGGCATGCGCTCGACCAAGTCCCGCGCCGCGATGGCGGCGCTGTCGCTCCTGGCCGCAGCACTGGTCTGCGCGCTCGTCGCGTGCAGCGGCGGTGACGGGGGCGACGACGGCGGGGCCGCCGACGCAGCGGAGGGCGCCCCCGCCGTCGACACGGGAGCGCTGGAAGGCGGCGACGCCACGACGGGCGACGCCTACTCCGGCGACGCGGACGCCACGAACGGCGATGCGGACGCGAGCGCGATCGACGACGCCGACGCCGGCAGCGCCGACGCCGATGCTGCCGCTGGCGACGCCGACGCTGCTCCTGGTGATGCCGACGCTGGCGTTGCGGACGCCGACGCGGGCGCTCCGACCGACGCCGCGCCGAGCGACGCCGGCTGCACGTTCGGCGTCGTGGGCGAGGCGACGGACCTGCGCTGCGCCCACCTCTACTCGGACTGGGCCTCGAAGACGGTCT
>DATBQU010000076.1:0-4466 GCA_036560665.1 Polyangiaceae bacterium
GAAGCTCTTGAGGTCGCGCTCGACCACGCGCCCGGTCGGCGTGTTCTGGAAGAGCAGCGACGCCAGCGCCGTCATGTCGAGCACGGTGATGTCGGCGTTGGGGTCGTCGGGGTGCACGGTGGTGTTGCCGTTGGGCTCGTCCGCCGTGCCGACGAAGATGCCCTTCGGCGCGCGCTCGTAGACGGCGACCGCCTCGATCTCGGCCGTGCCGGCGCCGCCGAGCAGCCTGGTCTTGTTCCCGGTGACCGGGTCGAGCACGTAGACGTCGAAGTCTCCGCCGAACGAGGCGGGGTCGCCGCTCCCGAAGCTCACCAGCATCTTGCCGTCGGGCAGGGCGGACGGGCTGGTGTACGAGCCGTCGGTGCCGACGAGGCGGAGCGAGTGCAGGAAGAACGCCTGCTCGACCGAGCTCGGCGAGTTGGGATCGATGACGCTCGGGTCGACCGCGTAGTCGCCGGGGTTGGGGCTGGTGTAGTCGACCCCGATGGAGCGGTTGAAGACCGCCAGCGAGCCCGCGCCGTGCTGCGCCTTCTGGTCGCTGAAGATGGCGGCGAAGTCCTTGTGCGCCAGCTCGGTGACGTGCGTCGCCTGCACCGCGCCGATGCTCGCTCGCTGCGCGTAGAGGGGGTGGTAATCGCTGCCGTCGAGGTTCTGGCGGCGCAGGGCGAGCTGGTAGAAGTTCGGCTCGCGCTTCTCGGCGGTGAAGACGAGGCGGCCGTCCTGCATGAAGGCCGGCAGGCGCTCCATGTTGAGCTGCCAGGTCAGCTGCCGGACCCGGTTCTTGCCCTGGTTGCCGGGATCGGGCTCGAGGACGTAGAGGTTGGCGTTGGGCTTGGTCGGGTCCTCCGGCGTGCGCTGGGGGCCGGTGTAGTCGAAGGCGCCCGAGTCGAGGTTGCCGCGGGTCGAGGCGAAGACGATGCGCTCGGCTCCGTCCGGCCCCGGCGGGCTGAAGGCCGGGTCGAAGTCGTGCTCGAGGATCCCGCCGTTGGCGCTGGCGTCGTGCGCGGCGATGTCCGCCTGCTTCGCGCAGCCGGTGCCGTCGGCCTTCATGGTGTAGATGGCGAGCGGGTCGGTGTCGGCGGAGCGCGCGGCGAAGGCGATGGTCTTGGCGTCCCAGGAGACGGCAGGCCTGCGGATGTCGGGGCTGCCGCCCAGCCCGCACGCCGAGACGTTGACGGGGGTGTCGGCGCCCAGCACGAGGTCGCCCGTCGGCAGGAGCGTGGCCTTGGCGCTGTGCAGCGTCGCCCCTCCGGAGAAGACGTCGAAGTCCTGCGCGCGATCGGGCGTGGGCGGCGGCGGGCGGCTGACGTACACGACGGCCGACAGCGCCGCCAGGTTGCGCTCGGCGCGCTCGCGCTTGTGCCACTCGCGGATCACGCAGTAGCCCGGGATCTGATCGAGGTTGCCCTTGTCGTAGTCGAAGCTCCCCTGGTCGCAGAGCGTCCCGCTGGCGAGCTTGTCGCCGAAGTCCTCCAGCAGGGGCCCTCCGCGGTGGGCGATGCCGTTCGACCCCGGGAAGACCTCCGGGCGGTAGAGGTTCTTGCGCACCAGGCGGCTGGCGCCCACGTCGTCGCTCTCGAGCGACAGCTGCCCGATGGAGAACTGGTAGTTCTTGCGCGTGGTCTGGAGGGCGAAGCTGCCGGCCGAGCCGCCGCGCAGGCGGTACTCGTGGAACATCCCGGCCGAGTGGCACTGCGCCATCATGCAGCCCTTCTTGACCAGCACCGGCTGCACGCGCTGCGCGAAGAAGAGGAACGCGGGGTCGAGGTTCTGCGGCGTCGGCGGACCGTGCGCCTGCGCCCACTGCAGGAGCGCCTGGTAGCTCTGGTCCTGCACCGAGGTGAAGAGCGGCCCGCCCTCGTGGTAGCTGCCGCCCTGCGAGGTGGCCAGCGGGCGGCGAATGAGCTCGCTCTGCACGGGGATCGACGCCAGGTAGTCGACGGCGGCGAAGTAGTTCCAGCGCACCTCCTGCGGCGTGTTCCCGCAGGCGAAGTAGAGCGCGTTGACCTGCGTCCCGTGGCAGTCGCCGGCGCTGCACGCCGACTGGAGCACCGGCGCCGCGGCGGACTGGAAGAGGCCCCAGTCCGCCCCGCCGGGGTCGACGTCGGGGTTGAAGCCCGGCGCGCTCGGCACGAGATCGCTGCACGGCGTGTGCGGCAGGGTCACGGGCGGAACGCCGGTGTTGTCCTCGGTCGCGCCGTTCTCGATGTACCGGCGCAGCGTCTGGTAGGCGCTGGCCGTGGGATCGAGGATGGGGCCGCCCACGTGCTTGATGTCGGTGGTGACGTCGACCTTGGTGCCGTCCCACAGCGAGATCTCCACCTGGTACGGCGGCACGTTCTTCACCAGCATCGAGGGCTGGAGGTACGGGCCGTAGTCGAGGAGGAGATCGCGGCGGTGGTCGACGCCGGAGAAGCCGGTGAGGTCGAGGTTGCCGAAGGCGTTGCCCTTGGCGTCGGCGACGTGGCAGCCGGCGCCGGTGTTGGTGCGCACGCACGACAGCTCCAGGATGGGAGCGATCGAGCGGTCGAAGTAGGTCGACGCCTGCGGCTCCTTGGTGGTGCATGCGCCCGAGGCGCAGGCAGCCACCACGCCGAGCGTCACCGCTGCAAGGAAGCTCGCGGCTCGCATGGCCTCATGGTAGCGCCCCCGTGACGCGGCACGGGGGCATTTGGCTACGCCTTCATGGCTCGCCTAGAGCCTGCGGAGCGCGATCTGCGCCTGGTCGCGCACGAACCCGTCGGGGTCGTTCTGGGCGAGGTTCTGCACCACGGCGCGCGCCGAGGCGTCGCCGAACGTACCGAGCGCGTGGCACGCTTCGGCCCGGACGCCGGCGTCGGCGTCGTTCTGGGCGGCGGCGGCCACCGCGGCGACGGTGTCCTTCGCTCCGAGAGCGTCGAGCACCTCGATGGAGCGGCGGCGCACGTCGACGTTGGGGTCGGAGGTCAGGCCGGCCACGCCGGACAGACCCGAGAACGAGTTGATGCGCGTGGCGGAGCCGAGCGCGGCGAGCCGGACGCCGGCGTCGGAGTCGCCCAGCGCCTTGCCGAGCGCCCCGCCCCCGTCGTCGTTCAGCCGGCCGAGGGCGCTGGCCGCCGCCGCGCGGACGCGGGCGTCGCCGTCCATGGTCGTCGTCTGCTGGCCGGTGGTGGGATCGGTGTGGTTGGCCAGCGCCGCGGCGCAGGCGTCGATGCCCGGTGCGGCGAAGAACTCGCCGAGGGCGTAGGCGGCGTACGAGCGCCGGACGGGATCGGGATCGCTCTGCAGCGCCTGAACCGTCTGCTGGTAGACCTCGCCCTGACCGAACACGCCGAAGATGCGGCGACGCAGCCACCACGCGGCGATCTCGCGTGTCTTCGGGTTGGCGTCGTAGAGCAGCGGCGCCACCACGGGGATGCAGTCGAGGCACTCGATCTTCTCTCCGTGCTCGAGCGTCTCCCACACCATGGAGGGCGCGCCGCTCGCGGCGGCGGCCTTGATGCCGTCGGGGGTGGAGAGAAACTCGGCCTGGTCGGCGGGGACCGTGCCGTAGACGCCGGCGACGCCGGGGCCGTTCGGCGTCACCTCCCGCGGCGGCCCGCCGGCGCTCTGCGCGTCGGTCGTGGCGAACGTCGTGGCGACGGCGAGGAAACTACCCATCGCGAGCTGAAGAATCGTGTTGCGGCGCATGGCGGTTCTCCTCTTCGTCCTTCAGTGCGTGGGGGTGACTGGGTCACCGCTGGTGAGGGGCACGAAGCCCGTGTTCTGCCTGGCCCAGTACTGCCCGCCGAGGTCCATGGGGTACACGGCGATGGTCTTGCGCTCGTCATCCGTGAGCGAGTACTGCGCGCCCTTGTCCTCGGGGTGCATGGGGTAGGTGCCCACCGGCCAGGCCATGCTGCCGTCGGTGCCGTGCAGGTTGGTCTTCTGGGTGAGCGCCGAGGCGCGCGCGCTGCCGGGGATGCCGTACCAGGGCGTGCAGCCGGCGGCGTTGGCCGGGTTGTGCAGGCCGCCCTGCGCGCAGGGAGCCGCGCCGGTGACGACGACCTTCCCCGTCGTCGAGTTGCCCATCATCATGCCCATCGTCGCCGGGTAGAAGATCGACACGTACGAGGCGGGCCACGAGGCGACCTTGCGGTCGTAGTAGACGGTGACGGGCGTGGTGGTCAGGTCGAGCGTCGGGATCTTGTACGTCGTCGCCACGCCGGTGACGGGGTCGGTGCGCGTCATGTAGTAGTACGACGTCGTCGAGGCGTTGTGGCAGGACGTGCACTTGGCGTCGAAGATCGGCTGGACCTTCTTGTCCCACGGGTACTCGGCGCGGCTGGCGATGGCCTCGGTGAAGTCCTGCGCGCCGTGCTGCTCGGCGACGGTCGGGTTCTGGCCGAAGGTGGGAACGCCCTGGCCGGTGCGCGACTCGTGGCAGCCGACGCAGCGGCGGTCCTCGCCCGGCATCCCCTGGATCCAGAGCTGCTGGTTGCGGATGG
>DATBQU010000077.1:0-17095 GCA_036560665.1 Polyangiaceae bacterium
CCACCAGCACCCCAACAAGGACTGGCTCGACTTCGCCGGCACCACGCGCGCGCGCTCGAAGATCCGCAACTATCTCCGCCAGGAGCAGCGCGACAAGAGCCGGCGTCTGGGCGAGGAGCTCTTCGAGAAGGAGCTGCACAAGGCCGGCGTGAGCGCGAGCAAGCTGCTCAAGAACGAGGCCGAGCTGCGGCGGGTCTTCGAGGAGGTCAAGGTCCAGAACCTCGAAGAGCTCTACGTGAGCATCGGCTACGGCAAGATCGACCCCGAGGACATCGTCAAGTTCGTCGCCCCGCCCGACGACGAGGGCAAGGAGAGCAAGCCCCCCGAGCAGCTGCGCGAGGGGCGCATCGCGGGCCTGGTGCGCAAGGTCATCAAGCGCGACGAGGGGGCCATCCGCATCAACGGGATCGACGACGTGCTGGTGCGCTACGCCAAGTGCTGCAACCCGCTGCCGGGCGACGACATCCTCGGCTTCATCACGCGGGGACGCGGCGTCACCATCCACCGCCGCGGATGCCCCAAGGCGTTCGACACCGATCCCGAGCGGCGCGTGGAGATCCAGTGGGACACCAAGGCGCGCATCAACCGCAGCGTGCAGCTGCGCGTGGTGACGGCCAACCAGCCCGGAATCCTCGCCAACGTGGGGCAGACCTTCATGGCGCAGGGGATCAACATCAGCGAGGCCAACTGCCGCGCCGGCGACGACGGGCGCGCGGTGAACCTCTTCTCGTTCGTGTGCACCGACCTGGCGCAGCTGAAGACGGTGATGAAGGCGCTCACCAAGGTGAAGGGCGTGGTGGTGGTCGAGCGCGCGTAGCGGGCGTCCGGCGCTATGCTCGCGGTCATGCAGACCGTACCCATCGCCGGCCTCGCCCACATCGGCATCCGGGTGCACGACCTCGAGCGCTCGATCGCCTTCTACCGCCTCCTCGGCTACGAGAAGACGATGGGGCCGGTGGGGCCCGAGCCGGTCGCCATCCTCGATCACCCGGCCGGCGTGGAGATCAACCTGGTGCTCAACGCGCCGAAGGCGAGCGAGCCGAACGTGCTGATGGACGTGCCGGAGAAGCACCCCGGCATCACCCACGTCGCGCTGTCGTGCCCCGACGTGCTGGCCGCCAAGAGCCTGCTCGAGGCGGCTGGGTTTCCCATCCGGGAGGGGCCGGTCCGCTTCGGCAACGGGTCGCAGGCGATCTTCGTCCGCGATCCGGACGGCAACGTCATCGAGCTGAACCAGCCGCCGCGCTGAGGGTCTCGCCCGGGCCGGAGGCCCACTGCACGGTCATCGTGCCGTCGCGCAGCGTGGCGGCGAAGGCGTGGAGGGCGCTCGTGCAGCGGATGGAGACGTCGGGGCTCTTCGGATCCGAGAAGCCGCCGTCCCACCAGCTGCCGTGCTCGGGCTGGCGGTCGATGGTGGCCTGGTACGAGCCGTCGGCGGCCAGGACGATCGAGCCGACGCGGCTGGAGCCGTCGTACTCGCCGGCACGCTGCCGCGCGCCGTCGGAGATGGGCAGGCGCGCCGGATCGCTGCCGGAGGCGCCGGCGGCGACGCAGCCGCCGCGGCTGGGCATGAAGACGGCGGTCTCGCGGCAGGTGCAGTAGAGGCCGGTCTTCGCGTCGGCGTCGTCGTCGTGCCAGCTGCCGTCCGTCGCGGAGCACATCGTCTCGTCCCCGGCGACCCAGGGGGCGATCAGCGTCTCGGTCGCCCCGCCGGGGCGCACCACGTCGACCACGCTCTGCGCGGGCACGGGCCACGGGGCCACGATGGCCCGGAACGACGCGGAGAGGGTCAGCCCGTCGGTGGTGTACAGGGTCACGCTCGCGTCGCCCGGGGTGCTCGCGCCGGCGAACGTGCCCTCGGTCGCGTGGCCGTCGATGGTCGCCTCGAAGGCGCCGCTGGCGTGCAGCACGAGCTGCGCGATCCCTGCGTGCCCGGCGCCGTCGTACTCGCCGACGTACTGGAGCAGGAAGGGAATGGGCGCGCTCTGCGGCAGGGCATGCGTGGAGGCCGCCCCGGCCGAGCAGCCGGTGAAAGCGAAGGCGAACGAGAGAGCAGCAAAGGCAGGAGCGACGCGCATCGAGACCCCCCAGGGTAGGTGCAGGTGGGCGGACTTCTACGTGGGCTCACGCCTGGGTGCAAGGGCCAACATGGAATATTCGCGCTCGACTGTCCGTGGACAGGTCCGCGGGTGTCCGGGGACAGCCCCGCCAGCCCTCACTGCTCGGGGACGGGCACGCCGGTCGTCGCCGGATCGAGGACGCTGCCGAGGTTGTTCACCACGGCGTCGCGGGTGCCGAGCTGCCCGGTGGCGCCGCCGAGGAAGTTCCACTCCAGGAACTTCACGATCGACGAGTGCTCGAGGACGACGTGCGACACGGAGTTCTTCCGCGCGAACGGCCCGAGGGCGACGAAGGGCACGCGGGTGCCGTAGGGCTTGCCGTCGACGGCGCTCGCGGGAGGCGGCGCGACGTGGTCGAAGTAGCCGCCGCCCTCGTCGTAGGTGACGATGACGAGCGTGTCGTCGCGGTAACGCGACTTCATCACGCGATCGACGACGCCGGTGACGAAGGCGATGCCGTCGCTCAGGCGATCGCGCAGCCCGGGGTGCTCGGAGCGGTACCCGATGGCGCGCACCAGCGCGAAGGCCGGGAGGCCGCCCTGGTCGAGCGCGTCGTCGAACGCCGACAGGTCCCTCATCGTCTGCGGGTTGTCGCGCGACGACGGGAAGTACTCGAACGGCAGGTCCCCGGGATCGAGGATGCACGGAAAGAGCGCGAGGCCCGCCGGGCAGTCGCCCGGTACGGCGGGGCACGTGCCCAGCGCGACCGCGTCGCTCATCGCCTGGTACCCCTCGGAGTAGAGCGTCCAGGGGACGCCCTGCGCGCTCAGGAGATCGCCGATGGTGCGGTCGGTGTACTGCATCGGCGTCGCCTCCAGGCCGCAGCCGAGGCCGAGCGCGCCCTTGGGGCTCACGGTGTTGTCGTCGAACACGAACGCCGCGCGCGCGAGGTACATGTCGTTGGCGGAGCTCGCGCCCACCACGGGCTGGAAGTAGCGGTCGGCGAGCGCGCCGCCCGCGGCGAGATCCCACAGCGGCTGGATGATGGCGGGGGAGGCGGCGGCGACGTTGCCCGGGTTGCCGCAGGAGGCGGTGACGAAGCGGTCCATCTTGCCGCCGTCGATGGCGTCGGTCTCGCAGACCTTGCCGTTGTCGGGGCCGTGGCCGCCCATCGTGTCGTCGTCGAGGACGACGGGCGCGTGGCCCGCCGGATCGGTGGCCGGCATGGCCTCGCAGCACCCCGGCCCGTCGGTGCAGCTGGGGTTCGAGCCCGGCGTGGCGGTGCAGTACGCGCCGAAGTGGTCGTCGAAGGTGTGGTTCTCCTGAAGGACGACGACCACGTGCTTGATGTTCGACTGCGGGCACGGGCCGGCGCACGACGAGTCGACGGCCGGAAGCCCCGCGGGGGCCACCTTGCTGCTGCAGGAGGGAAGGACGAGCGCCACGGCGACGGGGAGCAGCGCGCAGCACGGGCGTAGCGGCATCCAGGCCATGTACCATTGCCTCATGAGCAAGCGCACGCTCCTGGCGGTCGTCGGCGCGCTCCTCACGGTCCCGGCCGCGGCGCAGGCCACCACCGTCCGTCCGGACCGGCCGCGACTCCTCTTCTCGAACGGCACCGGGCGGGGCGTCTCCGTGGCCACCTTCAAGCAGCGGTGCACCGGCAGCGACCCGGCCTACAAGTACTGCGCGTCGTCGCTGAACGGGACCGGAGCCCTCAACGCCGCCGCCAAGTACCTGGTGACCGGCGACGCCACGCAGTGCGCGACCGCCCTGGCGGTGCTGAACGATCCCACCAAGAGCGGCGTGTGCGATCCCGTGCCCAGCGGCAACGCCACCTGCGACGCGCAGTGCTCGGCCACCGACGCGCACTGCAACATCTCGCGCAACGGCGGCTCGATGCTCCAGATCGCCGGGGTGCGCGACTGGTGCGACGGCGCGCTGGCGGCGACCGACAAGGCGGCGCTCGAGGCGCGCATCGTCAAGTGGATCCAGTGGTACCTCGCCAACTACACGGCCAGCGACGTCTTTCACGACGACGACACGAACGTGTGGAACACGATCGCGCTCGGGGCGCTGACGCTGGCCGGCACGGGCAGCGACGCGCAGGCGCAGCAGTGGCTCACGCAGGCCGAGACGCAGTGGAAGACGGTGATCCTGCCCGCCATGGCCTACGAGGCCGACTGGTGGCACGAGGGGATGACCTACGCGCTCGGCTCGGTGGCGGACCCGGCCATGTTCGCGAACGCGTGGTCGATCGCCACCGACGAGGACATGGGGGCGTGGATCAAGTCGAACGCCGGCGACCTCTTCGAGGGCTACTTCCGGATGCTCTCGTACGCGATGCGCCCGGACTACGACTACGTCTACTGGGGCGACACGCAGTCGAACAAGCAGTCCATCCAGCTCTTCTCGCGGGGTCTGGTCGATTCGCTCAACTACGGCGAGCAGTCGCCGCTGGGGCAGGCGCTGGCCATCGAGATCACCGCCAACGTGCCGGCCGTCTACGACTACCCGGGGACCGGCCAGTTCTGGAAGGCGCTCTACTACGACGACGGCAAGGACGGCACGGCGACGCCGCGCGCGACGCTCCCGACGGCGGCCTGGCTGAGCAAGACGGCGGCGGACGTCGCGGTGATGCGCTCGGGCTGGGGCGCGGGCGACGCGTTCGTGTGGGTCTCCTGCGGCGACTACTTCGGCGCCCACGGGCACGACGAGGCCGGCGCGTTCCAGGTGTTCCGCCACGCCATCCTGTCGGGGAGCGACGGGACGTACGACTCGTTCGACACGCCGCACTGGGACAACTACTACTCGCAGCACTCGGTGCACGCGAACACGCTCGCCGTCTACCAGCCGGGCGAGTTCTTCCCCAACTCGCAGACGCTCAACGGCCAGCCGAGCGTGAACGACGGCGGCCAGCGGCCGCTGCGGCGCCTCAAGGACGGCAGCGCCTTCGCCAACCCGGACCTGGCGACGTACCTGAAGAACAAGACGAGCGGCGCCTTCTACGAGACGGGGAACCTGAAGACGTTCGAGCACGCCCAGTGCCACGACTACGTGGCCTGCGACGTGACGGCGGCGTACTCGTCGCCGGGCTTCGTGACCGACGGCAACACGCCGAAGGTCGACGAGGTGACGCGGCAGTTCGTCTACCTGCGCCCCGACCTGCTGCTCGTCTTCGACCGCGTGAACGCGCTCGACCCGAGCTACGAGAAGCGGTTCCTCTTGCACGCCATCAACGCGCCCGCCGTCAGCGGCAGCACGGCCACCGTCGTCAACGGCCAGGGCAAGCTGGTGGCGCAGACGCTCCTGCCGTCGAGCGCGAGCCTGAACGTGGTCACCAACTTCACCGTGGAGGGCAAGCCGTGGCCGCCGAGCGCGCCCGACAAGGAGTCGGGCGGCACGCGCATCGAGGTGGTCCCCAAGCAACCGCAGGCGCGCGACTACTTCCTGCACGTGCTGCAGATGACCGACGCGACCGACACCGTCACGCCGGCGTCGCAGCTCGCGGAGGACGCGATCAGCGCGACGGCGACCATCGCCTACAAGGGCGGGAGCTACGTCGTGAAGTTCGACAAGACGGGCGCGCTGGGCGGACACCTCACGGTGACCGAGCCCGACGGCACGAAGTGCGACGAGGACCTCGGCGCGCAGGGCAGCGGCCCGGGGCCGGACGGAGGCGTGGTGGGGCCCGACGGCGGGCCGGTGGGTGACGACGGCGGCGGGCCCGGCGGTGACGACGGCGGCGCGAACGGCGCAGGCGGGGGAGCGGGCAGCTCGGGCGGCTGTGGATGCGCCATCACCGGGGGAAGCGCCGGCGACGTCGCCCTGCTCGTCGGCGTCGGGATGCTGGCCATCCCTATCGTCAGGCGCCGGCGCCGGCACTGACGCGCCGCCCGCAACGGCGAGGCGCGCCGCTTCATCTCCAGACGTCATTGCGCGCAGGGCAAGTGAGGGCCGCGGGCCGCGCGGCTCGTCGTCAGCTCGCCAGCGCCACACCCGCCGCCGCCCAGCCCCAGGCGACCCCGAGCAGCAAGGAAAGGGCGCCGGTCGTGCCGAGAAGCACAGGGATGCCCCGCCTCGTGCGGGCGAGCCGGGCCAGCGGCACGCCGGCGACGCCTGCCAGCATCGCCATTCCAAGCATGGCCCCACCGCCGTAGACCGCCATGTAGACCAGCCCGGCGAGCGGCGAGGGCATCCGGGACAGGACGATGGCCGCGAGGGCGCCGCTGCCCGCCAGGCCGTGGATGGACCCGACGACGAGGGGCTGGCGTGCGAGCGTGAACCCGCGCACGTGGAGGTGATCGGCGGGCCCGGCGTGCGCGTGAGCGCCGACCGAGTGCCCGTGCGGGCGCGCCTCTCCCGACACGTCGCGGACCAGCGCGCGACGGAGGGCACGCACCCCGAGAACGACCAGCATCGCAGCGACGACGAGCTCGAAGGCGGCCCCCACGCGCTCCGGCACCTGGCCGCGCAGCAGGAGCAGGGCCCCACCGAACGCGAGCAAGACGAGCGCGTGCCCCACGCCCCAGGCCACGGCGTACGACGCCGCGGATCGCGCCGTCTTGCGCTCCGCCACCAGCGTCGACACGGCCGCCAGGTGGTCGGGCTCGAGGGCGTGACGGACGCCCTGCGCGAGACCCCACAGCAGGCCGAGGACGGTGGTCAGCACGCCCGATGAGGTAGCACGTCAGGGGCCGAGCCGCTGGCGGACGGCGCGGACGTAGCGCGCCAGCGCGGCGGGCGCCTGGGGGAAGAAGAGCGACGGCTCGATCAGCTCGAGCTCCATGACGCGCGGGACGCCGTGCTCGTCGCGGGCGAGGTCGACCCGCGCGTAGAGCAGGGGCTCCGGCGCGACGGCCACGGCGCGGCGCGCGAGATCGGCCTCGTCCGGCGCGATCGGCACCGCGGCGGAGACCGACTCGGGGTCGCCGAGGAAGCGCGGTGACTTGCGTACCGCGTGCGTGGCCTCGCCGTCGATCCAGACCACGGCGCGCTCGCCGTAGCCCTCGACCGACGCGAGATACGGCTGCACCAGGACGTCCTCCCGCGCGGCCAGCGCGCGCAGGTGCGCTTCGCCGCGGTCCCGCGAGCCGGGGCCGATGTGCAGCGTGTGACGCGAACCTCCCGAGACCGCCGGCTTGACGACGACGTCGACCCAGCCGCGCGTCTCCATCACCTCCCCGAGCGGCGTGGTCGCGCCGCGTCGCACGAGGTGGGTGGGCACCACGGGCACCCCGCGCGCCTCGAGGTCGAGGAGGTAGCCCTTGTGCGCGTTCCAGCGCACCGTGCGCGCGGTGTTGTAGAGGGCGCCCGAGGCGGCGGTGCGGTCGATCCACGCCAGGAAGTCGGCCGGTCGCTCGGTGTAGTTCCACGTCGAGCGCAGCAGGGTCATGCGTGCCGACGCGAAGTCCGCGCCGGCGTCGTCCCAGGCCAGGACGTCGGCGGAGAGGCCGGACGCTCGCAGCGCGTCGAGCAGGGGAAGCAGATCGGCGTCGGGCTCCGGGAGGGCGACGCACGAGGCGAGGGCGACGTCGAGAGCCATCACCTTCCGCCTTGGGTCGAGCGCATGGGCCTGACCATGCTACACCGCGCGCGGATGCCTACCGTCACCGTCGTGGGCGCGGGCCTCGCGGGCTGCGAGGTCACGTGGCAGCTCGCAGAGCGCGGGATCGACGTGCGGCTCGTCGAGCAGAAGCCGCTGGCGCGAACGCCGGCGCAGACGACCGACGCGTTCTGCGAGCTGGTGTGCTCGAACTCGATGCGCGGCGCCGACCCGCTGGCGAACGCGGTGGGCCTGCTCAAGGAAGAGCTGCGCCGCGCCGGCTCTCTCGTCCTCGCTTGCGCCGACGCGACGCGCGTACCGGCGGGCGGAGCCCTGGCGGTCGATCGCGAGGCCTTCTCGGCCCTGGTGACCGAGCGCCTCCGCGGACACGAGCGCGTGCGCCTGGAGTCGCTCGTCGTGGAGGCCATCCCCGACGCATCCCCGGAGGCCCCCGTCGTCCTCGCCACCGGTCCGCTGACGGGCGACGCGCTGGCGGCGGATCTGGCGCGCGTCGTGGGGCACCAGCAGCTGGCCTACTACGACGCCATCGCGCCCATCGTGAGCGCCGATTCGATCGACTGGGGCAAGGTGTTCAAGCAATCCCGCTACGGCAAGGGGACCGAGGCCGGAGACGACGAGGCGTACGTGAACTGCCCCTTCGACGAGGCGCAGTACCGGGCCTTCGTGGCCGCCGTGCTCGCGGCGAAGAAGGTCGAGCCCCGCGGGTTCGAGGACGTCCGGTACTTCGAGGGGTGTCTTCCCATCGACGTGATGGCCTCGCGCGGGGAGATGACGCTCGCCTTCGGACCGATGAAGCCGGTCGGGCTGGTCGACCCGCGTACGGGGCAGCGGCCGTTCGCGGTGGTCCAGCTGCGGCCCGAGGACGCGGCGGCGACGGCGTACAACCTGGTCGGCTTCCAGACGCGGATGACGTGGCCCGAGCAGTCGCGCGTCTTGCGCACCATCCCGGGCCTCGAGCAAGCGGAGCTCCTGCGCTACGGGAGCGTCCACCGCAACACGTTCGTCGACGCGCCGCGCACCCTCGACGCGCGCATGCAGCTGCGCGCACGACCGGGCGTGTTCCTGGCCGGGCAGATCACCGGCGTGGAGGGGTACGTCGAGAGCTGCGCCGGCGGCTTCGTTTGCGGCGTCATGCTCGCGCAGTCGCTCCTCGGGCGCGAGGTCACGCCGCCCCCGCCGACGACGGCCCTGGGCGGCGTCGTGACCCACCTGACGCGCGACGTGCCGGACTACCAGCCGTCGAACGTGACCTGGGCGTGGCTCCCTCCGGCGAGCGACCGTCGTCTCAAGAAGCGCGAGCGATACGAGGCGACCGGTCGGCGCGCGCTCGAGGCGCTGGAGCGCTGGCTCGCGGAGGCGCCGCTCGCTAGCGTGACACGCCCCAGAGCGTCCCCGCGCGCCAGCGCAGCGTCGTCGTCGACGGAGCAAGAGCGAATCGCGTGACGTCGCCCGCCAGGGGATGCGCCAGCGTCGCCCCCAGCGCGCGGGCGCCGACATCCGCGGTGGCGCGCGCGAGCTCCGTATCGGCGGCGCGCACCACGTCGAGCGTGGCCAGCAGATCCCCGGTGGCCACGAACGCCGCGCGCAGCTCCGTCCGCGCCACGGCCTGCTCGAACGAGGCCACGTCGTCGAGCGTCGGCGCAATGCTCGCCGACAGGGCCGGCACCAGCTCGGCCAGCGCCTTCTTCTGCTTGCGGCCCACGGCTCGGCCCACACGGCGCACGATCTCGTCGTCCTCGACGTCGGGCCCATAGCCGGCGACCACCAGCCGCGCCGCGCCGCAGAGCACGGCCTGCACCTGGTCCGCGGGCAGCTCGTCGAGCCACGACAGCCCCAGGGCGATGCGCACCAGCGGCCCCATCAGCGTCGCGATCTGCGCCGACTCGGGCCGGGAGAGGAGCCCCTCGGGGACGATCAGCCAGGGCGCGTCTTGCATCGCCACGCGCGCCCGCCGGACGCCGCCCGTCACCACGATGTCCGGTCGCGGGATGCCCACCATCGAAGCGATGCGATGCACGAGGGGAAGGAGTGGATGGCCGGCGGACGTCGTCAGCCGGTCTCGCGCCACGACGCCGAGCGCGTCGAGGTCGGTGCGGGCGACCTTCGCCTCCGTCCCCGCCAGGGCCGCCGCCAGGTCGAACATGAGAAGCGGCGCGTCCTGCGGGACCACGCTCGTTCGCAACGTCGCGCCGTCGAGCGCCACCGGCGCGGACGAAGGGTCCACCGCGGCAAGGCGTCTCGCACGGAGCTCGGCGTGCGCTCCGTCGTCGAGCCCTCCCGCCACGGCGCGGAGCTCGCGGGCGACGATCGCCTCGTCGCGACGCCCCTCACCGGCCAGCGCAGCCTCCAGCGTCGCGAGCGCCGCGGCCGGATCGTGCAGAGACAGCAGCGGGGCGGCGTCGGGGACGAGCATCGGCGCCAGCAGCGCGACGGCGTCCGCCGCGCCACGGCCGTAGAGCAGGCCCCTCGCCAGGGCGGCGCGCGCCTCGTGCATTCCGGGGGCGAGGGCGACCGCGAGGCGCAGGTGCGCGACGCCGTCGGGCCAGCGTCCGAGCGCGTCCACCTCGAGGCGTCCGAGGGCGGTGAGGCTCAGCGCGTCCGGACGCTCCAGCTCCTGCGTGCGCGCGACGACGGACGACAGCACGCGCGCCTGTTCCCCCGGAGAGCCCGCGTACAGCTCCAGGATGCGCGCCACGCGCCCGGCGGTCGGCGCCTGCGCGGCGGCCTCGATCAGGGCCGACTCGGCCCCGGGGGCGTCGCTCGCCGAACGCCGCAGCTCCGCGAGAGCTCCGAGCGCCTCGGCCCGCCCTTCGGGCGCGGGCTCCGCCTCGCCGAGGCGCCCGAGCAGCGAGCCCACCTCGGCCTCGGTTGC
Source organism: Polyangiaceae bacterium (assembly GCA_036560665.1). Lineage (GTDB taxonomy): Bacteria > Myxococcota_A > Polyangia > Polyangiales > Polyangiaceae > Palsa-1150. Next base: position 10,499 of record DATBQU010000077.1, read on the forward strand.
CCCCGCGTCGCGGCGCACGGCGAGCAGCCTCCGCAGCGCCTCGACCGAGGAGGGATCGACGTCCAGCGCGGCGCGCAGCGCGCGCTCGACGTCAGCAGGGCGGAGCAGGACACGAGCGTACAGGTCCGCCAGCTCGAACAGCGCCGCGATCCGGGTGCGAGGCTCGCGCGCGCGCGCAGCCACCCCCTCGAGAGCCTCGACGGCCTCGCCCCACGCCCCTTGCGCCACGCACAGGTCCGCCAGCGCTCGCAGCGTGGGCGCATCCCCGGGGCGCACCACGAGCACGCGGCGGAGCGCATCGACCGCGAGCACGCGGTCGGCAGGATCGAGCGACGCGACGCGCGCCACCTCTGCGCCGAGGAGCGCGACGGCATCGGCCGAGCGCGCGCGTGCCAGAGCGCCGCGGAGGGACGCCAGGAGGCGGTCCCGCCCTCCCTCCTCGTCGCGTACGGCCACCAGGAGGCTCACCGCGGGGACGGCCTCCGGATCGGCGTCCAGCGCGCGTTCGAGGATCTCGCCGGCGCGCGCGAGGCGCTCCGACCGCGCTCCGAGCCGCGGATCCTGCGCGCCAAGGAGCTTGCCTGCAACCTGCGCCAGGAGGGCGGCGCGTCGCGCGGGCTCCGCTGCCAGGTCGGCCTGCGTGAGCATCGCGGCGACCATGGCGTCCGCGTCACCGAGCGCACCTGCCAGGTGGGCAGCCCCTGCGGCGGCGACCGCCGAGCGGGGATCGATGCGCAGAGCCTCGCGGTAGTGCTCGAGCGCCGCCGTCGTCTCGTCGTTGTGGGTCGCCTCCTCGGGCTCGAGCACGAGGGCGAGCGCCAGGTGTGCCCACACGCGCTCGGTATCGTCCTGTGCCTGCGCCAGACGCGCGACGAGGGCGGCGACGAGGCGCGTGCGTGCGCCGGCGTCACCCCCGCGGGCGGCGGGGATGGCCCTTCGGATCGCGGCGTCGAGCGCTGCGCGGTCGCCCGGCGCCCTCTGGAGTATCCGCTGGACGAGCGCGGTGTCGTCGTCGTCGGGGAGCTTCCACTGGACCAGCGCGGTGAGCGCCCAGAGCGCGGCGAGCCTCGGGGCATCCGCCTGGAACGCGTCGGCCTCTCGCGCGAGCGCGCTCGCGAGTTGCTGCGGCGAGCCGCTCGCGCGAGCTACGTGCTCGAGCGCCCGCAGGGCGTCGGGCGCAGTGGGATCGCGGGCCAGGGTGGCCTCGATGTCCGCCACATTCTGCTCGCCGGGTGCGGCGCCTTCCTGGCGCCCGCTGCGGGCGACGACGCGCGCCCGTCGCTCCTCGAGCCACACGTCGCCTGGAGTCTCGTTCAGGGCTCGCGCATAGAGGTCTGCCGCGCCCACGTCGTCGCGCAGGACGAGCTCGTCGAGCTCCGCGGCGAGCGTCTGCCATCGCGCACGGGCACCGGCGCTGGCCTCGCCCTTCGCGAGACCGAGCAGTCCTTCGCGCAGCGCCTTCTCGTCCCCCGTCGCCGCGAGCTGCGCAAGCCACGCATCGCGGGCGCCTGGGTGCTTCGGGTCGACGGCCAGGGCGGCGCGGATCGAGGCGAGGGCATCGTGTGGCGCCCGCATCCGCGTCCGCTGGAGCTCTGCGCGGGCCAGCCACAGGTCGACCTGCTGGTGCGCCTCCGTCGCGTGCTGGATGCGCGCGGCGAGCGCCGCGTCGACCTGCGTCCATCGTTCGGAGGTCTCGTGCAGGCGCTGCTCGAGCGCGCGCGCCTCGGCATGCGCAGGCGTGCGGGCGAGCACCTCGCGCGTGAGGGCGAGGGCGCGTTCCGGGTCCGACGTGGCCAAGGCCTCCGCTGCGCGGACGGAGAGCGCGTTCCGCGACGCCGGATCCGCGGCGGCCTCCGCCTCCGCGACGAGCGCGCGTGCGAGCATGGCCTGGTCGCCGCCCCGCGCGGCCGTCCGGGCGAGGCCGAGCATCGAGGTGCGCCGGGTGGGATCCAGGCGGAGGATCGCCTCGTGTGTCGCAGCGGCAGCGCCCGCGTCTGCCAGCCGCTCTTCCTGGAGCAAGGCGATGATCTCCAGGTGGGCGAGGCGGCGGGCAGGGTCGGTCGCGTGGTCGGCCGCGTGCGCGTGGATCGCCACCCGCGCCCGGACCTCCTCGGCCGCGGTCTCGCTCGGACGGGGCGCCAGCAGCAGGAGCAGCCTGTCGACCGCCTCCGAGTCCGCGGGGTGAGCCACGAGCGCGGCGCGGAGCAGGTCCACGGCCCGCGCGCCGTCCCCCAGCGTCTCCGCGTGCCTCGCGGCTCGCACGAGCCGTTGCGCGCGCACCGCTCCACCGGGTGCGGCGGCAGCGAGGCGGGACCAGAGCTCGGCACGCCGCTCCGTCAAGGAGCCGGCCTGGAGCAGGCGGTCGAGCGCCTCGGCGAGCGTCGCATCATCGGGCGTGAGCTCCAGCGCCCTGTCGAGCGCCGCGACGGCGGCGGCGGGGTCGTCCAGTGACTCGTGGAGCCCGGCGATGACACGCAGCTCGTGTGCGCGGGCGCGTGGGTCGTCGAAGTGCACCAGGCGGAGCTGTCGCATGCGGAGGGCCTCACGCCTCCGGCCTGCGGCTTCGTGCAGCGTCACGAGCTCATCGAGAGCACGCCGATGGACCTGGGGCGCGATCGGGACGCGCGCCGCCGCGCGCTCGAGGAGCACGACGGCGCCGTCGGCGTTGCCCAGACCGTGGCGGGTGATGCACGCCGCATCGACCTCGAGGCGTGCGGCTCGTGCCGGGTCCGGATCGAGCGATGCTTCTTCCGAGAGCAGAGTCGCGAGCCAGGTGGCGTCGCGGTGCAGCGCCGCGTGCCTGACGCACGCCGCGCGAACCGCCCCCGGGCCGCCGTCGAGCTCGAGAGCGCGTGCCAGCGCGGCCCTGGCAGCGTCCGGTTGCGCGAGGTCGCGATCGAGCACGCCGGCGCGCTCCACGTGCAGCCATGCGGCGAGCCTCGGCTCGCCCGTGTACGCATCCGCCATCCGTTCCAGGTGCGACGCGAGCGCCCGCCGGTCGGAGCCGAGCGCGCTCTCCAGACCGCTCAGCGCGGCGGGGTGCCCCGGCGCCGACGCGAGGACGCGCTCCCACGCAGCGCGGATCGCCGCGGGCGCCTCCCCCGCGGCCTGGAGCAGACGGGCCCGCTCGGCCAGCAGATCCGCGCGCCCCGGGTCCGAGGCGCTGCGGGCGATCTCCTCGTCGACGTGCGCCATCAGCGCTCGTGCCGCCCCGCGGGCGTGCCGCAAGCGCCGCAGCGTCTCGTGGGCGATCGCCGTGGGGCTCGCCGTGAGCGACGCCCGCGCGTGATGCGCTGCGGTCGTGGCGTCGCCGAGGAGCTCGGCGACGAGCGCCCGCTCGAGGTGCGCCCGTGCCGTCGCCAAAGGGCCTGCCTGCGTCCCGAGCGCCGCGAAGCGCTCGTCGAGCGCCTGCTCCAGGCGTTCGCGACGCGTCCGCGGCGGAGCCGAGGCGAGCACGGTGGCGCCGCCGTTCCTCGCCGCCGGCGCCGCGGTCTCGATCGATGCGTGCATCCAGGTGAGCTTCTGGCGGTCGTCGTCCCAGACGCGGACGCGCTCTTCACCTGCGTCGTCCGCGACGCGCTCCCAGGGCGCCGCGCTCTGTCCCGCCGAGAGCTCGGCCACGAGCGCGCGGACCGTCGAAGCATCGACCGTGCGTCCGGACGCGCGGACGAAGGCGTCGAGGGCGTCGCGCAGCTCGCCCGCGGTCTGCCATCTCGCCGAGGGCTCGCGCGCCAGCGCCCGCTGGATCACGTCCGCCAGCTCCCGCGGGTACCCATCGGCCAGCGTCGTCGGATCCGGGACGTCTGCCTCGCGCACCCGGCGGACCGTCTCCACGTCGCTGTCGTCCCGGAACAGGCGCCGGTCGAGCGAGATCTCCCACAGGGTGATCCCGAGCGCGAAGACGTCGGCGCGGCGGTCGACCGGGTGGCCGTGCGCCTGCTCAGGCGCCAGGTAGGCCAGCTTTCCCTTCACGACACCCACGGCGGTCGAGGTGATGCGGTCACGCGCCTTGGCGAGTCCGAAGTCGATGAGCTTGGGGACGCCGTCGGTGGTCACGAAGATGTTGGAGGGGTTGACGTCGCGATGGACGACCTGCCGCTGCGTTCCGCGCTCGTCGCGCAGCTCGTGAGCGTGGTGCAGCGCGTCCGCGACGCGGGCGCCGATCCACGCGAGGACCTCGTAAGGCAGCCGGCCCTTCCGCGCCTGGGCGGCCTCCCACAGAGCCAGGAGCGTCCGGCCGCGGAGCACCTCCATGGCCAGGAAGTGGCGCTTGCCCTCCAGACCGAGCCCGTGGATGGCGACGATGTTGGGGTGGGAGAGGCGAGACGCAATGCGCGCCTCGTCCAGGAACATCGCCACGAACTCCTTGTTCCGGCCGTGCTCGGGCCGGATGACCTTCAGCGCCACCAGGTTCTCCGGCGGGGCGACTGCGCGCCCCAGCCAGACGCTGGCCATGCCGCCCTCCGAGATCGGGGCGAGCACCTCGTACTCTCCGAGGCGCTTGAAGGGGAGCTCGGGCTGCGGCGCGGCCGACACGACGGGGATCGTACACCCGCGCTCGAACTGGGTTGCAACCCGGTCCCCTGGTGTGGCATCGAAGGCTCGCCATGACCCACCGAGCCGTCGCCGTCCTCCTCGCCGCCGTTGCTCTCACCGCCGCGTGCGGCGGTGGGCAACCCGAAGTCACCCAGCCGGCCAACCCCGTCCCCTCCGCCAGCGCAGCACCGACGGACACGGGTGCCGCCGTTCCCACGGTCTCTCCGCCGACCAGCGCCAGCCCCGCGGCCAGCGCCGCGCCGGCTGCGAGCGCCCAGACGGCCTCGGGCCCGCCGGGGCCCGGCGACTGGGACAAGTGGTCGCACGACCAGAAGCTTGCCTACATGAAGACGACGGTGATGCCCAAGATGGGCGCGCTCTTCCACGACTTCGATCCGAAGACCTACGCGGACCCGAAGTGTGGCCTCTGCCATGGGGCCGGCGCGAAGGACGGCAGCTTCAAGATGCCGAACCCCGACCTCCCCAAGCTCGACATCGCGAAGCTCATGAAGGGCGACAAGGGCAAGAATCCCAAGGTCACCGACTTCATGATGAAGCAGGTGAAGCCGCAGATGGCGGCGCTGGTCGGCGAGCCCGAGATGGACCCGAAGACGGGTCAGGGCTTCGGCTGCCTGGAGTGCCACACCAAGAAGTAGCGCCGCCCGCGGTCTCACTCCCGCGCGATGCCACCGAGCTCCCCGCCGATCCCGGATCTCCTCAGCGCGGACGCCGCAGCGCGCGCCGACGTGTTCGCGCTCAAGCAGGCGCTCGTCTTCTCCTTCGCGGCGGGCGGGCCGCCGGAGGTGTTCGACGAGGCGATCGCTGGCGCGTCGCTCCCGGATTCGAGCTGGGATCGAACCGACTTCGCGCGCGACGTCTACCTGGACGACCTGGTGGCGCGGTGCTTCGAGGTCCGTATCGGGGGCAAGGTGTACCCGACGAGCGGCCGCTACGTGGCGCGGGTCCTGGGCGAGCCCCCACGCGACCTACGGCACGTCGAGCTGCGGCGAGAGGTACTCGGCGAGCTCGCCTCCTCGCCCCCGCGGCGAGCCGAGCTGGAACGGGTCTACGTGTCGATCGTGCGCCTGCGGGCGCTGCTCTGCACGACGCGATCGCCGTCGCCGCGGGTGCGACGAGTCGAGATCCTGAGAGCGGCGCGCGAGTCGTTCGAGCTGCTGGCCTCGTCCTTCGCCGGGGCGACCTCGGCGCTGTCGCGCCTTCGCGCGTTCGGCGCGGCGGTGACGGCGGGGGAGGGGCATGAGCGCGTCGTGGCCCTGCTCGATCACGACGAGCACGCGGCCTCGCTCGACCTGAACGTGCGCGTGGGCGCCGATGGCGAGGTTCGCGCCATGCAGATCGCCGGTGTCCGCGAGCAGCGCGACAACCCGTTCTACGTCTCAGCCGTGCGGCGCTTCTTCGCGCGCCTCATTCTCTTCTTCCGCGGTTACCGGACCACCAGCGGGGAAGTCGCCGAGCGTCTGCTGTCCGAGGTGTTCACCGGCATCGAGGATCCGGTGGCGCTCCTCTTCCAGCTCCTGGGCGACATCGAACCCTACCTCGCCACGCTCGGCCTGCGGGACAACGCGGCGGCCGAGGGGCTGGCGATGTCGTTGCCGGAGCTCGCCGAGGGGGGCCAGAGTCTCGTCCTGGAGGGCCTCTTCAACCCCCTGCTTCTGGCCGCCGGTGTGCACCCCGTCACGTGCGACGTGCGCGCCGGGGCGGGCGCGGTCGTTCTGGTCACAGGTCCGAATTCGGGAGGCAAGACGCGGCTGCTGCAGGCCATCGCCATCGCGCAGATGCTGGCGCTGTCGGGCTTCTTCTCGCCCGTGGTCGGCGGGCGAGTGCCCCGCGCGCCCGGTCTCTTCGCGTCGCTCTACGAACAGCCGCGTCCGGATGCACCGGAAGGACATCTGGGGATGGAGCTGCTCCGCATCCGGCGGATGTTCGACCAGGTCGACGTGGGCGCCCTGGTGGTGCTCGACGAGCTGTGCTCCGGGACCAATCCGTCCGAAGGCGAGGAGATCGCGAGGCTGGTGCTGTCGCTGCTGCCCGAGCTGGGAG
>DATBQU010000078.1:0-11108 GCA_036560665.1 Polyangiaceae bacterium
CTCGGCCAGCGCGATCTTCTTGCGATCGATGGCGAGCCCCTGCGCCTTGACGGCGTTCTCCAGGTCCTTGGCGGTGACGGAGCCGAAGAGGCGCCCGTCCTCGCCGGCCTTGAGCGTCAGCTTGATGGAGAGGGCGCTCACCTGCGCGGCCACGGCGAGCGCTTCCTTCCTGGCCTTGTCGGCCTTGACGGTGGCGACCGTCTTCTCGTGCTCGATGCGGCGGACGGCCGACGTCGTGGCCGGCACCGCGAGCTGGCGCGGCAGGAGGAAGTTACGCGCGAAGCCCGGGCGCACGCGCACGAGCTCGCCGCTCTTGCCGAGCTTGTCGACGTCCTGCTGGAGGATGACCTGGATGTTGGCGGGCATGGCGGCTTTCCGTCAGTGGGTGATCGTGAAGGGCAGCAGCGCGATGTTGCGCGCGCGCTTGACCGCGAGCTGCACCTTGCGCTGGTGCCGGGCGCAGTTGCCGCTGATGCGGCGGGGGACGACCTTGCCGCGCTCGGTGATGAAGTACTTGAGCGCCTGCGGGTCCTTGTAGTCGATGACCAGCGCCTTGTCGGTGCAGTAGCGGCACACGCGCTTCTTGCCGCCGCGGCGGCGGCCGATCTCGGCGTTGAGGTCCGGGCCTCGGGTGATGTCCTTGTCGTCGTCCATGATGGCCATCGATCAGCCCTCCTCTCCGCCTTCGGTCTTGGCCTTCTCGGGGGCCGCCTCGTCGGCCGCCTCCTCGGGCGGCTCGCCGAAGTCCTCCACCTCGTCGATCGGACGGCGGTGCGGCGCCTCGGGGCCGAGGTCGATGAGGCCGAGCTGCTTCTCGCGCGACTCCTCGGGCTCCGGCTCCGCCGGCAGCTCGAGCTTGCCGAGCTTGATCTCCTCGGGGTCGATCTGGAGGGCGGCGAGGTCGACCGCGGGGCTCGACTGCACGGTCATGAACTTCATGACCACGTCCTGCAGCTTCAGGTTGCGCTCGACCTCGGCGACCATGCTGCCGCCGCCCACGTACTTCACGTAGACGTAGACGCCCTTGCGCTGCTTGCCGACCGGGTAGGCCAGCTTGCGGCGGCCCCAGGCCTCGACCTTGACCAGCTTGCCGAGCTCGCGATCGATGGCGTCGGCCACGCGGGCCTGGACGCGCTCGGCGCCCTCGGCGTCCACGTCGGAGCGCAGGATGTAGATGGTCTCGTATTCACGGGCGCGCGAGATGACTTGGGAGCGCGCGGACGCTGCCGGTGTGCTGACGTTCACTTGTCGTGCCTCCTGGGCTCGTCCGTTGCCCTGGATTGGGCGGTGGACGCGGGCCCGTGGGACGTGCTGCCCACGAGCAAGGGGGAGCGGTTCGTAGCACAGACCGGGGCGCTGACAAACCCCTTCTGCCGCGGGCGCGCCCGGCCGCGCCTCGCCCCACTCCCTGCTCATGCCCGCGTGTTCACGGCCTTCATCGCCTCGGGCAGGCCGTCCGCCACGACCCGACGGACGGCGTCCGCGGCGCGCGTGACCACCGCGGGCAGCTCCGCCCGCTCCACCGCGTCGAAGCCCGACAGCACCCAGTCCGCCACCTGCCCCGGCAGCCCCGGCGGCGGCCGGCCGATCCCCACCCGGACGCGCACGAAGTCGGGGGCGCCCAGGCGCTCGAGGATGCTGCGCAGCCCGTTGTGCCCCGCGTGCCCGCCGCCGGCCTTGAGGCGCACGTCGCCCCAGGGCAGGTCGAGCTCGTCGTGCACCACGACCAGCCGCTCCGGCGGCACCTTGAAGAAGGCGGCCGTCGGCTGCACGCAGTCGCCCGACCGGTTCATGTAGGTCTGCGGCTGGAGGAGCACGACGGGCATGCCCCCCAGCTCGCCGCGCGTCCACACGCCGCCGGGCCTGGCCCTGAAGTCCGGCCAGCCCTCCGCCCGCCGCAGGTCGTCGACCACCATGAAGCCGACGTTGTGCCGGTCCTTCTCGTGCTCGCGCCCGGGGTTGCCCAGGCCCACGACGAGAAACACGGCCGGCGACTACTTCTTCTTCTTCTCTTCCTTGGCCGGCGCGGCCGCCTCGGCGGCGGCAGGCGCGGCGCCCTCGGCCGGAACGGCTCCCGGCGCACCCGGTGCAGCAGGCGCTCCCGGCACGGCCGCCACGGCCCCGGGGACCGGCGCGACCTCCTCTTCCTTCTCGGGCGCCACGACGGCGATGAGCGTCTGCTCCGCCGGCAGCAGGACGACGACGCCCTCGGGGAGCTTGAGCTCCTGCGTGGACACGTGCATCCCGAGCTCGAGGTGGGTGGTGTCCGCCTCGAGCTTCACGGGGATGCGGTCGGGCAGGCAGCGCACCGGCACGGTGCGGTAGACGATGCGCAGGACGCCGCCCTTGGTCACGCCGACCGGCTTGCCGGTGGCGAAGAGGGGCACGTTGACCTCGACCGGCTTGTCGAGCTTCACCTCGATGAAGTCGACGTGCTCGAGCTCGCGCTTCACGGGGTGCAGCGCGAAGTCGCGGATCATGGCCAGGATCTTCCGGCCCTCGAGCTCGAGCTCGACCACCGTGTTCTGCCCGAGCTCGCTCTTGAGGATGGTGGCGACCTCCTTGGGCGTGACCGAGATGCACGTCGAGGGCAGGCCCTTGCCGTAGGCGATGGCGGGCACGAAGCCCGAGCGGCGCAGGCGGCGGGCCTCGGCCTTGCCGGCGGCGGCGCGGTTCTGGGCCTTGAGAACGGGCATCTGAGCGGTGGTCATGGCGTCCTTCCATCCCCTGTCCGCCCTGGCGCGCGGCCGGGCATGTGGGGTTCGATGTGGGGGGCCTTCTCTAGCAGAGGCTGCCGGTCAGGCAAACAGCGAGCTCACGCTGTCCGAGCTGTGGATGCGCTTGATGGCCTCGCCCAGGAGGCGCGCGATCGACACCGTCTTGATCTTGCCGCACGCCCGGGCCTGGTCGCTCAGCATGATCGAGTCGGTCACCACCACCTCGGCCAGGGGGGACTCGGCGATGCGCTGCACCGCGGGGCCCGACAGCACGCCGTGGCTGGCGCAGGCGACGACGCGCCGCGCCCCCTTGTCCGCCAGCGCCTGGGCCGCGCCGCACAGCGTGCCGGCGGTGTCGATGATGTCGTCGATGATGATGCAGTCCTTGCCCTTGACCTCGCCGATGAGGTTCACCACCTCGCTCACGTTGGCGCGCTCGCGCCGCTTGTCGATGATGGCGAGGGAGGCGGCCAGGCGCTTGGAGTACGCGCGCGTGCGCTCGACGCCGCCGGCGTCGGGCGAGACGAAGACCGCCGACGAGTCGAACTGCTTCTTCAGGTAGTCCTCGAGGAAGACCGGCATCGCGTACAGGTGGTCGAAGGGGATGTTGAAGAACCCCTGGATCTGCCCGGCGTGCAGGTCCACCGAGACCACCCGGTCGACCCCCGAGGTCTGGATGAGGTCGGCCACGAGCTTGCTGGTGATGGGCGTGCGCGGGGCGACCTTGCGGTCCTGCCTGCCGTAGCCGTAGTAGGGCATGACGGCGGTGATGGAGCCCGCCGACGCGCGCCGCAGGGCGTCGGCCACGATGAGCAGCTCCATCACGTTGTCGTTGGTGGGGCTGCTCGTCGGCTGGATGATGTACGCGTCGACGCCGCGCACGTTCTCGCCGATCTCGACGAAGCTCTCGCCGTCGCTGAACCGCGTCACCCGGCACTTGCCGAGGGGGGTCTCCAGGTACTGGCCGATCGCCGCCGCCAGCGCCGGGTTGGCGTTGCCGGAAAAGAGGCAGACCTTCTTGAACACGCGCGACCTCGTAGCCGGCGCGTCACACAGTGTCAACGCAGGCGCCGCCTACGGCACCGGGAGCAGACGGAAGAACGCGTCCCAGCGTCGTGCGAGACCGAGCGAGGCCAAGGAGGCCGAGCGAGGGCTACTACGCGTAGCTCGAGCGAGGCCGACGCCGGCATCGCGAAGGGATCGCGCGGTTATGGGATGCGTTCTAGCGGACGCGCAGCCCCAGGGCGTTGATGCGGTCCGACAGCGTCGTGCGCGCGATGCCGAGCTCGCGCGCCGCGTGGGCGATGACGCCGTCGTTGCGCGTCAGGGCGTCGCGGATGACGCTGGCCTCGCGCTCGTCGATGCGGCCGCGCTCGGCCTGGAGGCGCTGCCACACCACGCCCGGCGCGTCGGGTGGCCCGCTGGCGCCGCTCGGGCCGGCGGGCATCGTCGCCTGCTCGAGGTCGCGGGCCTCGATGTGCTCGGGGGTCAGCGTCGCGGCCTCGCCGTCGCGGGACACGGCGCGATCGCGCGCGCGCACGATGACGCGCTCGAGCTGCCTCACGTTGCCGGACCAGGGGATGGCGGGCGACAGGAGCAGGCGCCGCAGCGGCAGCGAGAGCGTCCACGGCCGGGCCGGATCGGCCCGGCGCAGCGCGCGCTCTGCGAGGAGGGGGACGTCCTCCCTGCGCTCCCGCAGCGGCGGCAGGTCCAGCGTGATCCCCGCCAGGCGGTGATAGAGGTCCTCGCGGAAGCGCCCCTCGTGGATGGCGACGCGCAGGTCGCCGTTGGTCGCCGCGATGAGGCGCACCGAGGCGCGCTTCGGCTCCGCCCGCTCGTATCCGAGGGGGCGGTAGGTACCGAACTGCGTGAAGTCGAGCAGCAGCCGCTGGGCATGGGCCGGCAGGTTGAGGATCTCGTCGAAGATGAGCGTGCCGCCGTCCGCGAACTCGACCAGGCCCGCCCGCTTGCCCGTCGCGCCGGAGTAGGCGCCGCGCTCGTGGCCGAAGAGCTCGGAGGTGATGGTGTTGAGATCGTCGCTGGCGCCCAGCATGGCGCGCACGATCGGGCGCCGGCCGCTGGCCTCGGCGATGGCCTGGGCCAGCAGGGTCTTGCCCGTCCCCGACTCGCCCAGGATGAGGACCGGGGAGTCCCCGTGCAGGGCCGCCTCCACCTCGCGGCGCACGCCGGCCATGCTCGGCGCGGCGAGCAGATCGTCGAGCGGCGGCGCGCGTCGCGCGTCGACCAGGTTGGCCTTCGCCTCGCGCAGGTGCTCGCGCGCCCTGCGACCGAGGCCGCTCTGCTCCGTCACCGCGGCGAGCAGCGTCGCCGCCGACATGAAGAACTCGACGTGGCGCCGCTGGACGAACTTGCGGTGGTCGCGGAAGTCGAGATAGAGCACGCCGCGGGCGCCGTCGCCGTCGGGCGCGCCCCGCTGCAAGGGGGCGGCGAGGGCGGCCAGGATCCCGAGCAGGTTGACGCTCTCGCTCGAGGCGGGATCGCTGGCCACGTCCCACACCACGCAGCGCCCCGTCTCGCGCGCCTCGCGGACGATGGTGCGGCTGATCTCCTCGCGCTCCTCGGCCGTCAGGCCCTTCTTGTGGCCGCGCGCGTTGATGGCGCGCAGCGTCCCGTCCTGCTGCTGCACGAGGACGAGGCCCCGGTCGGCGCCCAGGATCTCGACCAGGATGTCGAGCGCGTCGTCGAGCATGGTGTCGCCGTCGAGGACGGCGAAGAGGCGGTCGACGAGCGCGCGCATGGCGCGCCACAGCGTCTCGAGGTCAGGCTCCTGCTGGGAAGAAAGAGGTCCGGACATGGCGGGATCAGGGGTGCGCGTTGCCGTCGCCCTGGTTGCCGGGCCCGCCGCCGATCTTCACCATCGCGGCCCACCCCGCCACCCAGTCCCGCCAGGCCTGGAGGCTCTCGATGGCGATGGGACGCAGGGTGCTCTGCGCCGCGGTCATCGTCGTCTGCACCGTCAAAGGCGCGCCGGGCGGGCCCGGGTAGGGCGCCAGGGCCACGACCTGGGGGCCCCAGAAGTGCGGCCAGGCGCTGCCGTCGAAGACGTAGACGACCACGCAACCGACGGGCAGGCTGGGGTCGACGTTGGTGATGGTCAGCATCGCCCCCGCCCGGACGTTCCCCGACCCATCCAGGTCGTCCGGGTTGGGGACCGCGAAGCTCACGTGCTGGTGATTGAGCAGCGGGCCGCCTCCCAGGACCCCGCTGAACGCGTTGGGGTAGTTGACGGTGTCGACGGGCCAGTTCGCGTCTGCCATGGGCGATCTCCTCGGTGGAACTCCGGTCACTTCGGCGACTCGGCGGCGCACCGGAACCCGAGGGTCCCGGCCACCACCGAGCGCTGCCATCTTCCGCGCGTGGTCGTCCGCATGAGGACCGTGGAGCCCCACGATCCGCCGCGGGTGACGCGCCACTCGGCTCCCGCGTCGCCCGCGTGGTCGACGCGCGGGTTCACGCAGTCCGCGCAAGGCGGGTAGTAAGGCAGCTCGAACGCGTCGAACACCCACTCGCCTGCGTTCCCCGCCAGATCGTGGATCCTCTCGGGCGTGTAGTCCCTGGCCCCGCTCGCCACGTCCTGGGGCTCGTCCGGCAGGCCCTTGCAGCGACCGTTGTCGTCGCGCCCGAACACGACCTCGCCGCAGGCCGGGTCCTCGTCTCCCCAGGGGTAGCGGCGCGCGGTGCCCCCGCGCGCGGCGAACTCCCACTCCGCCTCGGTGGGCAGACGCTTGCCGCGCGACTCGCAGTAGAGCTTCGCGGCGTCCCAGGTGACGTCGACCACCGGCCGTCGCTCGTAGCCGGGGCGTACGGTGAACCAGGTGTGGTCGGGGCCGAACTCGCCGAGCAGGTGCTTGGGCCACAGGTCGAGCAGGAAGGTGCCGCGCGCGTCCTTGACGAAGCGCCGGTCGTGGGGCTCGTCGGGGTCGAGGTCGATGATCAGCCGCTTGGGATCGACGTCGAGCCACGCCGCGAACTCCTCGTTCGTGACCTCGCGCTCGTCGAGGTAGAAGGGCGAGAGCGTCACGCTCCGGGGCGGCTGCTCGCGATCGAGCAGGTCGCGCCGGCAGCTCGCGCCGAGGCGCGCGCACTCGGCGTCGATCTCCTCGCGCGTTCGCCCCATGGTGAACGTCCCCCCCGGCAGCCAGATCATCCCCGCCAGGAGCGCGGCCGGCGCAGCCGTGGAGTGGGCACGTCCTGGCCGGAGCGCCAGCGGCGTCACGATGCCCGCGGCGACCACGGCGGCGGCGGGCAGCACGATCCACGCCGCGCGCCTCCGCGCTCCACGCAGGGGGTGCAGCGTCGCCTGCGCGAACGCCGTCGCCGGCGCGTCCGCGTACCGCCCGAGCACCTCGATCACGGGGGTGAGGTCGGCGTGCCTCGCCTCGGGATCGCGGGCCAGCATGCCTGCCGCCGCGCGCGCGACGTCCTCCGGCACCCCCGGCGCCGCCTTCTCCAGGGCGGCGAGGTGACCTCCCAGGATCTTCTTGAGGACCTGCCCGACGTTCTCCGCCTCCGTGGGCCGCTCCCCGGACAGGCACTCGTGGAGCACGACGCCGAGCGCCCAGACGTCGGTCCGCTGGTCGAGGCCCCTCTCCCCCAGGACCTGCTCCGGTGACATGTAACAGGGCGTGCCCATCAGCGCGCCGCTCGCGGTCAGCGTGTCGCTGGCCACGGCGGGCCCCTCGGCGTGCGTGAGCTTGGCCATCCCGAAGTCGAGCACCTTGACCTCGACGCCCGGGCCGTCGGGCTCGTTCGAGCGCGCGAGGAAGATGTTGGCGGGCTTGAGATCGCGGTGAACGATCCCGAGAGCGTGCGCCGCGCGCAGCGCGAGAGCGACGGGCAGCAGCGCCCGCGCCGTCTCCGGCAGCGACAGCGGGCCGCGCCGCAGACGGTCCGCCAGCGTCTCTCCCTCCAGCAGCTCCATCACCAGCGCCGGCGTCCCGTCGGGCGTCGTCACCACGTCGAGCACGCGCACGAGGTTGGGGTGGTGGACGGCGCCGATGGCGCGCGCCTCTCGCAGCAGACGTCGCCTCACGTCGGTGCGCGAGCCGACGCGTGTCTTCAGTGTCTTGAGCGCGAAGCGCGCCCCGGTGTCGACGTGAACGACGGCCCACACGATGCCCATCCCGCCCTCTCCCAGCACGCGCTCGATGCGATAGCGCCCGGCGACGACGGTGCCCGGTTCGACGGAACCCCCCGAGGTGGCGACCCCCACGGCGCCACGATAAGGGCGGCGCCCACCGACGTCCACGATGGTCGAGCCCGCTAGTTGTAGGTGACGGTCATCTCCGCGGAAGGCATCAGGACCTTCACGCCCGTCGAGGTCGTGTCGGTGTCGGCCTTGACCGAGCCGGCGACGTACTGGAAGCGCGCCACGAAGCCGAGGCTCAGCTCGTCGCCGACCCAGAAGTCGTAGCCGAACCCCATGAGCAGCGCCCCGCCGTTGCCGCCCTGATCGGCGCCCGGATAGGTGATGGTGGTGCTGCCGATCGACGTGGGGCTGCCCTTGCCCGCCTTGAGGGCGGCGTACCCGAAGCCGAGCTGCGCGTGCAGGCCCTTGGTCGGATCGAAGTACCAGTCCGCGAAGGGACCGACGCTGGAGATCACGGCGCCGCCGCCGTTGGCCGAGATCCCCATGGCCGAGTACGAAGGCGAGGGCAGGCTCGCGCCGAAGATGGCGCCGCCGAGGGCGAGCCCCCTGGCCACCGTGCCGCCGAACGCGAGCTCCAGCGCCACTCCACCTCCGGAGAGGCTCACGTCGGGGCCGCCCGGCGGGGAGGTCGTGCCGGAGGCCACGAAGCCCGGGCCCAGGCTCGCGCTGAAGTAGAAGCCGTCGTGCACGCGGGCCCCGGAGGGCGGCGGGGTCGCCGGCGCGTCCGCGGTCACCGTGCCGGGTTCGACCGAGGCGGCCTGCACGGTGGGGCTCGCGGGCTTCGGGTCCGACGCGGCGGTCGTCGTGGTCGCCGCGCTCGACCGCGGCAGGGGCGGCGCCGGCGGCGCGATCGACGGCGTGGAGGTCGGCGCAGGCGTCGCCGCGGTCACCTGCACGCACTCCCCGGTCGACGAGCACTGCTCGCCGCCGGCGCAGGGCGGGTTGCAGAGCGACACGCACTGCCCGGCGTTGCAGACGTACCCCGCGCGGCACGCCGGAAAGCAGGCGGCGGCGGGCGCCGGGTTCGCCGCACGCGCCGGCCAGCCGACGAGGGTGACGAAGATCCCTGCCAGCGCGCCCGACATACGGATGGTCATTGAGGTCCTCCTTGCGATGCGGGCGATGACGACGCCCGTGTCGCCGCCCGGTGCAGCGCCCGTGCCGGGCGTGATCGGCCCCGGTGCCGGGACATCGCAGGATCGGCGCACCGTGCGCAGCGACGGATCGCCGTCACGCGACGACGGACCGTCGTCACGGCTCGCCCCGGGGTGCGCGGAGCGCCGCGTCTCTCTCGCGAGGCGCCGCGTGGCGCCTTCCTTGCTCAGCAGCCCTCGCCATGAGCCTCCGCGCCTCGCGCCGCCCCTGCTTCGCGCTCGCATCGCTCGTCGCCATCGCATGGCCTGTCGTCGCGCGCGGCGACGCGACCGACGAGCAGAAGGCCGCGGTGAGGGAGCTGGCGCGGCAAGGGATCGTGGCCTCGATGAACGGCGACTGCGCGACCGCCGTCGATCGCCTCTCCCGCGCAGAGGCCATCGTGCACCTTCCGACCGTCGCCGAGCCCCTGGCCGAGTGCCAGGCCAAGCTGGGGCGGCTGGTCGAGGCGCGCGAGACCCTCCAGCGGCTGGCGCACGAGGCGCTGCCGGCCAGCGCGCCGCTGCCGTGGGTCGCGGCCATGCAGAAGGTGCGGCCCCTGCTCGACGAGATCGAGCCCCGCATCCCCATGCTGCGCATCCACGTGGCGCGACCGGAAGGGGCCACGGGAGACCCCCGGGTGACCGTGGACGGCGACGCGGTCCACGTGGCCCTGCTCGACAACGATCGGCCGAGCAATCCCGGCCTGCACCGGATCCGCGTCACGCAGCCGGGGTTCGTCGAGGCCTCCGCCGAGGTCCTGCTCGAGGAGAGCCAGACCCGCGAGGTGTCGCTCGAGCTTCGCCCCGCGCCCGCCCCCGCGCCCGCGCCCACGCCCACGCCCACGCCCGCGCCCGCGCCCGCGCCCGCGCCCGCGCCCGCGCCCGCCCCGCCGAGCCACCTCCCCGCCATCGTCGCGCTGGCCGCCGGCGGCGTGGGCCTCGTCGCCGGCTCGGTGTTCGGCGCCTTCGCGCTGCTGGACAGGTCGCAGCTCGACGGATCGTGCACCGGCAAGACGTGCCCTTCGTCGATGTCTCCCCAGATCGATCAGATGCACGCCAACGCACTCGCGTCGACCATCGGGTTCGGCGTGGCGGCGGCCGGCGCGGCGCTCGGCGGACTCCTGCTGCTGAGCGAGAGGCCCTCGGACCGCGCGGAGCAGCAGGGCCTCGTCATCCGGCCGCTGCTGGGGCTCACGTCGGTGGGCGTCGGCGGGAGCTTCCGATGAAGGCAGGGTGGCTGCTCTTCGCGGCGCTCGTCTCCAGCGGGTGCACCGTGGTGGTCGGCGACGGCTCGTACCAGGTGCAGCAGACCGTCGCAAGCGACGGCGGGGGGACACCGGCCTGCCCCCTGGGCGGCGGCGCCTCGGCGTGCCACCAGTGCATCGCCGCCCAGTGCTGCGCCCAGTCGAACGCGTGCAGCGCCGACGCGGACTGCACCAGCCTGCTGTCCTGCGAGGCGAGCTGCGCCGACGCCGCTTGCCAGTCGCGGTGCCAGGCGACCTACCCGGGCGGCGTCGGTCCGTTCCAGGACTTTCTCGGTTGCGTGACCGGTCGTTGCGCGGTGTGCGGTCAGGCGGGCGTCGGCGACGCTTGCACGTCGTCGAGCAACACCTGCGCCCCGGGGCTCACGTGCGGCGGGGCCTTCTGCACGAGGTCCTGCTCCGGAGACGCCGACTGCGCGGGCGCCTACGACGACGGCAAGAATCAATCGGGCGGCGCCAACGTCTGCGCGCTCGACGCCAGCCAGGCGACGGTGTGCTTCCCCACCTGCGCGACGAGCGCCGACTGCGCCCACCTGCCGGGCACGAGCTGCGTGAGCGACTCCGTGGCGGCCGGAGGGACCGGACAGGTCTGCGGCACCGGATCGTGAACGCGGCGCACCGAGGATCTCGATCGGAGCTCGAACCCACGTGACTGGAGGAGGACCATGACCATGCATTTCGCACGACGCTCGCCCCACGCTCTCGCCGCGCTCGTCTTCTCGATCGGCGCTGCCTGCTCCTCGCCGACGCCCACGGTGATCGGCGGCGACGGAGGCAGCGGGAGCAGCAGCGGCGGCAGCAGTGGCGGCAGCAGTGGCGGCAGCAG
>DATBQU010000079.1:0-4488 GCA_036560665.1 Polyangiaceae bacterium
GAGGGGAAGCTGCCGCGTGTCGACTGCCATGCCGTGGACCGGTAGCACATGCCGCCACCCCCAGGGATGACGGACGATGATTTACATGCGGACGGGAAGACGGCTCGGGCGCGGAGCGCGGGCGTGGGACGCTCCACCGCCGCGAGGCGGTGAGCGCGGGCTCCCGCGCCCGCGCGAGCACCCGAGACGCCTTCCCGTCCTCTCTACTTCTTGAGCGCCGCGAAAAACCAGGCGTCCCCGCGCTTCACCCGCAGCACCAGCGTGCCGGTCTTCGCGGCGTCGGCGACGCCAGCGGACGTGGGATCCGCCGCGCCGTTGCACTCGACGATGACGTCGCCCACCTTGAGTCCCGCTCGGTCCGCCGACGAGCCCCCGACGACCTGGGTGACGACGGGCAGGCTCTTGCTCCCGAGCCCCAGCTGCGCCGCCTGCGACGGAGCGAGGTCGCGCACCACCAGCCCGAGGCCCTGCCGGGGCTGCACGGGCAGCTGGGCGGGGACCGCCGACACCTGCTGCTCGGGCCGCTCGGAGAGCATCGCCGTGGCGCCGTAGTGGTTGCCGCCGCGCACGATCTCGAGCGCAGCCTGCTGCCCCACCTGCAGCGCGATGGTCTCGCGCACCAGGTCGTGCCCGTCGTGCACCGCATGCCCGCCCACCGAGGCGATGATGTCGCCCGGTCGAACGTTGGCTCGGAACGCGGGCCCGCCCTCGGCCACGCTGGTGACCAGCGCGCCGGCGCCGAGCGACGTCTTCAGCGCCGACGCGAGGTCGGGCGTGAGGTCCTGCACGCCGACGCCGAGCCACGCGCGCGTCACGCGCCCCGTCTTGAGGATCTGCGCGGCCACCTGCTGCGCCATGTTGCTGGGGACGGCGAACCCGATCCCCTGCCCGCGCCCCACGATCATCGTGTTGATGCCGAGCACCTCGCCCTGCAGGTTGCACAGCGGCCCGCCCGAGTTGCCGGGGTTGATGCTCGCGTCGGTCTGCAGGTAGTCCTCGATGGCGTTCATCCCGAGGCCGCCGCGACCCTTGGCCGACAGCACCCCGGCGGTCACCGTGTAGCCCAGGCCGAAGGGCGAGCCGATGGCGACCACCCACTCGCCGACGCGCGCGGCGTCCGAGTCGGCGAACTTCGCGGGCGTCAGCGCGGCCGCGTCGACCTTGACGACGGCCAGGTCGGTCGCCGGGTCGCGCCCGACGAGGCGCGCGGGCAGCGTGCGGCCGTCGCGCAGGCGTACGTTGATGGTGAGGGCATCTTCGACGACATGGTTGTTCGTGAGCACGGCGCCGTCGGCCGAGAGCACGACGCCCGAGCCCATGCCGTGCGCGACGGGATCGTCGCCCTGCCCGGCTCGCGCTCCACCCTGGCCGAACATGCGGGCCAGCAGGTCGGCCTTCTCGTCGCGCGCGGTGACGTAGATCTGCACGACGCTCGGGCTCGCCCGCTCGGCGACCGCCACGAACCCCTCGGAGAGCCGGCGCGCCTCGGCGGTGGACGCCTGCACCTGCGCGGGGGTGGGGACGGGCACGGCGGCCGGGGCCTTCGGCGCGGCAGCGGCCGGGGGGCTCGCCTGCCCGAAGGCGGCCGCCGGCAGCGCAACCGCCGGACCCGCGAGCGCGACGCAGAGGACGAGGAAGCGAGGCGTGAAGTTCATCGCGCTGTCAGCGTAGTCCCGCAGGGACCGCGAGCAAGCGCTTCAGCCGCGGGCTGGCTGCCCGGCGAGGGCCGCGTACCGAGCCACGACGCGGGACCAGGGCGCTGCGCCCGCCGACAGCACGGCGTCGTGCAGCGGCGTACCGGGCGCCGAGAGATCGGTGAGCTCGACCAGAGGTGCCCCTTGCGCGCGCGCCAGCCGGCAGGCGAGGCCCACGAGCGGCGTCACCAGCGCCTCGACCGGACCGACGTCGACGGCGAAGCGGCCGAGCAGCGCGCGCTTCATGGGGACGAAGGGCGGCTCGAGCGGGTGGGTCGTGAAGGAAGCCGCCGCGCGGACGACGCCCTCCTGATCGACCGACACGAGCGTGAGCGGATCGCGCGCCGGACCTCCCTCGTCGGCTCCGAGGTGCGCGGCGATGGCGCCCACCATGGTGGCGTCCACGGCGCGGGGACGATCGAATCGCACGTCGCCGGCGTCCCGGCGCCGCGCCGCGAGCGCGCCCTCGAGGCACGCGATCGCCAGGGCATCGCGCGCGTGGGCGACGCGCGCGTGCACCGACGCGAGGAGCGTCTCTCCGTACGCGAGCCGACGGTCCGCGGAGCGCACCACGGGGGTTTGACCCGACACCCGGCCGGGGCGCGCCGAGTCGACGCGCGCGTTGTACGAGACGGGCACGTAGCCGAGGCGATCGTAGAACGAGGTGGCGGGGTTGGCGTCCAGCACCTCGGCCGCCAGCACGCACGGGGCCCCCGCCGAGAGGGCGACGGCCGCCTCGGCGAGCTCGTCGAGCAAGGCCTTGCCGGCGCCGAGCCCGCGCGCCCTGGCCGTCACGATGAGCGAGCGCACCTCGCAGGTGAAGGGCGTGGTCGTGTCGCCGCCGTGACGCTCGAACCAGCCTTCGACCTGGCCGCACGGCACGCCGGCGAGGTCGGCGACGAGGTGCACGTGCCGGCCCAGCGTGGGGTGGCCGGCCCGGACGCGGGCGTCGTCGTCGATGCGGCGCGCGAGCTGCGCATAGACGCGCGCGTCGCGAGAGCCCGGATAGCCCCCCCACGCCTCGTGCGCGTCCCAGAGCTCGCGCCACAGGCCCGCGACGGTCGTGCCCTCGCCGGGCAGCGCAGCACGCACCGACACGCGGGCAGGGCGGCTCAGCGCGGCCATGGCTCGCCCGCCCCCGGGGGAAGCACCACGTGGACCTGTTCGAGCGCGAGCCCGTGAGCCGGCGCCGTGGTGCCGGCGAGGCGACGGTCGCGTCCTTCGATGGCGCGCGCCACCGCCCCTGCCTCGAGGCGACCCCGCCCGACGTCGGCCATGGTGCCGACCAGGATTCGCACCATGTTGTAGAGGAACGCGTCTCCCTCGACGACGACCGAAACGAGGCGCGGGTCGGTCTCGCGCTCGACGGCGACGCGGGCGAGCGTCCGTACGGTGTCCACGCGCTCGTCGCCGGTCGAGCGGAAGCCGGCGAAGTCGTGGGTGCCCTCGGCGGCGCGCGCCTCGCCGGCGACCTTGTCGAGATCGAGCACCGGCACGCGCCACGCCCGGCTACGCCAGCGGGGGTCGCGGACCTCGTCGACGAGCATGCGGTAACGATAGCGCTTGCCGCGATTGGAGAACCGCGGCGAAAAAGCAGAGGGGACCTCGCGGGCCGAGCGGACGGCGACGTCGTCCGGCAGGTGCTGGTTGACGCCCAGCACCCATCCCTTCGACGGGATGTCGCGCTCGGTATCGAACGCGGCGAGCTGCCCCTGCGCGTGAACGCCGGCGTCGGTGCGGCTGGCGCCCCTCAGCGGGCTCGCGCGGGGGTCCAGCGCCAGCACCGCTCCGTGGAGCACTTCTTCGACCGTGCGGACACTCGGCTGCGAGGCCCACCCGTGGAACGCGGTGCCGTCGTAGGCCACCTCGAGCAGGACGCCGCGCGGCCCCGCCCCTTCGGCCACGACTCAGTCGCCGGCGCCGTCGCCGGACCCGTCGGTGCTCGACTCGGGGGAGCTGCCTTCGGAGGACGCTTCGGGAGAGGCTTCGACGGCGGCCTCCATCTGCGTGGAGGTGTCCATGCCGGTCGCGGACTCGGGGCCCGCCTCGGCGGCGTCGGACTTGGTCACGCCCGTGTCGGCGTCGTAGGCGGCGTCGAGCATCGGGCCCGACGCGATGCACGTGCCGCCGGCGCAGATGCTGGAGAGGCAGTCCTCGTCCTTGATGCAGCTGTCGCCGTTCGAGCGTCGCGCCTGGCTGCAGGCCCCTGCAATGCCGACGACTGCAACGACCGCTCCGACGAACACCAACGTGCGTGCTGCCGCTCGCGGCCTGCGCGCGGACGTCGTCTGGCTCATGGTCTCAAAGGGTACCATTGCGCGCACGCGGTGGCCGAGAAAGCGTCAGTCGCCGGAGGGGCTGTCGACCGAGCCGGTGTCGACCGATCCAGTGTCGACGGGTCCCCCGCTCTCGGGGGCCGAGTCTGCAGCGCTCCCGGAGTCGGGGGAGGCGCTGTCTTCGACGCCCCCCTCGGACGAGGTCCCGCACGCGTCGGCCCCGGCGGCATCTGGGGAGCAGTTGGGCGTGGTTCCCGAGGTGCACCCGGCCGCGGAGGCGCCAGACGCGAGCACCGCGAGCAGGGAGATGAGGACGAGGGCCAGCGAGCGAGGAGCCGTCATCGGGAATAGAGCTTACTGCCCCTGCGGGACGAACGACATGGGGACCATGGCGTCGACGCAGCCGCCCCTGGGGGCGGGGTAGCTGCCAGCCGAGCGGAAGATGTTGGCCGCGCACTGGCCCACGCCGGGCGAGCCCATGTCGTTGGAGGCCACCGCGGCCGAGCACACGTTGCCCC
>DATBQU010000080.1:0-9227 GCA_036560665.1 Polyangiaceae bacterium
GTGCACGACGTCGCCGAGGAGTGCGAGACGCTGATGAAGACCGACGCCGGGACCGAGGCGCTGTCGTCGATCGCGTTCGCGCTCAAGATGAACAACCTCAAGGTCGCCAGCTCGCAGCTCGTCGTCCAGATCGTCCAGCAGTGCCTGCTCATCTGCGGGATCGCCGGCTACAAGAACGACTCGCCCTTCGCCCTCGGACGGCACCTGCGCGACGCGCTGTCGGCCGCGCTCATGGTCGGCAACGACCGTATCTACGCCACCAACGCATCTCTCCTGATGGTGCTCAAGGATGACTAGCGACTTCTACGACGGCCTGGTCGCGCACGGCCTCATCATCCCGGTGGGTGTCCCGGGCGCCTTCGGGCGGGGCGCCGTGTTCGAGGACGTCCTGCAGCGGTTCGACGCGCTGGTCTCGCGCGTCTCCCGGGACGACGGCGCCGAGCGCATGCTCTTCCCGCCCATCATCGATCGCCAGGTCTTCGAGAAGAGCGAGTACCTCGACTCGTTCCCCCACCTGGCCGGCACCGTGTTCAGCTTCGCCGGGAGCGACGCCCAGCACCGCGAGCTGCGCGGACGGGTGCACGAAGGGCGGCCCTGGGCCGACCTGCAGACGATGACGGCGGTCGTGCTCTCGCCGGCCGCCTGCTACCCCGTCTACCCCGGCTTCCGCGGGACCGTGCCCGACGCCGGGCGCATGGTCGACATGCAGAACTGGGTCTTCCGCCACGAGCCCTCCCCGGAGCCGACGCGGATGCAGGCCTTCCGGGTGCGCGAGTTCGTCCGCGCAGGCACCCCGGACGTCGTGGTCGCCTGGCGCGACACGTGGCTCGCGCGCGGCCTGGCGCTCCTGCGGTCGCTGCAGCTGCCCGCGCGCTCGGAGGCGGCGTCCGATCCGTTCTTCGGGCGCACCGGCAAGATGCTCGCGGCCAGCCAGCGCGAGCAGCAGCTCAAGTTCGAGGTGGTGATCCCCATCCTCTCCGAGGAAGCCCCCACCGCCGTCTGCTCCTTCAACTACCACCAGGAGCACTTCGGCAAGGTCTTCGACATCCAGACGCGCGACGGCAAGGTGGCCCACACCGCGTGCCTCGGCTTCGGGATGGAGCGCGTGGTCATGGCCCTCTTCAAGACGCACGGCTTCGTGCCCGCCGAGTGGCCGAGCGCCGTGCGGGACGAGCTCTGGCCGTGACCCATGCGTCCGCCCTGGGCCTGGATCCGGTCGCGTACGCGCCGCACGCGCTGCACGGCGAGGGCTGCGCCTGGGTGGAGAAGAACTGCTACGTCGACCCGTGGATCGAGGTCCTGCACGCGCTGCACCTCGATCCCATGGCGCTCATGCCCTTCACCGTCGCGGTGGACTTCGAGGGCGACCAGTGGACCTTCTTCAAGCCGCCGCACCACGACCTGGCCGTCCTCTACGGCGTCGACGTGCAGGAGCTCAACGTGTGGCGGCCGCTGGTCCGGCACGTCGAGGAGCACGTCGGCCAGGGCAAGCTCGTGCTCACCGAGGCCGACGCCTGGTTCCTCCCCGACGCGAAGGGGACGGACTACGGCCGGCAGCACACCAAGACCACCATCGTCATCGAGACCATCGACACCGAAGCCTGCACCCTCGGCTACTTCCACAACGCGGGCTACCACGCGCTCGAGGGCGCGGACTTCGCCGGCGTCCTGCGCACCGACCCTTCGCCCGATCCCGCGGTGCTGCCGCTCTTCGCCGAGCTCGCCCACCTCGACCGCCTGCGACGGCTGCCGTCGGCCACGCTCGCGGAGCGCTCGGTGCAGCTCCTGCGCGGACATCTGGCGCGGCGACCGTCGAGCAACCCGGTGGAGCGCTTCAAGCGGCGCTTCGTGGCCGACCTCGAGGAGATCGGGCCGGAAGGGCTGGCGCAGTACCACGTGTATGCCTTCGCCACGCTGCGCCAGTGCGGTGCCAGCTTCGAGCTCGCCTCGCTCTACCTGACCTGGCTCGACGACGCGCGGGGCGACCGCGAGCTCACCGGAGCGGCGAAGGCCTTCGACGACATCTCGACCACCGCGAAGGCGCTCATCCTGAAGGGCGCGCGCGCGGTCACGACCCGGAAGGCCGCCGACTTCGCGCCGATGCTCGACCGCATGCAGGAGAGCTGGCAGGCGGCGATGGAGCTGCTCGAGTCGCGTTTCGGCGCGGCGCGCGCAGCGGCGGAGTAGGCCCGTGGCGCGGGTGGTCGGCGTCAGCCGGACCCGGTCGCGCGCGCTCGACGCGTGGGAGGTGGCGTCGTTCGCGCCCGGAGAGATCGACCATCCTCGTCAGCTCGACGCGGGCGGCCCGGTCTGGCTGCCGGGGTGCGCCCCGGGGACGGTGGCGACCGCCCTGCGGGACGCCGGCGAGTGGGCGCTGGGGACGCCGCGCAGCTTCGACGCGACCGACTGGTGGTACCGGTGCCGCTTCGACGGCGCCCCGCCGGCGGCCGGGAGCGCCACCGTCCTCACCCTCGGCGGGCTGGCGACCGTCGCCGACGTGTGGCTCAACGGGACGCACCTGCTGCGCTCGGACAGCATGTTCCACCGGCACGCGCTCGACGTGTCGGGCACCGTCCGGAGCGGCACCAACGATCTGGCCATCCGGTTCTCGTCGCTGGCGACCCTGCTCGAGGCGAAGCGCCCTCGCCCGCGCTGGCGGACGGCGCTGGTCGACTCCCAGCAGCTGCGGTGGTTCCGCACCACGCTGCTCGGGCGGATGCCAGGGTGGTCGCCGCCGGTGCAGCCCGTGGGACCGTGGCGCGCCGTCGTGCTCGAGACGCGCGAGGGGATCTCGGTCGAGGACGCGGACCTCCGGACGCGCGTGGAGGGGGCCGACGGCGTGGTCCGGATCGCGCTCCGGGTGCGACTGCTCGGCGCACGCGCCGCGGCGGCGGCGACCCTTCGCGTGGGCGACGCGCAGACCGCGCTCGTGTGGAGAGAGGTCGGCGACGGAGTGTTCTCCCTCCAGGGCGAGCTGCGCCTCCCGGACGTCGCCCTGTGGTGGCCGCGCTCGCACGGCGGCCAGCCACTGCACGCGGCGAGCGTCGCCCTTCGCGCCGGCGGCGTGGAGCACGTCGTCGACCTGGGCCGCCTCGGCTTTCGCACCATCGAGGCGGACACCGGCGACGGAGGGTTCGCGCTGCGCGTGAACGGCGTGCCCGTCTTCTGCCGCGGGGCGTGCTGGACGCCGCTCGACGTGGTGAGCCTCTCCACCCCGGCCGCGGCCTACGCCGGCGCCCTCGACGCCGCCGCCCACGCCGGCATGAACATGCTCCGGGTGATCGGCACGATGCAGTACGAGGACGACGCGTTCTACGCGGCGTGCGACGAGCGCGGCCTGCTGGTGTGGCAGGACTTCATGTTCGCCAACCTCGACTACCCCGTGGCCGACGCCGCGTTTCGCGCCAGCGTCGGGCGCGAGGCCTCCGAGCTCGTGTCCCGCGTGCAGGCCTGCCCTTGCCTCGCCGTTCTGTGCGGCAACTCGGAGGTCTCGCAGCAGGCGGCGATGCTCGGTCTGCCGCGCGAGCAATGGAGCAACGACCTCTTCGACCGGATGCTGCCCGCCATCACCGGCGACCTGCGCCCGGACGTGCCGTACTGGCCGTCGACGCCGGGTGGCGGGCCCCTGCCCTTCCACGTCGGCACCGGCGTCTGCCACTACTACGGCGTCGGAGCCTACCGGCGTCCGCTCGAGGATGCGCGGCGCGCCGGGGTGCGCTTCACGGCCGAGTGCCTCGGCTTCTCGCACGTCCCCGCGCAGAGCACGGTGGACCTCGTTCTCTCCGACGGTCAGTCGGCGTTCCATCACCCGGCCTGGAAGGCGCGCGTCCCCCGCGACTGCGGCGCGGGGTGGGACTTCGAGGACGTGCGCGACCACTACCTGGCGCTCCTCTTCGGGGTCGATCCGCCGACCGTCCGGCGCGAGGACATGGCGCGCTACCTGTCGCTCAGCCGCGTGGTCACCGGAGAGGTGCTCGCCGGCGTCCTGTCGGAGTGGCGCCGCGGAGGCTCGACGTGCCGGGGCGCCCTGCTCTGGCTGCTGCGCGACCTGTGGCCCGGAGCCGGCTGGGGGCTGGTGGACTCCACGGGGTCGCCCAAGGCGGCCTACTACTTCGTGCGGCGCGTGATGCAGCCGGTCGCGCTGGTGATGACCGACGAGGGCCTCGACGGCCTGGCGCTCCACGCGGTCAACGACACCGCCGCCCCGATCGAGGCCGACGTCGAGCTGACGCTCTACCGGCACGGTGACCTTCGCGTCGCTTCCGCGGTGGCGCCGGTGACGATCGCGCCGCGCAGCACCCTCACCGTTGGCTCCGACGCGCTCCTCGAGCGCTTCCTGGACGTGACGTACGCCTACCGCTTCGGCCCGCCCGAGCGCGACGTGGTGGTCGGCGCGCTGCGCGGGCGCGACGGGAGCCCGCTCGGGCAGGCGTTCCACTTCCCCCTGGGGCACGGGTTCGCCCGGGAGCGTGACCTGGGGCTCGAGGCCCATGCGGACCCCGCGGGAGACGGCGGTGTGCACGTCCTGACCGTCCGCACGAAGCGGTTCGCCCAGGCCGTTGCGCTGGACGTGCCCGGCTACGTGCCGGACGACGACTACGTGCACCTCGAGCCGGGGGGACAGAGGCAGATCACGCTGCGACCCGTCGGGCCGGCGCGACCGCTGCGGGGCAGCGTGCAGCCGCTCAACGCCTTCGCTTCCACGAAGATCGTCGTGGGCGGACCGGAGGGGCCGCCGTGAACCCCGTCGTCTTCGGGCCCGCCGACCGGCAGCTCTTCGGCCTCTACCATCCCCCCGGGCGCACGCCCGCGCGCGGCACGGGCGTCGTGCTCTGCAGCCCGCTCGGCTACGAAGCGATGTGCGCCCACCGGACCTACCGCCACCTCGCCACGCGGCTGGCCGCCGCCGGCTTCCCGGTGCTGCGCTTCGACTACCACGGCACCGGCGACTCGGCGGGCGAGCCCGACGAGCCGGGCCGCGTTCGCGCCTGGCTCGACAACGTCGGCGCCGCCATCGAGCAGCTCCGGGCGATGGCCGGCGTTCGCGAGGTCGATCTGTTCGGCGTCCGCTTCGGGGCGACCCTGGCGGCGGTCGCCGCCGGGGAGCGCAGCGACGTGCGCAGCCTGGTCCTGTGGGGCCCCTGCACCTCGGGGCGCTCGTACGTCCGCGAGCTCCGTGCTTTCCGGATGATCCGCGAGCAAGGCGGGCAACCCTCGCCGGCGCCGGAGCGTGACGGGGACGAGGACGTCGCCGGCTACATGTTCGATCGGGCGACGGTGGCCGACCTGACCGCCGTCGACCTGCTCGCCCGGCGAGGACGCCCCGCCGCGCGCGCGCTGGTGCTACCCCGCGACGACCTGCCGGGCGGCGAGAAGCGGCTGGCCGCGCACCTCGAGGCGTGCGGCGTGCAGACCGCGCTGCGCGCCGAGCCGGGCTACGCCGGGATGATGCGGGATCCCCAGGACACGATCGTGCCGGGCAACACGCTCGACGGGATCGTCGACTGGCTCCAGCGGTCCGGCGACGCCGCGTGCGCCGAGGCGCCCGCCCGGACCTCCACCTCCAGCGTGCTCCTGACGCGCAGCTCGGCCTCGCGGGCGGGTGTGCGGGAGGAAGCCCTGTTCTTCGGAGAGCAGAGCCGCGTCTTCGGCATACTGAGCGAGCCCGGGGCGGGACCGGCGAACCCCGACCTGCCCGCCGTGGTGTTCCTCAACGTGGGCGCCAACCACCGCGTGGGCCCCAACCGGATGTACGTGACGCTGGCCCGCGAGCTCGCGGCCCGCGGCTACGTCAGCTTCCGCTTCGACGTCGCCGGCATCGGCGACAGCCCGGTCGACTCCAGCGCCTGCGAGAACCGCCTCTACTCGAAGGACTCCGTCGCCGACGTGAAGGCGGCGATGACCTTCCTCACCCGCATCCGCGGGGTGAAGCGCTTCGTCCTGGCCGGGGTGTGCTCCGGCGCCTACCTGGCGTTCCACGCCGGGATGGAGGACGCGCGGGTGGCGGGCCAGATCGTCATCAATCCGCAGACCTTCGAGTGGAAGGAGGGCGACTCGGTCGAGCTGTCCATCCGGCGGAGCTACAAGTCGACCCGCCACTACATGCGCGCGCTGCTCGACCGGCGCGTCTGGACCGAGGTGCTGCGCGGGGAGGTCAACGTCCGCGGCATCGCCAGCGTCCTCCACCAGCGCTTCACCGACGGCGCCGGCGCCCGGATCCGCGAGCTGATGGCGCGCTCGCGCGGTCGCCCGCCGCCGTGCACCGAGATCGAGCGCGCCTTCCGGGCGATGTCGGATCGCGGCGTCCACTCGCTGCTGGTGTTCAGCTCGAACGACGGAGGCCTGGACATGATCGAGAAGCACCTGGGGAGGAACGCGCGCAAGATGAAGGCGCGCGACAACTTCCGCCTCGCCATCGTCGAGGGCGCCGATCACACCTTCACGCCCATCGACGCGCGGCGCGAGCTCCACCAGCTGGTCACGCGCTTCGTCGCAGGGGCGTTTCCACCGGCATCGCCACGGGATTCCGTCGCTCGAGCGCCTGCGCGATAGCCTCGCGCGCGGCGTCGCGCAGCCCCGCCACGCCGAGGCCGCGCGGCGCGATGGGCTCGAGCACCTCGATGCGGGCGCGCATCTTCTCGCGCAGGACGATGCCGTGCTTGGGAAGGGAGTCGCGCGTCCCGTGGATGGCCACCGGCACGAGCGGACAGCCCATCTCCGTCGCCAGCTGGAAGGCTCCGTCCTTGAAGGCCTGGAGCTCGCCCGTCTTCGAGCGCGTCCCTTCCGGGAAGAGCAGGACCGGGCAGCCGCGCCGGAGGTGCTCCCGGCACTCGTCGAGCATCCGCAGGATCGACTCCTTCTTGCCGCGCTCGAGCTGGACGTAGTCGTTGAGCGTCATGTTCCAGCCGATGAAGGGCAGCTTGAAGTTCTCCGCCTTGGAGACCCACTTGAACGGACGGTAGAGGGCGAAGACCACCAGGATGTCGATGATGGAGGCGTGGTTGGCGACGATGACGGCGGGGCCGCGCCAGGGCAGCCGCTCGCGCCCCACCACGTGCAGCCGCCACAGCGGGTTGCAGTAGACGTAGAAGACCGCCCAGAAGCACGTGTAGAGGTGCAGCACCACCCGGCGCCGGTCGAGCGGGAAGGTGAGGACGAACAGGACGAGCGCGAGGACGTAGAAGGGGACGCAGGTGAGGGCGATGAAGGCCCAGTACGCGAGGGAGAACGCGCGCATCGAGGGCCCTCATCGTAGCGGCCGGGGGCAGGCCCGTTTCGTCAGGAAACCGTCACTTCAGCTTTGCCCCCGGCTCGACGGCCCCCTCCCCGCCCGCTCCAGCGTCCACCGTGGCGAGGAAGAGCTTCTCGCTCGGCCCGGTGGCCAGCAGCATCCCGTGCGAGACCAGGCCCTTTCCGAAGTCCCGGGGGGCCAGGTTGGCCACCACGATGACCCTGCGGCCCACCAGCTGCTCGGGCTGGAAGGACAGGGCGAGGCCGGCCACGATCTGGCGGGGCTCCGGCTCGCCGATGTCGACGGCGAGGCGCAGGAGCTTGTCCTTCTTGGGGACGCGCTCGCAGGACCGGACGATGCCGACGCGGAGGTCGGTCGCCGCGAACTGGTCGTAGGTGATGGGGGGGGCGGTGCCGGGCGCGGGCGCGGGCGCGGGCGCGGGCGCGGGCGCGGGCGCGGGCGCGGGGAGAGCGTCGATCCGGGGAGTCAGGACGTCCAGGAGCGCGCGGGCGCCGTCCTCGTCGACCGTCGGGAAGAGGGGGGACGACGGCGCGAGCGCTTCGCCGGCGGGGCGAGGCTCGGCCCCCTCCGGCCAGCGCGTCTTCTTCGCGTCGACGGGCGGCAGGCCGAGCTGGGCGCGCATCTCGTCGCTCTTCTTCGGCAGCACCGGCCAGATCATCACGCTGAGCAGCCGCAGCACCTCGAGCAGCGCCGCGAGGATCGTCTCCACGCGCGCCTGGTTGCCCTTCTTGGCCTCCGCCCAGGGCGCCGCCTCGTCGACGTACTTGTTCGCCGCCGACGACAGCGCCCAGGTGATCTCGAGCGCGCGGTGCGGCGCGATGGCGTCCCACTCGTCGCGGGCGCGCAGGCACGCGCGCTTCGCCTCGCCGAGCAGATCGACCTCGAGCGCCGTCGTCGCGCCGAGCGCCGGCGTCTTGCCGCCGGTCATCTTCGCGCAGAGTCCCAGCGTCCGCGCCAGCAGGTTGCCCAGGTTCTTGCCGAGGTCCGCGTTGTAGCGCTCGATCATGGCGGCCAGATCGAAGTCCCCGTCCTGGCCGAAGGCGATCGCGCGCAGCAGCTGGTAGCGCAGGACGTCGGCGCCGGCGGCCTCGCTGCCCGCCACCTTGCCGAACGCCCGCGCGATCCCGAGGGGATCGACCGCGTTGCGCAGCGACTTGCTCATCTTCTGCCCGTTGAAGGTGAGAAACCCGTGCGCGTACACCGTCCTGGGCAGATCGATGCCCGCGCTCATCAGGAACGCCGGCCAGTACACGGTGTGAAAGCGCAGGATGTCCTTGCCCACCAGGTGCACCACGCTCTCGTGGCTCCAGAACGCCCGGTGCTCCTCGGTGTCCTGCAGCGCGCTCCAGTAGTTGGTGAGGGCGTCGAACCACACGTACATGACGTGCTTCGGGTCGCCGGGGACGGGGATGCCCCAGGTGAACGTCGTGCGCGACACGCTCAGATCCCGGAGGCCGCCCTTGACGAAGCTCAGGACCTCGTTGCGGCGCGTCTCGGGCTGGATGAACCCCGGGTGCGCCTCGTAATACGCCAGCAGCCGCTCGGCGTACTTCGACAGCCGGAAGAAGTACGACTGCTCCTTGATGCGCTCCACCGCGGTCTTGTGCAGCGGGCAGATGTTTCCGGGCTGCTCGAGCTCCTTCTCGGTCTTGAGCTCCTCGCAACCGACGCAGTACCAGCCCTCGTACTGGTCGAGGTAGAGGTCCCCCTTCTTCTCGATGGTCTGCCAGAGCCACTGCACCAGCTTCTCGTGGCGCGGCTCCGTGGTGCGGATGAAGTCGTCGGCCTGCACCTCGAGCTTCGGCCAGGTGGCCTCGAAGCGGTCGCTCATCTCCGCGACGAACGCCGCCGGGGGGACGCCGCGCGACTGCGCCTCGCGCTCCAGCTTCAGCCCGTGCTCGTCCGTTCCGGTGAGCATCCGCGTCTCGTCGCCGCGCAGCAGGTGGAAGCGGCGCAGCGCGTCGGCGACGATCGT
>DATBQU010000081.1:0-17235 GCA_036560665.1 Polyangiaceae bacterium
CGTGATGGACCACCGCCAGCCCCTCGGCCATCGCCCGGAGGATGTCGACGACGTCCGTCATCTCCGGGACGGAGCCCTCCGATCGATGGGCGTCGAGGCGGGCTTCGAGGGTCTTTCCGGCGACGTGCTCCATCACGACGAAGCGCGTACCGCCGTGCTCGCCAAGACCGTACACGGAGACGACACTGGGGTGCCGCAGCGCAGCGAGTCCGCGCGCCTCCTTCTCGAGCGATCCCACGGCGCCGGGTCGCACGACCTTGATGGCCACGCGACGGCCGAGCAGCCGGTCGATCGCGTCGTACACCTGGCCCATCCCGCCCTCGCCGATCTTCCCGCGGATCTCGTAAGCGCCGCCGAGCACGTCCCCCACACGCAGTGAGTCGCTGGAGGTCGGACCGACGGCGCGCGCGTCGCTCCGGGGCGTGGAGGGCGACTCCAGGGTCGCGGACGAAGCACGCGACGAAGCGCGGGAGCGCGGGAGTGGCGTGGGGGCGGCCAATCGATCCTCGGCCCCCGCCGCGATGTGCAAGCGCCGAGCCGCGATACGCGGAGCGGCGCGCATCACGTCCGCACGTCTTCCCCATCGCCGGGGGGCGGGGGAACCGCGTCAGTCCGCCTCGCGCCGTGACAAAAGGTCGCGTGAAAAGGCCTGCCTCAGAACCCGATCCCGATGCTCACCCCCGCGAGCGCCCAGCCCTTCACGTCCTGGACGTCCTGATCGGCCGGCCCCGGCAGCACGCCCGTGAGCCCGCAGCCGACACGAACGTCGGCATCCTCGAGCGACAGCGCGTACTCGAGACCGATGCGCGCTGTGCCGACGCCGATGTTGCCGGAGGAGCCGCTGCGCGCGACGTGCGCCAGGCCGAAGCCGAAGCCGAGCACGGGATGGAGTGGGCCGCGCTTGCGAAGGTCGAGGGTGAGCTCGCCACCGTACTGGGCCAGCCCGTCCGCGATGGGAGACGGATCCGATCCGGCGGGCTCCCCTCGCAGCCAGGCCGCTGACAGGCGGAGGCCGACCGAGCCCCGCCCGAAGTCTGCCGCGACTCCCAGCCCGAGCCCCAGGCCGCGACCGGTGCTGGCTCCCACGGGCCCGAGCTGCAGCCGGACGGGCGAGCGGTAGGGCTCCTCGGCAGGGCCAGCAGCGCCATCGGTGGCGATGGGTGGCGGCTCCGAGTACCTCGGTGGCGGCGGCTCGGCGTACCCCACCCCCACCACGGCCTGATCCTGCGCCTGCGCCGCCACCGGCGCGAGGACGACGAACATCGCACACGTGATCCCCACCGCTCCGCGCATCGCATCGCCTCCGTGCGAGGGAAACGCGCGGGCCGGTGGAACCTTACAGCGGGCGACGCCCGGCCCCAGGGTGACCGCAACCTGGAGTATGCTGCACGGCGATGCGGTCTCGGAGGCGGCTGTGCGCGTGGGCGCTCGTCGCGTGCATCGCGGGCGTGGCCACGACCGCGGCGGCGCCGCATCCCGCCCGCGCGGAGGAGACCAGCCCCGCCAATGTCGCCGCGGCGCGCAAGCACTTCGAGAAGGCTCGCGGCTACTACGGACAGGGAGCCTACCGCGAGGCCATCGGCGAGCTCGAGGCGGCGCACGCCCTCGATCCGAACGCGAAGGATCTCGTCTTCAACCTCGGCGTCGTCCACGAGAAGCTCGCGGACATCGACGACGCGCTCAAGTGGTTCCGCCTCTACACGACGATGAACCTGACCCCGGCGGAGCGCGAGCGGGCGGACGCCTACACGCGACGACTCGAGGGCGCCAAGAAGGAGCTGGACGACAAGCGCGCCGCGCAGCTCGCCGCCCAGAGCGACGCCGCCGCCACCGTCGCCCCACCCCCGCCACCCCCGGAGAAGCAGCCGAACGGCCGGATCGACGGCTACACCATCGGCGCCGTGAGCGTGACGGTGGCCGGGGTGGTCTTCGGCACCGTCATGGCCGTGAAGGCCAAGCAGGATCAGCCACGCAGTCCTTTTGTGACGGGGCGGGACGGGACGTACGCCGACCTCGTGAACCGCCAGGACAACGCCCATCGAGAGGCGGTCTTCGCCGACATCGGCTTCGGGGTCTCCCTCGTCGCCGCGGCCGCGGCGGCGTATCTTTACCTGGCGCGGCCCAAGGTCGCGCCGGCGCCGACCACCGGCTCGACGACCGTCTCCGCGGGGCCGCTCACGGGCGGCGGCGCGCTGTTCGTGCAAGGATCCTTCTGATGGCTCGCTCCCGGACGTTCGACGCTGCTCGCTTCGCCGCGATGGCGGCGCTGGCGGCCATGCTCGTCGCGCTGCTCGCGGGGGGCGGCGGGTGCGAGCTCGCCATCGGCGACACCATCCCCGCGTACGCCTGCGATCCGGGCGCCGACACGTGTCCGGCCAACGCGGTCTGCGTGCCGAGCACGCATCAGTGCATCGCGGCAGGAGCCACCTGCCCGGTCACCGGGTGCAAGGACGGGATGCAGTGCGACCCGTACTCCTTGACCTGCACCGTGATCGACGCGACGAGTGACGACGGACCGCCGCCGGGCGACACGTCGAGCGGGAGCGACGGCGACGGCGCGGTGACTCAGGACACCACCCCGGTCGACACCGGCACGACCGAGACCATCGGCCCCTGCCGCACGCTCGGCTGCAAGTGCAGCGGCGGCGGCGACTGCGACAGCGGCATCTGCGCCGATCAGCTCAGCGTGACGCCGGGGCTGTGGTCCGCCGCGGGTAGCGCCGGATTCTGCACGCAGCCGTGCTGCACGTCGTCGGATTGCGACGCCACCACCGTGTGCTTCGCGACGGCGGCGGGCGGCAACTACTGCGTCAACCCGCTGTGGGTCGGTCGCGCCGTCGACTTCGGCGCCAAGGTCGGAGGAACGAGCTGCGCCGCGAACGCCGAGTGCCGCTCCGGCCTGTGCGCCGGCAGCAAGTGCGCCGACCCCTGCTGCTCGACCAACGCCACGGCGAGCTGCGCGCCCGGGACGTCGTGCCGCTTCGGCAACTTCCCGGGCGCGACGTCCTTCGACAAGAGCTACGTGGCCAGCTGCGGGTCGGCTGGCAGCGGCGCGAACGGGAGCACCTGCAACGTCCCCAGCGACTGCAAGAGCGAGCTTTGCGACAGCAACTTCAACGGCAACTGCCGTAACGCCTGCCGGAACACGGCCGACTGCGGCAGCGCGAGCGTGTCGTGCGCCTATATCGTCGTGACCGGCAACAACGGCATCGTCGCCGCGTGCTTCCCGCAGGCAGGGAACGCCGCCGAGGGCGCGACCTGCACGCAGGACTCCGATTGCCAGAGCCAGTTCTGCGACCCGACGGCCAAGCAGTGCACCGACGTCTGCTTCGCCAACTCCGACTGTACCAAGGCCGGGTGGCGCTGCCGTCCCGAGGTCGTGACGGTCCAGGCCGGAGGGAGCTACTCCGTCCTCGCCTGCGGGAGCTAACCTCCGAGCCCATGGCTCGATACCGCGCCGTCTTTCGCTGCTTCGCCGGTTGCGCCGGGGAGTACCCGCTGACGCAGCCGATCTACCGCTGCCCCCGGTGCGACGGCCTGCTCGAGGTCGCGCACGACGTCCAGGCCTTGCGCGACCGGAGCGCCGCCGCCTGGATGAAGCTCTTCGACGACCGCTGGATGCGCACGCAGTGGCCCTACGGCTCCGGCGTGTGGGGGAAGCGCGAGTGGATCGCCCCCGAGGTCCCGGACGATTGCATCGTGTCCACGGGCGAGGGCGGCACCAACGTCTTCTGGGCGGATCGCCTGGGCCGCGAGATCGGCGTCAACGATCTCTGGGTGAAGCTCTGCGGCAACTCGCACACCGGCAGCTTCAAGGACCTGGGGATGACGGTCCTCGTGAGCGTCGTGCGCAAGGCCATCAAGGAGGGCAGCCTGGGTGCCCGGGTGCTGTGCTGCGCCAGCACGGGGGACACCAGCGCGTCGCTGGCGGCGTACGGGGCGGCCGCGGGCTTGCCGGTAGCGGTCCTGCTGCCGCGCGGCATGGTCTCCTCCGCCCAGCTGGTCCAGCCCCTGGCCCACGGCGCCCGCGTGCTCGCGCTCGAGACCGACTTCGACGGCTGCATGGCCGTGGTGAAGGAGCTCGCCCGCCGCGGCCTGGTCTACCTCGCCAACTCGATGAACCCGCTGCGCATCGAGGGGCAGAAGACGGTGTCCATGGAGATCTGTCAGCAGTTCGACTGGGAGTCGCCGGACTGGATCATCCTGCCCAGCGGCAACCTGGGCAACGCGGCGGCCCTCTACGCCGGCTTCAAGATGATGCTCGACCTCGGACTGGTGGCCCGGCTGCCGCGCCTCTGCATCGCCCAGGCAGCGCGCGCCAACCCGATGTACCGGGCCTTTCAGGCGCACAAGGAGGTGGTCGAGCCCATCCACGCCGAGCCGACGCTGGCCAGCGCCATCCAGATCGGCAACCCCGTGAGCGCGCCACGCGCCATGGCCGCGCTGAAGGCGATGAACGGCGTGGTCGAGCAGGCCACCGAGGAGGAGCTGGCCGACGCGTGCGCCCGCGCCGACCGCACGGGTCTCTACACCTGCCCGCACACCGGTGTCGCCCTGGCCTGCCTCTTCAAGCTGCGGGCGCAGGGGCTGGTCCAGCCCGAGCACCGCGTGGTGGTGGTGTCCACCGCCAACGGGCTGAAGTTCACCGAGTTCAAGCTCGCGTACCACGAGCGGAGGCTCCCCGGCATCGACGCCCGCCGCGCCAACGAGCCGGTGGTGATGGAGCCGGACGTCGAGAAGGTCGCGGCCGCCATCGCGGCCGCCGCGCCCTCCACGTAGCGAAGTCTCCGCGCTAGTTGGCCGTGCCCGTGAGCGAGGCGCTGGCGTTGTTGCTCGCCCCGCCGCTGATGGACAGCGATGCGTAGTCCGTCCCGGCGGCCGCAGGCGCGAAGTGGACGTTGAGCACGCACGCCCCGGACGCGGCGAGCGTCGTCCCGCACTGGCCGGTGCCGGCGTCGCCGTCGTACGCAAACTGGGCCGCGTCCTGCCCGTCGAGGACCGGGCCGGTGAGCGTGACGGCGTTCACCGCGTCACCGTTGGTCACCGTGAACGAGAAGTCCGTGCTCGACGACCCGTGCGTCACCGTGCCGTAGTCCTTCGTGACCGGGCTGATCGTCAGCAGGCCGGCGGTCGCGCCGGTACCGGTCAGTGCGGCCGCCGAACCAGCCGGAGGCGTGGCGCCCAGGGTCGCCGCGCGTGCGCCGGAAGCCGTCGGCTTGAAGTGCACGGTGACCGTGCAGGTGCCGTTCGGAGCGACCGCCGAGGTGCAGCCGTTGGTGCCGACGAGGAAATCGCCGGAGTTGGTGCCCGCGACCGCGACGGTCGGCGTACCGCTCGCCGTGCCGGTGTTGGTGATGGTGTAGGTCACGTCGGCCGTCGTCGTTCCGATGGCGACGGTGCCGTAGGCCTCCGCTGCCGGTCCGACGGTGAACTGCGGAGCGCCCGCCTCTGCCTCGACCGCCGCCTCCGGTCCCGCCTCGTTCGCGTCCCCGGTGCTGGTCTCATGCACGTCGTTCGGCGCGTCCGGTCCGCCCTCCGTGGACGACGTGTCCCCGGGCGCGTCGGCCGCCGACGTATCCCCCGGCGAGTCGACGGTGACGTCGTTCCCGGGCGAAGAGTCGCCCGCGGGCGAGTCGGACGTCGTCACGTCGGTCAGCCCGCCTTCTTGCGGGATCTTGCTGCGGTCGAAGTCGACGAGCAGCTCGCAGCCCGGCATGACGGCCACGGTCGCGCACGCCGCAGCTGCGGCCACCAAGCCCCACTTCATCGAGCGCATCGATTTCATCGCGGTCCTTCTCGTGAAAGCCTATCGAGTCCCCTGGTGGTCAGAAGCGGAGCAGAACGCCGGCGCCCCCGGAGTGCGGGCCGACCATCGGCGTCGGCGTGATGGTGACGCGGCTCCTGGCGGCGTCGGCCCTGGCCATAGCCTTCGGGTCGGGCCGCGCCGAGGCGGCAGCCGGCGGCTCGTCCTTGGTCAGGAAGAGCACCGCGCTGGTGACGCCGAAGGTGAGCGCCACGCCGAACGCCATGTCTGCGATGAGCGCGTGCGTGTCGCCGTCGTCGGCGGTCGACGTCGTCGGGTGCTTGTCGAAGTCGCTCTTGTCGCTCAGGGCCATGATGCCGAACACCGTGCCCACGCCGGCCGCGGCGATGGCGAGCCCTCCCGTCACGTACGCCGGCACCTTGCTGCGCGGCTCCGGCGGGGGAGGCGGAGGAGCGGGAGGAGGGGGCGGCGGCACCTCCGCCACGGGCGCAGGAGGCGGCGGGGGCGGCGGCTCCGGATCGAGATCCGCCGTCACGGCCTGGGTGGAGGCGAAGGCGACGTCGATCGTCTTCGTGGTCGGCAGGCGCCCCTGCTCGGTCAGCTTGATGACGTGCTGTCCCGGAGGCAGATCGACGTCCATCGGCGTCGGCGCGCTCTGCGGCTTGTCGTCCACCGTCACCGCCGCGCCGGGTGGGTTCGAGTCGACGTGCACCTTGCCCGGCAGCGCCTTGATCTCGGCGTCGCGCTTCCGGATCTCGTCGCCCTGAGCTGCCATCTTGTCCGGCACGTGGGCGAGGAACCTGTCGTACCACTCGGCCGCGGACTGGAAGTGCCCGAGCGCGTCCTCGCACATGCCGATGTAGCGCTCGGTCTGCGGGGTGGCCTTGATGTCGTTCGCGGCCTTGAACTCGGCCTCCGCGCCCGCATAGTCCCCGGCCTTGAACTTCTTGTCCCCGTCGCCGTAGTGCTTCTTGGCGGCGGCGAGGTCGGCCTTCCCCGGAGCGGCGGCGGCCCCCGGCGGTTTCGCCGGCGCGGTCTGCCCGGGCTTGCCCGGCTGCCCTTGCGCCCACGCGCTCGGCGTCTGCGCCAGCGCGAGCGCGCCCGCGATGACGCCCGCGACGATCTTGCTCCCCAGTCGCATCGGTCGCTCGTTCAAGACCAGGCCTCCTGTGCCAGCAAGCACCAGCGCAGGATAACTGAGCCTTGCCGCAACAGGCTACAACTTCAGCGGATCGCCACAGGCGCGGTTCGCGGGCACCGCTTCGGCGATCTTCGCGGGGGGCGGCAGGTCGAGCGCCGCCATGAGGGCGACGAACCCCTCCCGGGACACCTTCTCACCCGCCGCGCCTGCCCCACCCAGGCGCGGGTTGGAGCGCTTCTCCTCGCCGATGGTCGACACGGTCATCCCCCGGTAATCGTGCGCGGGGTAGACCAGCGTCTCGTCGGGGAGCGAGAAGAGCTGGGTGTGGACGCTGTCCCACAGCTTCCCTGCGTCCCCTTCCTGGAAATCGGTGCGGCCGCAGCCGCGGATCAGCAGCGCGTCGCCGGTCAGCACCCGATCGGGCGCCGCCCCGCCCTCGGAGACGAGATAGCTCACGCACCCCGCGGTGTGGCCCGGAGTGGCGCGGACGTGCAGCGCGATGGCGCCCACCCGCACCACGTCGCCGGGCGCCAGCGGCACGTCGGCGCACGGCGCGCCGCCGAGGCGCGACACGTAGCACGTCGCACCAGTGCGCTTCCGCAGCTCGCCTGCCCCCGTCACGTGGTCGGCGTGCACGTGGGTCTCGACCACCGCCACGAGCGCGAGGCCGAGCTCGGCGAGCAGCTGCAGGTCGCGCCCCACGTGCTCGCGCACCGTATCGACCAGCGCCGCCTGACCCGCGGCGCGGTCACCGAGCAGGTACGTGTACGTGCAGGACTCCCGGTCGAAGAGCTGGCGGAAGATCACGAGCGCGGCTCCCCGGCCGGCGGCGGCTCGGGCTCCACCAGCTCGACCAGCACGCCCCCCGTGGCCTTGGGGTGGACGAACGCCACCTTGTGACCGCGCGCCCCCTTGCGCGGCGCCTCGTCGATCATAGGCACGCCCAGCCCCTTGAGCAGCGCGATGGCGGCCTCGATCCCCTCGACCTCGATGGCCACGTGGTGCAGCCCGGGACCGCGCCTCTCGAGGAAGCGCGTCAGTCCCTCGTTGCCGCGCGGCGCGATGAGCTCGATCTGGGTGCCCGTCTCGCCCAGGGGGAGCAGCATGGCCTCGGTCTTCTGCGACGCGACGAGCTCGCGCCCGGCGGGCTGAAGGCCGAAGACCGAGCGCCAGCGCGCGGCCGCCTCGTCGACGTCGGCGACGCAAACGGCGACGTGGTCGAGCTTCTTGATCTTGAGCATGACGCCACCGAGTCTATAGCGCGATACGATGCCGCGCGTGAGCGAGGCGGCCTTCTTCACGGAAGCGGCGAAGAAGGGCGTCACCGAGGCGGTCCAGGACGTCGAGTCGCGAACCGCGGCGGAGGTCGTGGTCGTGGTGCATCGCACCTCCGGGGCGTGGCGGGAGGTCGACCTCGCCGCCGGAGCGGTGGTGGCCTTCGCCGTGCTCCTGCTCGTGCTCTTCCACCCCAGGCCGATCCCCGTCGCCGTCATGCCTCTCGACGTGGCGCTGGCGTTCGTCGCCGGGGCGGTGCTCTGCGCGTACCTCGGCCCCTTGAAGCGCGCGCTCCTGCCTCGCCGACGCGTCGACGCGGTCGTCCGCGCCTCGGCGCGCGCTGCCTTCGTCGACCAGGGGATCTCGCGGACGCGTGGTCGCACCGGCGTCCTCGTGTACGTCTCGACCTTCGAGCGGCGCGTCGACGTGGTCGCAGACGTCGGGGTGGACGCGGGCGCGCTCGACGGACCCACCCGCGCGCTGGCGGCAGCCGTCGCCCACCCTCGTCTCGACGCCTTCCTCGATGCGCTTCGCACCCTCGGTCCCGCGCTCGCTCCGTCTCTTCCCCGCGCGGCCGACGACGTGAACGAGCTACCCGACGCCCCGGTGGTGTCGTGACACGCGCGATCCTCGGGCGCGTCGTCAGGCTCGTGGCGGTGGCCGCGGCTCTGGCGCTGCTCCTCGTGACGCTCGACGGTCATGCGCGTCCGGGAGGCGGCGAGTCGTTCGGGGGAGGCGGCGGGGGTGGTGGAGGCGGAGGCGGGGGCGGAGGAGGCTCCTCCGACGGCGGAGGGGGCGACGCCCTCGGCCTCATCGTCTGGTTCATCGCCTCGGATCTTCCCTGGCCCCTCAAGCTCCTGCTCGTCGCCGGCATCGTGGTGGTCGTCGCCGTCAGCCGCAGGACGCGCGGACGCATGAACGGATGGAGCAGCGGTGCGGCGCGCCCCGCGCGCGCTCCCCCCGCGTTCGTCCCCTCCCCCGCCAACGTGCCGTCGCGACGCCGGCTGGAGGAGCTGCGCCGCTTCGATCCCGACTTCTCGGTCGTCCTCTTCGAGGACTTCCTCTACGCCCTCTACGCGCACGCCCGCTACGCGCTGGCGGGTCGACCGGAGCGACTCTCGGCGTACCTGTCGCCGGACGTGCTGGCGACGCTGCGCCGCATGCACGTCAGCGAGGTGCACACCGTGCTGGTGGGCGCCATCCGCTTCCTCGGCGTCCGCGGCCTCGACGGCG
This sequence comes from Polyangiaceae bacterium, assembly GCA_036560665.1. GTDB lineage: Bacteria > Myxococcota_A > Polyangia > Polyangiales > Polyangiaceae > Palsa-1150. The sequence continues at coordinate 9,414 of DATBQU010000081.1, forward strand.
CGGGGACGCACGTCGAGGTCGACGTCGAGATCGAGGGCAACGTCGGCACCGTGGTCGCTCCCGGCGAGAAGGAACGGACGTTCTACGTGATGGAGCGCTGGACGCTGGTCCGGCGGCGTGACGCGCGCTCCAGGCCCCCGGCGAGGGCGCGGGTGCTCGCCTGCCCCGGCTGCGGCGCTCCGCTCGACGCGGTGGTGGCGGGCACGTGCACCCACTGTCGCCGCGCCGTCTCCAGCGGCGACTTCGACTGGGTCGTCCGCGCCGCGACCGTGGTGCAGACCGACGAGCGCGGCCCGATGCTCACCACCGAGGTGCCCGAGCGCGGCACGGACCTGCCGACCGTCTTCGACCCCGAGATGGCGGGCCGCTTCGGGGCGCTCACGCGCAAGGACCCCGGCGTGTCGTGGCAGGCCCTGCAGGGGCGCGTCGCCCTCGTCTTCCGCGAGTTCCAGGAGGCCTGGTCGCAGCGCGACCTGCTGCGCATGCGCCCGTACTTCACCGACGCCCTCTTCGACGCCCAGCGCTACTGGGTCGAGGCGTACCGCGCCCAGGGCCTGCGCAACGTGACCGAGCGCGCGCGCATCCTCCAGCTCGAGCTGGTGCGCGTCGCGAGCGATCGCTGGTTCGACGCGGTTACCGTGCGCCTGCACGCCACGGGGCTGGACTACGTGGTGCGCGATGGCGACGGCCACCTCGTGCGCGGCAGCAAGAGCCGCGAGCGGCCCTACACCGAGTACTGGACCTTCCTTCGCAGCGCGACGCGCGCCGGTCCCACCCGCACCGGGCCGGAGTGCCCCAACTGCGGCGCGCCGCTCCGCGTGGGCATGGCCGGCGACTGCAGCTATTGCCGCGCCAAGGTCACCACGGGGGAGTTCGACTGGGTGCTCAGCCGCATCGAGCAGGACGAGGTGTACCGCGGCTAGCGGTCACGCGGCCCGGAGCAGCGCCGCCACCGTGGCCGGACGGGGCACGCCGATGAGCGTCGCGCCTCCCCGGGCAGGCCGACGCACGACGAGCGTGATGTCGCCCGTCGCGCCACGGTCGCGGACGCGCACCCCGACGATGTCGCCGCGGTCGACGCTCACGATGGCGTCCGCGTCGAAGACCAGCGCACGGCGGTCGGTCACCGCGTAGAACGTGGTCTGCATGGCCTGCCACGCTCCGAGCGGCGCCCGGAAGAGGGGCAGGCCGAGCGCGAGCAGCGGCACCGCCCCCAGCGCGAGCGAGCCCCCCTGCATCGAGCACACGGCCACCAGCCCCAGCACGAAGCCGTTGAACGCCAGCGGCATCAGGAGCTCCAGCATCGCCCGCCGCGCGAGCGCCCCGCGGCGGGGCATCGCCGACCACACCACGCGCTCCCCGGGCTCGAGCTCGCCCACGAGCTCCGCGGCGAAGCGCGCCGGCAGCGCGGACGACGCGAGGCCGGGGGCACGGTACGGCGCATGGAGCGGGCGCATCGGTGATGGGCGTCCCTTCCCCTATTTCGTAGCAGGCCGCGCCGCTGGAACAATGCGCTCGCGTTCTCGGATATAGTGGCGCCCCATCGCCCGGAGGCTCTCTGCCATGTCGACCCGTCACTTTCCCGTCCTGCCCATCGCTCAGCTCGCATTCGCCGCCGTCGCCGTGACGGTCGCCACCGGCTGCAGCTCGCTGTCGGCCCCGTTCAACGGGATGAAGGACTCGCAGATGACGGTCTACCGCCTGCAGAACTTCGAGCCGCCGCCCGCCCCCACCACCGCTCCCGCCGCCGGCGCCATGGCCCTCCCGCCGCAGATCCAGCAGTGGATCACCGCCGGGGCCTCGCTCCTGCCGCCGGGGCTGCTGCCCCCGGGGCTCATCCCCGGCACCGCCCCCCCCGCCCCCACCGCCGCCGACGCGCCGCGCTTCCACAACTTCCGCATCCTCGAGTGGCAGCCGGTCAACGACCCCACCATCAAGGGCGACGTCATCGACGCCTTCGGCCACGCCTCGAACTTCCAGGCCGCCACGTCGAACTGCATGTACGCCGAGCTCGGCTTCTCCATCGCCCAGCCCAACAACCCGCAGCCGGCCGACATCCTGGTGTCGCTGTCCTGCCAGCAGGTGCAGGCCTTCAACTTCGCCTGGCCCTACCAGGCGACGGCACTCACGCCCGACACCGAGAAGAAGTTCGTGTCGATCGCCCAGCGGGTCTTCGCGGGCCACTGAGCCGCCTGCCGGGGTGCCGGCGATGCCCGATCCCGATCGCCCGCTCGTCTCCTACGATCCCAGCCCGCTGCTGGCGTGGATCTACCGCCGCTTCTTCGAGAGCATCGAGGTCGACGAATCGTGGGCGCGCGCGGTCCGCGAGGCCGACGCCCGCGGCACGGTGGTGTACGCCCTGCGCAACCTGTCGTTCGTCGACTTCCTCGCCCTCGACTACCTGACCAAGCGGCACCACCTGCCGCAGATCCGGTTCGCCAACGATCTCGGGCTGTGGGTCCTCGAACCGATGGGGCGCGGCTGGCTCAACGCCCTTCGCCCGCGCACACCCGAGGGCGACGTGGCCGACGTGGAGCGCGCGGTGTCCACCGGCGCCAGCGCCGCGCTCTTCCTCAAGCGCCCGCCGCACCTGCTCGAGCGGCGGAGCCGGGGCAAGATCGAGGGCGATCACCTCATCCGCGCCCTGTTCGACGTGCAGCGGCGCAGCGAGCGCCGCATCCTGCTGGTGCCCCAGGTCTTCGTGTGGTCGCGCAGCCCGGGGACGCGCGACGCCAGCGTGGTCGACTCGCTCTTCGGCCCCAGCGAGTGGCCCGGGCAGATGCGCTCCATCGCGCAGTTTCTCGCCAACTGGCGCCACGCCACGCTGCGCGCCGGCGAGCCCGTCGACGTGCACGAGTTCCTGGCCCGCGAGTCCGACGGCGCGGGCGACGACGTGCTGGTGCGACGCCTGACCTACACGCTGCTGCGTCGCCTCGAGCGCGAGCGGCGCACCATCCTCGGCCCCGCCAAGAAGCCGGCCGACCGCCTGCGCGACGAGGTGATCCGGAGCCCCAAGCTCCAGAAGGTCATCGCCGACATGGCCGGCGAGGGGCAGAAGGAGCGGCAGGTCATCACCGTCCGCGCCGACGGCATGCTGCGCGAGATGGAGGCCTCGCTCGACATGAACGCCATCGCCGCGCTCGACCCCATCTTCGAGCGCGCCACCTCCCGCATGTTCTCCGCCATCGAGGTCGACCAGCCCGGGATCGACCGCCTGCGCGACCGCGCCAAGGAGGGGACGCTGGTGCTGCTCCCCTCGCACAAGTCGCACATGGACTACCTCGCCCTGGCGTGGGTGCTCTACCGCCACAAGCTGCAGCTGCCGCTCATCGGCGCCGGCGACAACCTCAACTTTTTCCCCATGGGCCCCATCTTCCGGCGGGCCGGCGCGTTCTTCATCCGGCGCAGCTTCGCGGGCGACCGCCTCTACGCGGCGGTGGTCGACGCCTACGTGCGGCGGCTGGTGAAGGACGGGGTGCCGCTCGAGTTCTTCCTCGAGGGAGGGCGCTCGCGCACCGGCAAGCTCCTCCCGCCCAAGCTGGGCCTGCTGTCGATCGTGGTCGACGCGGCGCTGAGCGTGCCGGACAAGACGGTGTGGTTCTGCCCGGTGAGCATCGGCTACGAGCGCTTCATCGAGGAGAAGGCCTTCGTCCACGAGCTCTCGGGCGGCGAGAAGCAGAAGGAGGACGTGCGCGGCCTGATGAAGTCGATCGACGTCATGGTGGGCCGCTACGGCCGGCTGAGCGTGCAGTTCGGCAAGCCCCTGGCCCTGGCCGACGTGCTGCGCGATCTCGACGGCACGTCGAAGCCGGAGGACCTGGGCAAGCTCACGCCGCCCCGCCGCCGGGCGGTCATCACGCGCCTCGCCTACCGGGTCATGAACGAGATCAACGCCGTCACCGCGGTGACGCCGGGCTCGCTCGTCGCCACGGCGCTCCTCGCGCACGACCGGCGGGGGCTGCCCCACGGCGATCTGGTGGCCACCTGCGAGCGGCTGGCGCGCATGCTCCGCCGCTTCGGGGCCCGCTTCAGCCCCTCGCTGAACGACGGCGCGGGCGGTCCGCTGCGGGTGTCGGCGGTGCGCGAGGCGGTCGACCTCTTCGCGCGCGCGGAGCACCTGGAGACGCACCGCGTGGGCGACGACGTCATCTACGTGGTCCCGCCCGAAGCGAGGATGTCGCTCGATCTGGCCAAGAACGTGATCTTGCACTTCTTCGTCCCGCGCGCGCTCATCGCCACGGCGCTGCTCGCCCCCCCGGGATCGCCGCTGGCGACGGACACCGTGCGCGAGCGGGTCCTCGCCCTGTCGCGCCTGTTCAAGTACGAGTTCACCTTCCGCGCCGACGCGCCCTTCGAGCAGATCTTCGACGAGGCGATCGCCGCCATGGAGGCCGACGGCGAGCTGGCCCGGGTGGTGCGCCGGCCGAGCGAGGGGGCGGGCGCCCTGCTGCCCAAGGGCGACGACGGGCGCGAGCAGATCGAGCTCTACGCCCACCTGCTCGAGAACTTCCTGGAGGGCTACCGCGTGGCCGCGCGGGGCCTGACGGCGCTGCTCAAGGGGCCGCTGGCGCTGAAGGACGTGGTCAAGCGCGCCATCCCCGCGGGCGAGCGCATGTTCCTGGCGGGGGAGATCGCCCGGAAGGAGGCGATCAGCCGGCCGCTGCTCGAGAACGCCTACGGCAGCTTCGTCGACCAGGGCTACCTGGCCCGGCGGGACGGCAAGCTCGCGCTGACCGAGTCGTTCGCCACCGCCAGCGCCCTCGCCACCATCGAGGCGCGCATCGCTGCCATGGGGGCGCCGCTGCGAGGGTGACGTCTCGGCCCCGTCCCCGACGGTGTCGGGGGCGCCCCGGCCCGCCCCCGGCGCACGTCGTGGCCGACGTGGACCGACCTAGTGCAGGACGCCGTAGCGGGCGAGCTTCACGTCGAGGTTCTTCTGGGCGACGTTCTCGTCGGCGAACACGTCGTAGAAGTACGTCGCGTCCGCGGCCATCGAGGTGTGGATCGAGAAGAAGCCGGTGCTGCCTCCCTGCGCCGCGATGAGCAGGGGGAAGCTGGTCGGCGAGATGCGGAGGTTGGGGCCGAAGGTGACGGAGGTGCCCGCGATGGTGGCGGTCGCCGCGTAGCGATCGGCCGCGAGGTTCGCGGGATCGTTGCGCCGGTCGTAGAAGTCGATGGCCAGGCGCGTCCCGTCCGGGGTCACGGCGATGGCCGGCAGGAATTGGTCGTTGGTGGTCGTGTCGTCGTTGACCTTCACCGGCGCCGCCCACGTGAGGCCGCTGTCCTCCGAGTGGGTGAAGTAGATGTTGGCCTTGTCGGCCCCCTGGGTGGAGTCCGCGAACGACACGTAGAGCGCCCCGGAGACGGGGTTGGCGACGATCTGCGGCACCGAGTACAGGCCCACCGGCGTCGGCCCTCCGTCGGTCCCCACGCCCTCGAGGCCCAGATTGCCGTTCACGTCGCCCGCCACGAATGGCATGTGCAGCGGCGCGATGGTCACCGCCGGATCGAAGCTCGCCCCCTGGTTGCGCGAGCGCACGACGCCGATGGCCGGGTTGGTCCCGGTGACGCTGTAGTAGACGACGTAGAGGTAGTGGTTGGGGCCCACTGTCGCGAACGGCAGCGACGCCAGGTTGCCCGCCCCGAGGTCGATGGCCGTCGTGTACGTGAAGTTGCCGCCCGAGTAGGTGGAGAGCCTCACGTCGACGCTGGGGCCGTAGTCGCCGTAAGCGAGGTACACCACGCCCTGCCCCGTCCCGGCCGCGTTGTCGACCACGATGGACGAGACGTCCACGTAGTCGCTGGTGGTGAGGCTGGGGTCCGCGGCGTTGATGGCCGGTGCGAAGGTGGCCCCCCCGTTGGTGGACACGAGGAACGCCAGCTTGTCGTACTGACCGGCGCTCGTGACGGCGCCGTTGGTGGCGATGTAGACGTTGCCGTTCTTCGCGTCGCGCGCGATGCAGGGGTAACCCATGTCGGAGACGCCGCCGTCCGCCGAGGGATCCGGGAACTGCCCCAGATCGGCGAACGACACGCCGCCGTTGGTCGAGCGTGCCCAGCTGTCGAGGTGCACGCTGCCGTTGGGGTTGTCGAAGTCGTCGAAGGTGACGACGACGTTGGCCCCGCCCAGCGCGAGGCTCGGGCTGGTGCGGACGAGGAACGGCCCTCCCGCGTCGGTCACGCTGACCGGGGTCTCCACGGGCGCGCTGTACTGAGGCCCGTCCGGCCCGGCCTCGACCGCGACGTCGCCGCTACTCCCCGCGTCGCCGTCGGGATGCGCGGAGTCGCCCCCTCCGTCCGGACCGCCCTCGCCGCCCACCGTGACGTCGTCGCCCGTCGCGGCGTCGCTGGCGCCGAGGGTGCCGTCCTGGATGCCGAACAGGCCGTTGCACGCCGATCCCGCCGTCGCGAGCACCAGGAGCGACCCTGCGGCGGCTCCCACGACGGCCCTACCGCCCCGGACGCCCTTGCCCATGCCGGGATCTTCCCCCAATCCTTCCCGATCTTCCCGATCTTTCTGTGATCCCTTCTGTGTGCTGTGCACCTACTGCGCGCAGGGCACGGTGGTGTCCGCCGGCGCAGGCACGGTGGCGGTGCCCGTGGCGAGGAAGGTCTGGAAGAAGCACCCGTACTGGTACTTCACCGCGTCGAGCTGCGAATAGATGGCGTGGGGATCGTACACGCCGTCGCCCGCGTACTGCACGACGACGCCCGTGTAGCGGGCCCCGCCCGACGACGACGTCACGTCGCCGGACACGGGATAGGGCAGCAGGCCGTCGAGGCCCTCGAGCTTCAGGGCGTCCTGCATGGTGGGCCACACCGCGGTGCCCGCCTCCCGGTTGCCGTAGGCCATCGCCATGGCGTCCTGCACCGGCGTCGGGAAGTAAGAGTCGCCTTGCCCGTGCGGCTCGTACACGGGGCGCACCGGGTGGCCCGGCAGCGGCTCGTGGCCCAGGCGCGGCACGTAGACGATGGGGTCCACCGGCTCGAGCGCGAGCTGCGTCACGTGCATGGCCGGGTGCAGGTGCGAGAAGCTCCCGCGGATGCCGAGCAAGAGGCCGAGGTCGCCCTTCACGTTGGGGAAGAACTGCGACTGCAGGATGAAGTAGCTCCAGTAGCCCCCCGAGCCGGTGGGGACCGTCGCCTTGATGCGCGGCTCGACGGCGCTGATCATGTTGGCGTACATCGCGCCCATCGACTGCCCCTGCGCCATCAGCGGATCGTCGCGGAAGTGGTAGGCGGTCTCGCCGGACGGAAGCGGCGGCAGTCCCGCGCAGGCCGCCACCACCGAAGGGGCGATGGTCAGCCGCTTCAGCGCGTCGAAGAAGAGGCGCTGCTCGATGACGCCCTGGCGGAAGATGTCGCGCGTCGCCGCCACGTTGTTGATGTTGAGGTACTCCGGCAGGTTGCTCGACTGACCCGCGGGATAGCGCTGTGGATTCACCGGCAGCGCGCTGGCGGCCATGGCGAAGCCGCGGGGCGCCAGCACCCAGCCGGGCCCCTGCCCGGGCGTGTTGCACCCGGTCTTGCCGTTCCACGTGTCGAGCGCCTGCCCCTGCGGGCACTGGCCGGTGTCGGTCTCCGGGCGCCAGGTGCCGCGGTCGGCGATGGCGGTGCTGATGCCCCCCGTGCCGTGGAAGTACACGACGAGCGGGTAGCCCCCCGCCGGCATGGGCTGCTTGGGCAGCGTGATGGTCAGCGGCGCCGTCAGGTCGCCCTGCTTCACCGGCATACCGGAGGCGTCGAGGGCGAAGAGGCCTTCGGTGTCGTAGGGAGGCGAGCCCTTCTGGAACTGCGGGTAGCTGATCTGCGCCTGGAGCTC
>DATBQU010000082.1:0-14744 GCA_036560665.1 Polyangiaceae bacterium
GACGCCGAGATCGAACTGGGCGGCCAGCGCGCGGAAGTCGCGCGCGAGGGCCTCGTACTCGGGGCGGACGGGCGGGGTGTCCACCTCGCAGGCGTATCGCATCCGGGGGGAGAGGGCGCGGACCCGGTCGCGGTCGCGGCCGCCGGGCCGCATCTCGCGGCGCTCGCGCGCCTTCTTCGCCCGCAAGAAGCACCGGAAGCGTCGTAAGAAGCACCGGGAGCGTCGTAAGAAGCACCGGGAGCGCCGCAAGAAGCACCGGGAGCGCCGTAAGAAGCACCGGGAGCGCGGCAAGAAGCACCGCGAGCGCCCCAAGAAGCGGTCCCCCCGGCCGAAACGAGCCCGGTGGGAGCGTGTCCTACCTATCTCGGACCGTCACCATCGGGATTCGAGCCGGAGAATCGAGAGCCGCAGAGACGCAGAGGACGCAGAGGACGCAGAGGACGCAGAGCAGCGAGGGCTGATTCAGTCCGGCCCCATGCCCGCGTCGATGCAGTTCGTGGCTGTGCAGCCCCACGTGCCCGAGGGGTAGCAGGTGCACTCGACGGTCTGGCAGATCTGGTTGATGGGGTAGTCGCACACGTTGCCCACCGGGCCGCACGCGGTGCCGTCCTGCGGCGCGCTCGTCGGGCAGATGGGCGGCGGGCAGGGCGGGTAGATGCACTGCCACACGTTGTTCGTGCACGTGCACTGCGGCGCGCAGCCGGGGTAGCTGTCGCACTTCAGGCCGTCGAAGGCGCAGGCGCTGCCGCCCTGCGGCGGCGTGGGCGGGCACACCGGGGCCGAGGCGTCCGTGGCGCAGGCCATCATCGTGCAACCCCACTGCCCGTTCTCGCACGTGCACGTGTTGCAGCCGTCGCCGGCGGGGCAGAACGTCGTCGACGAGCAGCCGGGCAAGGGCTTGCACGTGCCGGTGCCGCCGCTGCTGCCGCTGCTCGCGCCGCCGCTGCTGCTCCCGCCGGAGCTGCCGCTGCCGGCGCCGCTGCTCCCTCCGCTGCCCCCCGAGCCCCCGCTGCCCGCGCCGCTGCTGCCGCCCCCGCTGCTGCTGCCGCTGCCGGCGTCGGGATCGCCGACGCCTTCGCCGAAGGTCTTGCCGCCGCAGGCCACGAGGAGGACGGCCGCCGCGGCGACCAGCAAGGAGGAAGAGCGCATGACCGCGTCGCCGGAGCGAAAGGCGTGCCACGCGGCCGAAACGGCCTTTCGCGGGCTCCGGGCCGGTCCCCGGTGTCAGGGTGCGCCACGCGCGGCGGGCGCGTCGCGACTGGTCTACCCTCGCGCCATGCAGATCCGAGCCGCCGTCGCGCACCAGGCAGGAAAGCCGCTCACCATCGAGACCATCGACCTCGAGGGCCCGAAGCAGGGCGAGGTGCTGGTCGAGATCAAGGCCACCGGCGTCTGCCACACCGACGAGTTCACGCTCTCGGGCAAGGACCCCGAGGGCCTCTTCCCGGCCATCCTCGGGCACGAGGGCGCGGGCGTCGTGGTCGACGTCGGGCCGGGCGTGCGCAGCGTGGGCAAGGGCGACCACGTCATCCCGCTCTACACGCCGGAGTGCCGCGAGTGCTCGTACTGCACCAGCGGCAAGACCAACCTCTGCCAGGCCATCCGCGCCACGCAGGGGCGCGGCGTGATGCCCGACGGCACCAGCCGCTTCTCGAAGGGCAAGGAGAAGATCCTGCACTACATGGGGACGTCGACCTTCGCGAGCTACACGGTGCTGCCCGAGATCGCGGTGGCGAAGATCCGCAAGGACGCGCCGTTCGACAAGGTCTGCTACATCGGCTGCGGCGTCACCACCGGCATCGGCGCGGTCATCCACACGGCGAAGGTCGCGCCGGGCGACGACGTCGTCGTCTTCGGCCTGGGCGGCATCGGCCTCAACGTGGTGCAGGGGGCGCGCCTGGCGGGGGCGGACAAGATCGTGGGCGTCGACCTCAACCCGCGGCGGCGCGCGCTCGCGGAGAAGCTGGGGATGACGCACTTCGTGAACCCCACCGAGGTGCGAGGCGAGCTCGTGCCGCACCTGGTCGAGCTGACCGGCGGCGGCGCCGACTTCAGCTTCGAGTGCATCGGCAACACCAGGGTGATGCGCCAGGCCCTGGAGTGCTGCCACAAGGGCTGGGGCGTGAGCGTCATCATCGGCGTCGCCGGCGCGGGCGAGGAGATCGCCACGCGCCCGTTCCAGCTGGTGACGGGCCGGGTGTGGAAGGGCACCGCCTTCGGCGGCGCGCGCGGCCGCACCGACGTGCCGAAGATCGTCGACTGGTACATGGAGAAGAAGATCGACGTCGACAGCCTCATCACCCACCAGATGCCCCTCGAGCGCATCAACGACGCCTTCGACCTCATGCACGCCGGCGAGTCGATCCGCAGCGTGGTGACGTTCTGAGCCTCGGAAACCCCACCCCCCTGGCCCCCCGCCCCGCAAGCGGGGCGTGGGGGACGTGGACATGAGCCACCGCGGATAGAGCTCACTTCACGCTCCCCCCGCCCTGCTTGCGGGGCGGGGGGCCGGGGGGGAGGGGTTCGCTCTCCAGCAGCTTCCGCAGCAGCTCGTCTTGCTTGCGCAGGACGATGACCTTCTCGCGGTCGACGACGACGAGGCCGGGCGCGCTGCCCTTCGGCTTCCGCAGGTAGCGGCGCGGGGTGTACTGCACCTCGACCACGGTCTCGTCGCGCGCGTCCGAGAAGTGGGCGGCGAGGTGGGCGGCCTCCACGAGGACGTCGGCGGGGCAGGAGGCGCCGCGGTCGAGCGGGACGATGACGTGGGCGCCGGTGCGGTTCTTGGCGTGCAGCCACAGGTCCTGCGGGCGGCCCACGTGGAAGGTGACGGCGTCGTTCTTCTCGGCGCCCTTGCCCACCAGGATGCGCGCGCCCGACGCGCCCAGGAACGTGCGGTACGGCGCCCTCGGAGCGTCCGCGCGTGCGCGGGCCGACGCCGCCGCCGGTCCGCCCGCCGCCAGCTTGAAGTCGCGCGGGGCGGCGGCGCGGGCGCGGCGCTCGAGCGCGTCGAGATCGGCCGCCTCGTCGCCGAGCGCGACCAGCACGCCCAGCACTGAAGCGAGCTCGGCGCGCATCGTCTCCGCGTCGGCCAGGCGCGCCCGCGCGATGCGCCCGCCGTCCTTGAGGCGCCGCGCCCGCCGGAAGAGCGCGTCGAGCTGCTCCTGCGCGCCGCGCGCCGGATCGAGCGGCAGCTCCACCTCGCGCGCCTCGCCGCTCGACCAGTCGACGGTCACGAGCCTGGTCGCCCCGCGCTTCGCGCGCGCCGCCTCCGCCACGAAGAGCCGCGCCCGCTGCGCCGTCGCGTCCGCGCTCTCGGCCCGCGCCACGTCGCCGCGCACCGCCTCGGCGCGCCGCTCGACGCGCGCCACCGCCCTGGCGAGCGCGCGCCGCAGCGCCTCGCGCCGCCCGCCCACCACGTCGCGCGCCAGCTGCTCGACCATCCGCGCCCCGGCCTGCTCCAGCGCCTCGCGCGTCGCCCCCGCCAGGCCGGCGCGCACCGCCTCGACGATGGCCTGCGCCCGCGCCGCCCCCGGCGCCGTGGCCTCCGGCATCGCCGCGCGCAGGCGGGCCCGCCCGTCCTTGCCGACGACGCCGACGCCCGCGCCCGCCACCAGCGCCACGTGCACCGTCTCGCCCGGCACGCGCACCTGGAGCAGCGCCACCTCGCGCCCCCCAACCCGCGCGACGATGACGCGCTGCACGTGGCCTGCGTCGAGCGGGCGATCCATGGCCTGCCGGTGCGATAGCATGACCGGTGCGTGAATCGCCGTAGCTACGCCACGGGCCAGGCCAGCGCCGCGCTGCTCAAGGCGCTGCTGCGCGCGCTGGCCGTGGAGAAGAGCGCGAGCGTGGCCGAGACGTGGCTGCGCGGGATCCGCATGGTGCGCGACGACCTCGACGACGAGACGCGCATGGTGCCGCTGCCCAGCCTGCACCGCGCGCTGGTCGCCTTCGCCGAGCTGGCGTCGCGCGAGGCCATCCCGCGCGCGTGGACGCAGCTGGTGGTGCCGGACAACCTGGGCATCTGGGTGCGCGTGCTGCGCGGGACGACGACGCCGGCCGAGGCGTTCTCGCGCCTCGACGCGGCCGACAGCGAGTACGGGCGCACGACGCGCTGGGAGACGCAGGCCACGCGGCGCGGGTGGTGGCAGGGGCGCGTCAGCATCGCCCACGATCCGCAGCTCGAGGAGGACGGGCTGCTGCGGCTGGCGCGCCTGGCCGAGCTGACGGCGGTGCCGGCGCTCTTCGGGTACGACCGCGCGACGGCGCGCGTGCGAGGCGAAGGGGAGACGCGCGCGGCGGGGCTGGTGCAGGAGTTCGAGGTGGAGTGGTCGGTGCCCGACGCGACGGCCAGCGGCGCGGTGGGGGCGGCGGTGGGCGCGGCGGCGGGGGCGGTGCCGCTGCTGGCGCACCTGGGGGCGACGGAGCTCGGCGCCATCGTGGCGGCGGCGGGGGCGACGGCAGGGGCGCTGCTGGGCGCCATGCGCGCGCGCGACAGGCTGCGGCGCGCGGAGACGCAGGCGCAGACGTTCCGCGTGCACGCCCTCGAGCGGAGCCTGCTGCTGCGCGAGGGGCGCGAGCACGAGCTGGGCGGGGCGCTGGAGGGGTCGGTGGCGGCGGGGCAGTACCGCATCCTGCGGCGCATGGGCTCGGGGGCGACGGGCGTCATCTACGAGGCGGTGCGCATCTCCGACGGCTTCCCGGTGGCCATCAAGCTGCTGCGCGCGGCGGCGGCGCACGAGGCGGTGGCCAGCGATCGCCTGCGCCGGGAGGCCGAGGCGCTGGGCCTGTCGTGGCACCCCAACGTGGTCGAGGTGATCGACCACGGGCACCTGGCCGACGGCACGGCGTACCTGGTGATGGAGCACCTGCACGGCGAGTCGCTGGCGGCGCGGCTGCGCACCAAGGGCCGGCTGACGCCGCGCGAGCTCTTGCCCATCGCCATGCAGGTGTGCGACGCGCTGGCGGCGGTGCACGCGGCGGGCGTCATCCACCGCGACCTCAAGCCGTCGAACATCTTCATGGCGGTCGATCGCGAGGACCCGGCCGGCCCCGAGCGGGTGAAGCTGCTCGACTTCGGCATCGCGCGCGTGGAGTGGGAGGAGACGCGCATCACCAACACCGGGGGCCCGCTGGGCACGCCGGGGTACATGTCGCCCGAGCAGGAGACGGGCAACAGCGAGATCGACGGTCGCAGCGATCTGTTCGCGCTGGGCGCGGTGCTCTTCGAGTGCCTGGTGGGCGAGCCGCCGCCGCCGCGGTCGCCGAGCGGCCTGATTCGCACGGGCGAGACGCAGGCCATCCGCTTCGACTCGGGGACGCAGAAGGCGGCGCAGCTGGTGCCGCCGGCGTGGCGCCCCATCATCGAGAAGGCGATGCAGATGAACCCGGCCGATCGCTTCCAGGACGCCCGCTCGTTCGCGCAGGCGCTGCGGACGGTGCGGGAAGAGATCGCGAACGTCGACGCTTCATCGTAAGAGGTGAGGGATGAACAGGGAGACGGAGAGACGGGGAGGATCTAGGGGATGAGGCGCTCGGCCTCGTGGCTGCCTGTCCTCCTGGGCGCTGTGTCCCTGGTCGCGTGCGTCGACGCGCATCCGCCGGTGCAGGCGCAGAACCCGCAGAATCCGCCGCCGCCGTACGGGTATCCGCCGCAGCCGGTTCCTCCGGGCTATCCGCAGCCCTATCCGCCGCAGCCTTACCCGCAGCCCGGACCGCAGCCGCAGCCGTACCCCGGGCCGCAGCCGCAACCTCAGCCGGCGCCGTCGAACCGGCCGCTGCTGGGGGCGCTGGTGGGGCCGGCGATGTGGCAGGCGGAGGTGCAGGCGGTGGTCAAGGAGCTCGAGGGGAACCTGTCGCCGCAGAACCAGGCGCTGGTGGCGACCATCCCCATCGTGATCGATCCCAACCCGAACGACGTGAACGCCTTCGCGGGGTGCGACGACAGCGGGGCGCCCTTCGTGGCCGGCACCGAGGGGCTGCTCGAGGCGGTCGACGGGATGGCGCAGACCAAGGCCACGGACGAGCTGTTCGGGACGCAGACCTACGAGGCGTACACGGGCGCGGTGGCGCCGGCGCTGGTGTCGCAGGCGGGCGGGCGGGCCATGCTGCCGGCGGGGATCATCCCCGCGCAGTACTGGGGCGACCCGCGGCGCATCTCGCGCGCGCACGAGATGTTCGACGAGATCGTGGCCTTCACCTTCGGCCACGAGCTGTCCCACCATTACCTGGGGCACACCGGCTGCGCGCACGGGCAGCCGCCGGGCGTGCCTCCGGCGGTGTCCAACCTGGGGCGCCTGCTGTCGGGCGCCGTGCCGCTGTTCAACCAGCCGAACGAGATCGCGGCGGACACCAACGGCTGCATCAACACGCTCGACACCGGCCGGGCGCGTGCGTCGCAGGCCTATCGCTGGACGGAGGAGGGCGGGCTGTGGCTGCTCGACTTCTTCGCGCGGCTCGACCGCGCCGCGGGGGCGAACCCGCTGCTCGGCTTCCTGCGCACGCATCCCAACCCGGGGCTGCGCATCCCCATCGTGCAGACGGTGGCGACGACGTGGCGCCTGCAGCACCCCGGTTGAGCGGCGGCCACGCGGCGGCCAGCGCGGCGAGCGCGGCGAGCGCGGCGCTCAGACGACGCGCAGCGACTTGCCGACGATGACCTCGTTGTGGCTGCCGGTGCGGTAGCCCTGGAGGTCGAGCGTCACGAAGGCGAAGCCGAAGCGCTTGCCGGCCTGCACCATCGCGTCGCGGACCTCGAAGGCCCGCGCGAGCTCGTCGCGCGCGACCTCGATGCGCGCCATCGCCCCGCTGGCGCCCGCGGCGTGCCAGCGGACGCGGAGCTGCCGCAGCCCGAGCGAGCGGAGCTCGGCCTCGAGGCCGCCGATCTGCGCCAGGCGCTCGCGCGTGACCTCGGTGCCGTAGGGGATGCGGCTCGACAGGCACGCGCTCGCCGGCTTGTCCCAGACGGTCAGGCCGATGAGCTGCGCGCAGCGGCGCACGTCGTCCTTGCGGAAGCCGCACTCGACGAGCACGCTCCGCACGCTGGCGTTCTTCGCGGCGTCGAGCCCGGGGCGGTGATCGCCGAGGTCGTCGACGTTGGTGCCGTTGAGGACGTGGGCGAGGCCCCAGGCCTGCTTCTTCTGCTCGGCGATGTCGTAGAGCTCGCTCTTGCAGTGAAAGCAGCGGTCGGTGGCGTTGGCCACGTACCCGGGCCGCTCGATCTCGTGCGACTCGACGAGCTCGTGGCGGGCGCCGATCTGCTTCGCGACGGCGACGGCCGCCTCCTTCTCGTAGGGCGCGAGGCTGGGGGACACGGCCGTCATCCCGACGGCCCGGTCGCCGAGCACCTCGTGGGCGACGGCGAGGACGAAGGCGCTGTCGACGCCTCCCGAGTAGCAGACCAGGACGCCGCCGCCCCCGCCGCCCATTTCGCGGATAAGTGCGCGCAATCGTTCGAGCTGAGCGTCGTCTCGCAGAAGCTGTTCACCACGCACGAGAGTCCTTCTAGCACTCCTTGCGGTCGTTCTCCCGTAGCTGCTATCTTGTTCAGTCCCGAGGTGCAGCATGTCAGCAGCGCAGGACGTCGAAGCTCTTCTCGCGCGGCTCGGCTCCAGGGTGCGGCTCGCGCGCGAGCGCGAGGAAGAGGGCCCGCGCGCGCTGCCGCTGGGCTGGCCGGAGCTCGACGCGATGCTGCCCGACGGGGGGCTGCCGCGCGGCGTGGTGGAGCTCGCGGCGCCGCACGCGCTGGGGGGCTCGACCAGCGTCGCGCTGGCGGCGGTGCGCGGGGGGCAGGCGCGCGCGCAGAGCGCGTGGTGCGCCTGGATCGATCCGGAGGGCACGCTGCACGCGCCAGGGGTGGTCGCGGCGGGCGTCGAGCTCGGGCGGATGCTGGTGGTGCGCGCGCCGCGGTCCTGGCTCGGGCGCATCGCGCTCAAGGTCGTGGCCGCGGGGGCGTTCGAGGTCGTGGTGGTGGACGTCGACGCGGTGCCGGGAGCCGGGGCGGGGAAAGAGACGGCGCCGGGGGCGGGCAAGAGGGGATGGTCGCCGGAGGTGCTGGTGCGCAAGCTGGCCCTCGCCGCGGAGCCGAGCGGCGCGACGGTGCTCCTGCTCACCGACGCGACACGCCCGCGCGCCACCCCGTGGCCGGTCGCGCTGCGGCTCGAGCTGTCGCGCCCCGACGCGACGACGCTCTCGGTGCGCGTGGCGAAGGACCGGCGCGGCCGCGTCGGCGTCGCGAAGACCCTCCCGTTCCGCCCCGTCCTGCGCGCCGCGGGTTGAGCCATGCGCCGCATCGCCTGCATCGCCCTGCCGGAGATCCGCGTCGAGCTGGTCGATGCAAATCAACCTGGCGGCTCGGCGCCTTGGCGGCCTTCTCCTCTTGCTGTCGTCGTGGGTCGCCCCGGAGGCGCGGTGAAGACGGAGCGGGACGTGATGGGCAACACGCGGCTCGACGTGGTGTCGCGCGAGGCGCGGGCGCTGGGGGTGCGGGCGGGGCAGACGGTGGCGGCGGCGCGGGCGAAGTGCGCAGAGCTGCGCGTGCGCGTCGTGGCGGAGGGTGCGGTCCGGGGGGCGCTGGCGCGCGTGGCAGAGGTGGCGCTCGCGTTCGGGCCAGCGACGGCGTTCGACGTCGTGGAGGACGTGGTCTGGGTCGACGTCGGCGGCTGCGAGCACCTGCACGGCGGCGAGCCCGAGCTGGCCCGGGCGCTCGACGCGCGCGTGCGCTCGCTGGGGCACGCGTGCCGCGTGGCGGTGGCGGACGGGCCGCGCATCGCGGCGGCGGTCGCGCGCTTCGCCTCCGCGCGGAAGCCGGGGCCGCTCGTGGTGGCGCCGGGGCAGGGGGCGGCCGCGATGCGCGTGCTGCCCATCGCGGCGCTCGCGCTCGACGACGACGCGATCCGGTGGCTGGTCGACCTGGGGCTCCCGCGCTGCGGCGACCTGCAGAAGCTCCCGCGGCGCTCGCTCGGCACGCGTCTCGGCCCGCGCGCGCACGACGTGATGCAGCTCCTCGACGGCGAGGACCGCGCCCCGCTCGACGCATGGCGTCCGCCCGAGGTGCCCGAGGAGCGCGTCGAGCTCGAGTGGGGCGCGCACTCGATCGAGGCGCTCGCCTTCGTGCTCAAGACGCTGTGCGACCGCCTCGCCGTACGCCTCGAGGGGCGCGCGATGGCGGCCGCGCGCCTCGAGCTGGTGCTCGGGCTCGATCGCGCGCTCTGCGAAGGAGCGCCGCACGTGTCGACGCTCGAGGCGACGTTGCCCGCGCCGATCGCGCGCGCGGCGGATCTGCTCGCCGTCGTCCGCTCGCGGCTCGAGCACCAAGCGCTCGCAGCGCCCGTCCTCACGGCGACGTTGCGCGCCCCGGAGCTCGCGCGCGCTCCCGCTCGCACGGGCTCGCTGCTCGCGCCGGAGCCGAAGGCGGAGCGCGCGCTGCCCAGGCTCGTCGCGGAGCTCGCTGCCGAGCTCGGCACGCCACGCGTCGGCGTGCTCGCGCTGGTCGACACCTGGGCGCCGGACGAGCGCACGCGCCTTGTACCGCTGGGCTCGCCTGCGGCAGCGCGCCCGTCCGCGCAGGTGACGTCGGCTCTCGAGCCGTCGCGGCTGGTCGAACCGTCCTCCGTGGCGAGGGACGCGCTCGACGGCGCGCGGCTCCTCGCGCGCGTGGAGGACGTCGCGTGGTGGAGACGCACCGGCTCCGGCGTGGGGACGCGGCGCGATCTCGTGGCGTGGTGGGTCGGCGCGAAGCAACCGCAGCCGTGGCGAGGGCAACGACCGCGGCCACGGCCACGAGAAGAAGAGGGGCTGGCGTGGGTCGAGGTGCTCGAGGAGAGCGCGCGTCTCCGCGGATGGATCGACTGAAGAGCCTTTCCTCGTACCTCGAGGCTGCTCGTGCGGCACAATACCGAGGTGACGGCCGCGCCCGGACTGGACAAGCCTGTGGCGGGTCGTTCGCTCCTCGTGGTCGAGGACGACGACGACATCCGCGAGGCGCTGGTGTTGACCCTGTCCCGCGAGGGCTTTCGCGTCACCGCCTGCGCGAACGGGCGCGAGGCGCTCGACCTCCTGCGCGAGCAGGGCAAGCCCGACCTCATCTTGCTCGATCTCATGATGCCGGTGATGGACGGCTGGCAGTTCCGCGTGGAGCAGAAGGAAGACCCGGAGCTGTCGAGCATCCCCGTCATCGCCCTGAGCGCCGACGTCACCGCCAAGGCCGTCGCCATCGACGTCGACGCTTACCTGGAGAAGCCGGCAGAACCGCAGATCCTCATCGACACCATCGAACGTCTGCTCGTCCTGCGCCAGCACCGCGACCTCCAGGCCCGCCTGGCGCAGACCGACCGCCTCACGTCACTGGGCACGCTGGCCGCGGGCGTTGCCCACCAGATCAACAACCCGCTGGCGTACGTTCTTCTCAACCTCGACTTCATCGGGGAAGAGCTCGAGGCGCTGCAGGCTGTGCCCGGAGGCCGCGCGCACGAGCTTCGCCTCGCGCTCTCCCAGGCGCGAGAGGGCGCGTCGCGGATCGGCGACATCGTCCAGGGCCTCAAGACCTTCTCCCGCCCCGAGAACGACGCCGTCGCATTGCTCGAGGTCACGCCGGTGCTCGAGGCGACGCTGGCGATGGTGGCCAACGAGCTCCGTCACGGGGCGCGCCTGGTGAAGGATTTCCAGTCCGTCCCCGAGGTGATGGCCAACGAGGCGCGCCTGGGACAGGTGTTCCTGAACCTGCTCCTCAACGCGCTCCAGGCCCTGCCGCCCGGGCGTGGCGAGGAGAACGAGATCCGCGTGGTGGTGCATGCGCCGGCGCCCGAGCGCGTCGTGATCGAGGTGCACGACAACGGAGTCGGGATCGCGCCGCAGGTGCGTGGGCGCATCTTCGAGCCGTTCTTCACCACCAAGCCGGTGGGCGTCGGAACCGGCCTCGGGCTGGCGATCTGCCACGGAATCGTGACGTCGCTCGGCGGGACGCTGTCGGTCGAGAGCGAGCCCGGGAAGGGGAGCGCCTTTCGCGTCGAGCTGCCGGCCGCAGCGCATGCCCCGCGCGCATCCTCTGGCGAGAACGCGGCGCCATCGCCGTCGACGGTTCCCCCGGCACAGAGGCGGATCCTCATCATCGACGACGAGCCCATCGTCGGCTTCTCGCTCGAGCGACTGCTCGCGGACGAAGGGCAGGTAGTGGCGCTGACCAGCGCGAAGCTGGCGCTGGCACGCATCACGGCGGGCGAGCGCTTCGACCTGCTGTTGTGCGACGTGATGATGCCGGGGATGGACGCGCCGGCTCTGTACGACGCGCTGCGCGAGGTGGCCCCCGACCAGGCCGAGCGAATGGTGTTCATGACGGGTGGCGCCTTCACCCCGCGGGCGCACGATTTCCTCGAGCGCGTGCCCAACACGCGACTGGACAAGCCGTTCGATATCAAGGCCTTGCTCACGCTGGTGCAAGCCCGGATGGCGTGACGTACACTGCTCATCAGCACAGTGTTTGTCGAGCTGGCCGTCCGCACCCACTTCTCGTTCCTCCGTGGCGCGTCCTCGCCCCGGGCGCTCCTCGAGCGTGCCGCGACGCTCGGGTACGGCGCGCTCGGCGTGGCCGATTGCGATGGGCTCTATGGCCAGGTGAGGGCGCTCGAGGCGGCCGAGGAACTCGGGATGCGCCTCGTCGTCGGCTGCGAGTTGGCCATCGACGACGACCCGGCGATGGCGTCGCTCTGGCTGCACGTGGCGACGCGCGAAGGCTACCGCTCGCTGTGCCGCATCCTGACCGACAGCCACGCGCGGCATCCCAAGGGAAGAGCGCGAAGGTCGGACGAGAGGGTGGCGCGCAACCAGTTCGCGGGGCTGCCACTCGAGCAGGTGTGCGCCTACGCCGCCGGGCTGTGGTGCCTCGCTCCGGCGGCGTCGGCGTCGAGCATGGCGAAGCTGAAGGAGGCGTTCGGAGAGCGCCTGTCGGTGGCCGCCTGGCGTCACCTCGACGGGGAAGACGAGGTGCGGCTGGCGCGCGCCGAGGCGCTCGCGCGCGAAGTGGGGGTCCCCGTGTGCGCGACCAACCGCGCCCTCTTCGCGCGGCCGGAGGACAGGGCCGTGCTCGACGTCCTCCACTGCATCCGCGAGGGGGTGACGCTCGATGACGCGGGTCGCGCCCTGCTGCCGAATGCCGAGGCGCACCTGAAGTCACCCGAGGAGATGCAGCGCCTCTTCGCCGAGCGCCCGGCGTGGCTGGCGCGCTCGCAGGACGTGGCCGACGCGTGCCGCTTCTCGCTGCGCGAGCTCGATTACCGCTTCCCGTGCGAGCTGGAGGCCCCCGCCTTCCCGGGCGAGACGCCCGACCAGGCGCTGCGCCGCCTGACCTACGAAGGGGCGCGACGGCACTGGCCGGCGGAGCCGCCGCCGCACGTCGCCGCACAGATCGAGAAGGAGCTGGCCCTCGTCGCGCAGATCCAGGTCGCTCCCTACTTCCTCAGCGTGCAGACCATCGTGTCCATCGCGCGGGCCAAGGACATCCTCTGCCAGGGGCGCGGCAGCGCCGCCAACAGCGTGATCTGCTACTGCCTCGGCATCACGGCGGTCGATCCGTCGCGCTCCAATCTGCTGTTCGAGCGCTTCCTGTCCGCCGAGCGACGCGAGCCACCGGACATCGACGTCGACTTCGAGCACGAGCGGCGCGAGGAGGTCATCCAGGCCATCTACGAGAAGTACGGGCGCGCCCGCGCGGCGATGGTGAGCGAGATCATCTCGTACCGCGGCAAGAGCGCACTGCGCGAGGTGGGCAAGGTCTTCGGGCTGTCGCTCGAGCAGGTGGATCGCATGAGCGCGCTGGTGTCTTGGTGGGACAGGCTCGACGAAGTCGAGCCCGAGCGCGTGCGTGCATGCGGCTTCGACCCGGGCGACCCGCGGGTCGGTCGGGTGCTGGCCATGGCCCATGCCCTCCAAGGGTTCCCGCGGCACCTGTCCATCCACGTGGGGGGCTTCGTGCTCAGCGCCGAACCGCTGAGCGACGTGGCGCCCGTCGAGCCGGCAACGATGCCGAAGCGCACCGTGATCCCGTGGGACAAGGACGATCTCGACACGCTGGGCTTCTTCAAAGTCGACGTCCTGGCGCTGGGGATGCTGACGGCGATCCGCAAGGCGCTGGCGATGGTGCAGGGCGACGCGCGCGTGCGCGGGACCAGCGCGATCGATCAGCTGGCGCGGGTGCCGCCCGAGGATTCGCGGGTGTACGACGCGCTCTGCGCGGCCGACACGGTGGGCGTGTTCCAGATCGAGAGCCGCGCTCAGATGGCGATGCTGCCGCGCCTGAGGCCGCGTCGTTTCTACGACCTGGTGGTGGAAGTCGCCATCGTTCGCCCGGGGCCGATCCAGGGCGGGATGGTCCACCCCTACCTGCGGCGCCGCAACGGCGAGGAGGCGGTGGACATGCCGCACCCCAGGCTCGAGCCCATCCTGGGACGGACGCTCGGCGTGCCACTCTTCCAGGAGCAGGTGATGCAGCTCGCCATCGTGGGTGCGGGGTACACCGGCGGTCAGGCCGACCAGCTGCGGCGCGACATGGCGGCGTGGCGGCGAAACGGCAAGCTGCAGCGGCACCGCGAGGTGCTGCTGGCGGGCTTCGAGGAGAACGGCATCGCACGCGAGCTCGGCGAGCGGCTCTTCAAGTCCATCGAGGGGTTCGCCGAGTACGGCTTCCCCGAGAGCCACGCGGCGAGCTTCGCGCTGCTCGTGTACGCGAGCTCGTGGCTCAAGGTGCACCATCCGGGCGCGTTCGCCGCGGCGCTGGTGAACAGTCAGCCCATGGGTTTCTACTCGCCCGGGTCGATCATGAAGGACGCCGAGCGGCACGGCGTCGAGGTGCTACCGGCGCGCGTCGACGCGAGTGACTGGGACTGCACGCTCGAGGGACCCAGCGAGCCCGCGGTGCGGCTCGGACTGCGGCTGGTGCGAGGGCTGGGCGAGGAGGCTGGCAAGCGCATCGAGGCGGCGCGGCGGGTCCTGCCGTTCGTGAGCGTCGAGGATCTGGTGGCGCGCGCGCAGCTCGACAGGAGGCAGCTCGAAGCGCTCGCGCACGCGGGCGCCTTGGTGGGCTTCGGGTTCGCGCGTCGGGAGGCCATGTGGAAGGTGCGGGCGCCGAGGCCGCACGACGATGACCTGTTCGCGGGGGTCGAGCTGGGCGACGCAATGCCGGAGCTGCGGGAGATGACACGCGCCGAGCAGCTGGTGCTCGACTACGAGACGACGGGCGTCGCGGTGGGCGACCACGCGATGAAGCTGGTACGCCCGCGGCTGCCGGCGGCGTACAGGAGCGCGCGCGATCTCGCGTCGACGCCGCACGGAGCGAGGGTGAGCACGGCGGGGATGGTCATCTGCCGGCAGCGGCCGGGGACGGCAAGCGGCGTCGTCTTCATCACGCTGGAGGACGAGACGGGGTTCGTGAACCTCATCCTGTGGTCGCCCACGTTCGAGCGCTGGCGCCACGTGGCCACGACCAGCTCGATGCTGGTGGCGCACGGCAAGGTCGAGCGGCAAGGAGAGGTGGTCTACGTCGTGCCCGACCGTCTCGAGAAGCTGGGACTGTACGACGTGCCGGCCATGAGCCGCGACTTTCATTGAGCACTAAGGACGGGCCGGTCCTTCCTTCGCCAGCTCCGGGTCGTCCCTGTTCATCGCGTTCCTCAGGTGGAGAAACACGCTCTGCGCGATGGACATGGTCGGCACCGCCAACAGCGCGCCGACGATCTGGAAGAAATGCTCTCCCA
>DATBQU010000083.1:0-16502 GCA_036560665.1 Polyangiaceae bacterium
CCGTTCTCGACGAGGATGGCCACGCCTCCGTCGACCACGGCGTCGCCCCGACCGTCGAAGTACCGCGCGGCACGGAGGACCGTGGCGCGCTGCCTGGGCATGGCCGCGGGGTCGACCGCGGGCGCCGGAGGGACGACGGGCGCGGTGGCAGGAGCCGCCGCCGCCGTCGCGGGCGAGGACGCGACGGGCGGAGCGGCCACGCATCCGACGAGGGCGGCGAAGACGACGGCGTGGAGCGGTCGGCGGAGCATGCGCGGCATCGTACTCCGCCGTCGCGGCCCCGTGGACGCTGCCGTCAGCGGAACTCGATGCGCGGATACACCGTGAGCGGCACCCCGTTCACGGTGATCTTCACCACCGCGAGGGCAGCGGCCGTCGGCGCGATCAGGGTGCGCACGTACGTTCCGTCGCCGACGTCGAGCACGAGGCCGGCCCACTTGCCCACCGCGGAGTCGATGGTCACCGCGGCGCCCGGGCCGAGCAGCGTCCCGTCCGGCTTGCCCGGCTTCACCAGAACGATGGCCGTGGCCAGCCCGTCGGCCGGGAGGAAGCGCGGGGTGATGGTGATGCTCCCCGGCTCGTCCACCGAGATCACCTGGTTGGCCGGGACCGGGCCCACCTTGCTGGTGAATCCGCTCGGCCAGCGAACGTCGACGGTGGCCGATGTCGCCGACCCCAGACCGAATCGAGCCTCGGCGGGCTTGCTCGAATCGATGACGCCTCCCACGCCGATTGTCCGGGCGACGCCGGCGACCGTGACCACCGCGCCGCGCCCTTCCGGCGCGCTGGCGTGAGCGCGCGCCACCACCCTCAGCCAGCCCGCGCCCCCGGCGCCCGGCGTGGACGCGATGTTCTCGAAGAGCCGCGTCGCGCCGCGCCAGCTGGTCACCACCACGTCCTCGTCGCCGTCTCCGTCGAGATCGGTGGCCACCAGCGCCCGCGCCACCATGTCCGGCAGATCGGTCTGCACCGGGGCGTACGACGGGGCGCCGCCGGTGCCGCCGCCGCGCCACACGGTCTGCGCCTGTTGCTCGCCGTGGAGGCTCCCGTTCGCCAGCACCAGATCGCGGGCGCCGTCGAGATCGAAGTCCTCGAGCGCGCCGCCCCACGAGACGAACATGGTGCTCCGGTCGACCGGGCCGCCGGCGGGCGCGATGGCCTCGAGGCCCAGATCCGCGGTGCGGTCGGCGAAGGTGCCGCCCGGCGCGCCCGCGAGCAGCGCCTTCCTTCCGTAGTTGGACAGGTAGTAGTCGGGCACCCCGTCGCCCGTCATGTCCTCGGCGACGATGCCCATCGTCCCGCGCGGCTCGCCCACGACGGCCCCGGCGGTCGCCGTCACGTTGGTGAAGACGGGATACCCGTCGGCTCCCGGCCCGTCGTTGCGAAGGAGCGCATCACCGGGCCCGGGCGCGTTCGTGCCCGCGATGTTCGACGGCGCGGGCAAGGGGCGCCCTCCGTCGTCCTCCACGAACGTGTCGTTGCCGACGTAGAGATCGAGATCGCCGTCGCCGTCGTAGTCGTAGGCCGCCACGGTCCAGGTCAGCCCCTGCGCATCGAAGCCGAGGCGCGGGGCGACGTCGACGAACGTGCCGTCGCCCCGGTTCCGGTAGAACGCGTCCTGCCGGCCGGGGAAACCGGCCTTGCCGACGAACGCGTAGCACGACACGTACACGTCGAGCAGCCCGTCGCCGTCGAGATCGGCGCACACGACGCTGGTCACGGCGCCGAGCGGCGCGAACCCGGCGGCGGTCGTCTCGTCCGCGAAGGTCCCGTCGCCATGGTTCCTGTAGAAGAAGAGGGTCGTGTCCGGGCGAGGCTCGTCGGTGGACAGGAAGAGATCGAGGTCCCCATCGCCGTCGACATCGCAGAGCGACGCGCCGCTGGCGACGCCCCGTCCGTCGACGCCGCTCTTCGCCGTCACGTCGGTGAACCGCCACGAACCGTAGTTCTTGAACACGTACGTGGGTCCCAGCCCGCTCGGAGCCACGATGTCGGGCTTGCCGTCGCCGTCCACGTCGCCCACCGCCACGCCGATGCCACCCGAGAGCGGCAGCGCGAGATCCGGCTGGTGCGTGACGGCGATGCCGGACAGGCTGGCGGGCACCTCGCGGAACCAGCTGACGTACGGGACGGCAGAGCCCCCCTCGCCGTCGTCGCCGGCGTCCCCGGCGCCGCCCCCATCGTCTCCGGCGCTGGCTGACGAGGGACCGCCGCCGCCGCATGCCGCGGCGAGCACCACCAGCCCCGCCACCACAACACCTCGGAGCACTGCGCCCTCGCCCGTCCCGCTCCTCGAAGTGTATGCCTCTACTGCCGAGCCCGCCAGGGAGCCCCCCAGGTCACCGGCACGGCGACGGACTGCACACGTCGAAGCGCTTCGCCACGCGCGTGTCGTCGCTCCACTGCGACGGGATGACGCTGGGCGGACGATCGACGCCGGGAGTCCCCGCGGGCAGCCCTGCGGTGACGTCCACCGCGTGCAGCTCGAGCCGCACCTGCGGATCGACCTCGAGGTCGACGTCGAACCCGGGGCCGGGCGCGCAGAGGACGACGCTCCAGAAGTCGTGCGGCGGCGCCCCGGCCATCGCGTGCCACAGGCGCTTGTCGGTCTCGGGGGAGAACCGGACGATGGGGAAGGGCTCCAGGCCGTCGACGCGCACCGAGCGCACCCGCGCGCCCGACGCCTCCCAGAGGGTGATGCAGCGCGCGCCCCGGGGCGAGACGACGCGGAGCGACAGCGTGCGCTTCGCGCCGTCCGCCACGTCGTGGACCACCCTCACCTCGGGCGGGGCGAGCGGCAACGACGGCGCGGGGGCCGACAGGACCTGCCCGGCCCACGGATCGACGGCGAGCAGCTCGCTCCGCCGCGGCGAGTCGCCCAGCAGCGGCCGCGTGGCCGCGTCGGGCTGGCGATCGTCGCTCACCCAGAGCGCCTGTCCGCTGTCGGCGTCGAGGGCGTAGCCGATGGAGTCGGGTCGCGGCGTCGTGCGATCGCTGCGGGCCACGAGCACGGTGATCCCGGCGAGCAGCAGCGACGACACGGCGAGGAACGCCGCCCCGTGCCTGGCGCTCGCGCCGGGGAGGCACCAGGAGATCGGCCCCACCAGCATGGCCAGCAGGACGGCCACGCTCGCCGCCGCGACGGTGGGCATGGCGCCCCCGGCCATGAGCAGCAGCGAGAAGGACAGCAGCGCCATCAGGTACACGAGCGGGATCGCCCCCGCGCACACGAGGAGGAAGCGCGCCGTCTCGGGGATCTTGCCGCTGGCGACGAGCAGCGCCGCCGCGGCGACGACCGCCGGGACGTGGAACAGGAAGCCGGCCCGCGGCGCCCACACCGCCGTCGCGACGGCGCCGAGGATCCACAGCGTCAGCGAGCCCAGCGCCAGCTCGATCGGCGTCCGGCTCCCCCGCGTCCATCCGGTGAGCGCGACGCAGACCGCCGCCACCAGCGCGACGTGCGGCGCCAGGGCGATGCCCCCGTGCGCCACGAGCGGGAGCCGCGGCGCGAGCAGCAGCACGAGCCAGGAGAGGCCCGCCGAGGCCGCGACCGAGCCCAGCAGGGCCAGCAGAGGCAGCCCGAAGCCGAGCGCGAACCCCGCGACGGACACCTGCTTGCCGACGCCCGCGCGCACCAGGGCTGCGAGCAGCAGGACGCCGGCGAGCGCGGTCAGCACCGAGCCCACCCAGGGCGGGTAGGCCACGATGATCTGCCCGAAGACGTCGAAGTACACGGGCGACGGCGCCCGCGTCTCGGTCAGATCGGCGTTGCCCAGGCGACGCGCGAGCGACAGCGCGTACGATCCCTGGTGCTGCACGCTGCGCGGATCGAGGGTGTCCTGCGAGTCCGTGGCCCGGTGGTAGTGCTCGAACCCGTCGATGAAGGCGAAGCTCATCGTGGCGTAGCCGGCCGACTTGAAGATGGTCCCGTCGGTGTCGTTGGGCAGGACGCCGGCGAGGCTCGACACCAGCGAGTTGGAGACGGGGTGCGGCGTGCCCGCCAGCGCGGCGACCAGGACGCCGTCGTCCGCCGAGGCGTCGAACATGGTCGAGCCCCCGCGGGCGCCGCGGGCGTCGAAGTTGAGCACCACCCGGATCGACTTGCCCCAGGGCGGGTCACGGGTGAAGGCCACCGCGCCGAGCAGCCCGTCCTCCTCGGCGTCGTCGAAGATGAGGATGACGTCGTTGCGCAGCGGGTTGCCCTCCTTCAGCGCGCGCGCCGTCTCCAGGAGCGTGGCCACGCCCGAGCCGTCGTCCGCCGCTCCCGGCGCGTTGGGGACCGAGTCGTAGTGGGCCACGAGGGCCACGGCCTGGCTGCCCTCGCTGCCGCGCAGCCGCGCCACCACGTCGCGCACGTGGGCGCAGTGCACCCAGTCGACGGCGTGAGCGCAGGCCGTCGCCTGCTGCACGACGACCTCCAGGCCGAGCGCCTGCAGCTGCGCGACCAGGCGCTCCGCCGCGCGGTCGTGCTCCGGAGCTCCGGTCGGACGCGGGGACTCCACGATGGGCGCCACCGCCTCGAGAGCGCGCGTGGCCGAGAAGTCCGTGGACAGCGCGGTGCCCGGCACGTCGGGCGGCGAGAGCGCGAGCACGCTGAGCCATGCCACGAGCGCGAGCACGACGGCGGCGCTCACGCGGACGGCGACGGACACCGGGCTCACGTCTCCCCCTGCCCCGCCGGGATGGCGGGCTTCACCTTCACGCTCTTCCACCGCGAGAGCTCGACCAGCCCGGCCGGCGCCCCCCGCGGCTTGGAGACGTCCGCTGCCCTGCAGACGTGCACCTCGACCCTGGGCGCGTGGCGCGCCTTCGAGTACCAGGCCGCCGCCGCCGCCGCCGCCTCGACCACCTCGCGCGGCACCTCCACGCCGTCGGGGTTTCGCACGACGACGTGGCTGCCGGGCGTCCCGCCGCCGACGTGCATCCACAGGTCGCGCGGCTCGGCCACCTGGAACGTGAGGTAGTCGTTGTCGTCCTCGCCGCGGCCCACGAGGACCTCGAAGCCGTCGATCCGGAGCGTGCGGTAGGGGCGTCCCTTGCTGGCCATGGGCGTTCGAGGGGGGTGGGTCGGGAGGCTAACCCATCTGTTCCCCTTTACCTGGCCCTGGAAACCGGGTCTTATCGCCCCTCGTCCGCGTCTGCGCGCAACTCATTGTGAAGGAGGGCCAATGGCACGCGTCTGGCAACGTCTCGCAGTGGCAGTGTTTTCCGTGTTCCTGTTGGTCGCGCTTTCCCAGTGCAAGATGGGGAAGCCGACGCCGGGCAGCGCTTGCGTGAGCAACGGCAAGTTCCAGTGCGTCGACCCGACCTCGGCCCTGCTCTGCCAGAGCGGGAAGACCGTCGCCATGCCTTGCCGCGGCCCCAACGGCTGCCAGGGGCTGGGCGCGGCGTCGACGTGCGACGACGATCTCGCCATGGAAGGCGATGCGTGTCAGCAGACGCTGAACGAGAACTACGCCTGCCAGGTCGATCACACCAAGGAGCTCATCTGCAAGGACGGCAAGTTCGCCGTCGCCCGCACCTGCAAGGGCCCCAAGAAGTGCAGCGTCGCGCTCAACGAGATCAACTGCGACGACAGCCAGGCCGACATCGGCGACACCTGCGTCGCCGAGCCCGGCGACGCCAACTACGCCTGCAGCACCGACAAGAAGTTCGAGGTCGTGTGCGAGGCGGCCAGCAGCAAGTTCGTGGTGTCCAACACCTGCCGCGGCAGCAAGGGGTGCTGGATCACGGACAACACCGTCCACTGCGACCAGACCATGGCTCGCGAAGGCGACCAGTGCCGCCCGGTCGACAACTTCTCCTGCAGCGAGGACGCCAAGCAGGAGCTCAAGTGCACCGCGCAATTCAAGTGGGTCAAGCACCGCGACTGCAAGCACGACGGGTGCAAGATCAAGGGCTCGGACGTCTACTGCGATTGAGGGCCCGCCGCAGGCGGACCGACAGCCCGAAGGGCCGAAGACGTGAGGGCCCTGGCCCCGAAGACCGTGAGGGCTCTGCTCTCGCTCCTGGCGGCGACCGTCCTCGTGACGGTCGCCGCTTGTCGTTCCAGGCCCGCCGCTGGCGGCTCGTGCCGCGTGCCCGACCAGCTCGTGTGCAGCGCCGGCGACCGCGCCCTGGTGTGCGAGGCGGCCGGCACCTGGCAAGAAGTGCCCTGCAAGGGCGCGCGCGGCTGCGCCCACCGCGACACCGCCGACGAGTGCGACGACACCCTGGCCGCCGACGGCGACGCCTGCCCGCACAACCCGCCGCTCGACTACGCCTGCACCGCCGACCGCGTGCGGGCCCTCGTGTGCAAGGACGGCCGCTTCGCCCTCTGGCGCCAGTGCCGCGGGCCCGACGGGTGCCAGGTGGTCGACGGGCGCAACGTCCACTGCGACACCACCCTGGGCGACCCCGGGGACCCCTGCGCGCAGCAGGGGACCTACGCCTGCGCGGTGGACGGCAAGGCGATGCTCCTCTGCGACGGGAGCACGCTCGCCCCGGCCTCGTCGTGCCGCGGCCCCCAGGGCTGCCACATCCAGCGCGAGACGCGGAAGGTCGACTGCGACGACGCCGTGGCCCAGGAGGGCGATCCCTGCGACCAGCCGAAGCGCATCGCCTGCGCCGTGGACCACAAGGCCGAGCTGGTGTGCCAGGAGGGCAAGTACGCGAAGAAGCGCGACTGCCGCCGGAGCGACTGCAAGCTCGAAGGAAACGAGCTGTTCTGCGATTGACCCCCCGGCCTGGATCGGAGCCGTCCGGCGTGTCTAAATGAGGCTCGTCAATGAAGCGACTCCTCGCGTCTGCCCTCCTTGCTTGCGCGGTCGGCCTGGCCCTCGGGGCCTGCGACGATCGCAGCAACGCCGGCTCGTATCCGAGCGGCGGCCCCAGCAGCGTGTGCACCCAGTACACGACGTGCGGCTCGTGCACCCCCGTCAGCGGCTGCGGCTGGTGCTTCAACGCCCTGGGCGGCTCCTGCCAGACCGATCCCGACCAGTGCACCAACGTCAGCGAGTTCACCTGGACGTGGGACTCCGCGGGCTGCCCGGGGGTCGACGCGAGCGTCGTGCCGCTCGACGCGGGGACGACGACGGGACACGAGGCCGGCGCTGTGCCCGAGGCGGGCGAGGCGGGCGACGGCGCGTCCGACGCAAGCGGTAACCCTGGGTGACGCGGGAGAAGAGAAGGCCGCCAGGGCGCCAAGGCGCCAAGAAGAGGGGGGCGGCCCGGCGCGTCACGCGGGGGCGTGGGCGTGGGCGCGGCCCTTTCGCTCTTGATTGCGTGGCTGCGCTTGGGTCTGGTGCCAGGACATGGCTGACACTTTGAGTGCCAGGACATGGTTGACAGGTGGAAGTGGCGGGCATGCCCTGGCACCAGACCTCCACGTCCACGTCCACGCGCACGCGCACGCGCACGTCCACGCGCACGTCCACGTCAAACGTCCACGTCCACGTCAACGTCCACGTCAACGTGGTGGGGCTATCCTCACGTCCGCGCAGCACCGAAACCCGGTGGAGTAGTCGTGGTACGCCGCCCCGTGCGCCACCGTGTGGTACGCGCATCCGTCCCCGTTGATGTGCGTGTCCTGGTAGTACCCGCCGCGGAACGTCGGCCGCGCGCTCATCACCCACTCGTGCAGGTTGCCCACCATGTCGAACACGCCGTAGCCGTTGGTGCACCGCGTGAACTCGCCCGTCTTCGCCAGAGTGTTCGGCGCCTGGTTGAGGCGCGGATCGTTCATCGGGCCCGCGCCGTACGTGGAGGGGGCCTCGGCGTAGAAGACGTGCAGCGGCGAGATCCCCGCGTCGTTGCAGGCGCCCTTCTCGCGCGCGTCGCCGTAGGGGAACGCGTGCGGCGGATCCCCGCGGCACGCGGTCTCCCACTCGTCCTCGTTGCACAGGCGCTTGTCCGACGCCTTGCACGCCAGGTCCGCCTGATCGCGCGAGATGTACCCCTGCGGCACCACGCCCGCCTCGGAGACGGCGCGCACCATCGCGTTGTCGGGGGGCACGTACGGCCCGAAGGGCTGCTCGCCGTCCGCGGTCATCTCGAGCAGCGTGCCCTCCCAGCGATCGATGCAGAAGCGCCCCTCGATGACGGCCATGTCCTCGTCCGGACAGGGCCCCTCGGCCTGCGTCGCCTTGCCGCTCCCGTGCTTGGCGCGCCGGGCGTGCTTCGCCGGGGCTGGCGAGGCGCATGCCACGACGAGCACCACCAGCACCCCCAGTCCGATGCGACGATTCACGCCCCCCCCGCCCTGCTCGCGGGGCGGGGGGCCGGAGGGGTGGGGTTTCACGCGGGGGTCACGGATGGGGGATCAGATGGGTGAACCATGCCGCGGCGCCGGCCGCGGCCACCACGACCAGGGCCACGAGGACACCCACCTTGGTGGCGGCGTTCGACCTCTTCTCGGGGGGCATCCCCGGCCCCGACGCCGGCGACGCCGGCAGGGGCTGCCGCGGGCTGCTCTTGGGCGCGGGGGCGGGCGTGGGCACCGGCGTCGACACCATGGGCGCCATCGCGGCGCGCATCTGCACCGGCGAGGGGCGCGAGGGCGGCTCCTCCTCGAGCGCGGCCAGGTTGCCCTCCGACAGCCCGGGAGGCAGCGAGGCGCGGAGCGCGTCGTCGTCCGGCTTGGTGCCGACCGCGATCTCGTCGATCCACGAGCCGACGTTGACGTAACCGACGCCCCCGCCGCCCGGCGGGGGAGCAGGCGTCTTGGGCGTCCCCTTGATGTTGTGCGCGTCGATGGGCCGGGCCCCGCCGCTGGGGGCGCCGCCCTTCTCGTCGGTCAGCGAGGTGAACTCGAAGAGCGCCTCCTCGATGAGCTTGTCGATGATGCTGGCCTGCATCGGGCGGTGGCGCTGGCGCTCCTTCATGGCGCCCTGCACCAGCGTCGAGATGTCGAACGTGCTCACCGGCACGCCGTACTTGAACATGAACTTCGACAGCTCGACGCCGAGGGCCCGCGCCGTCGTGTAGCGCTGCGCCGGATCGCGCGCGAGCGCCTTGTTGATGATCTTCTCCAGCTCCGGGGGGACCTTCTTGTTGATGCTGGAGATGGCCGGGACCACCGCGCCTTGCACCTTCTTCACCGTCTGGAAGTCGGTGTCGCCCAGGAACAGGCGCTGCGCGGCCAGCAGCTCCCACAGGATGATCCCCACCGCGAAGACGTCCGTCCGCGCGTCGACGTCCTGCCCCATCGCCGCCTCGGGCGACAGGTACGAGAACTTGCCCTTGATGATCCCCGGCTCGCTCTTCTCGAGCTGGCTGTTGGCCTTGGCCAGGCCGAAGTCCACGATCTTCACCTCGCCGTTCTTCGTGATGAGCACGTTGGGCGGCGACATGTCGCGGTGCACGATGTGCAGCGGGATGCCGTTGTTGTCGGTGAGCTCGTGCGCGTAGGCCAGGCCCTTGGTCAGCTCGAGGCTGATGTAGACCGCGGCCTCGACCGGGAAGTCGCGCCCCGTCTTCTTGATGTGCTCGATGATGGCCTTGAGGTTCGCCCCGTCGACGAACTCCATCACGATGAAGAACGCGTTGTCGCCGACGCCGATGTCGAAGACCTGCACGCAGTTCGAGTGCGAGAGCTGCGCCGACAGGCGCGCCTCGTCGAGGAACATCGAGATGAACTTCTTCTTCGACGACAGGTGGGGCAGGACGCGCTTGATGGCGACCTGCTTGCGGAACCCCTGCAGGCCCTCGCTCTCCGCGCGGAACACCTCCGCCATGCCGCCCGATTCGAGCTTCTCGACGACGCGGTACCGCTGCTGGCTGTCGGACATGGGTGGGGCGCCTGGCCCCTCCAAGGTGCCATCGGTGGCGAGGAAGGGTCAAGGAGACGCGGGACTCGTTGACAGGAAACCCCGGCGAAACCATTCTCGCTCCCCTGGGAGGCCCCACTTGGATACCGAGTTCGAGAACGCCAAGAAGCTGGTCGAGGCGACGATCAAGAAGCTGGGGCTGGATCCGGCGACAACGAAGGCGCACGACCACGAGACCCAGTGCGCCTGGACGCTCAAGCGTGGCAGCGCGTCGGTCCTGGTGACGGTGACCAACCACGAGGACGAGGACACCACCTACCTGCGGGTCGCCTCCCCGGTGGTGACTCTGCCGGCCGACAAGGCGCAGCACGGGGCCCTCTTCCGCCGGCTGCTCGAGCTCAACGCCGGCGGCCTGGCCAACGCGGCCTTCGGCCTGGTGGGGGACAGGGTGGTCACCGTGAGCGAGCGCCCGGCGGAGGGGCTCGGCGCGGAAGAGGTCGAGCAGACCGTGCGCCACCTGGCCGCCGTCGCCGACACGTTCGACGATCGGCTCGAGAAAGAGTTCGGCGCGACCAAGGCCTAGCGAGAGAGCCGAATGCGCGCGCGTCACGCCGCACCCCTCGCCGCAGTGCTCGTCGTGGTCGCGCCCCTGCCGGCGCAGGCCATGGACGCGGAGGTGACGAGCGACACCGCGGCGCAGTTCTACGACGTGCGCTCGCCGACGGGCGAGACGGTGCTGTCGCGCCGCCGCCTGACGACGACCCTCGGCGTGGGCGCCTACAACCTGCTCGACGCCCCGGTGGGCGACTCGCGGTCGCCGGAGCTCTCGTTCCGGGCGCGCCTGAGGTACGACGCCGACTACGGCGCGAACGGGGGCGAGGCCGATCCCGGCAACACCGGCAGCTTCGTCCCCGGCTTCTCGCGAGGCCCGGTCGACCTCATGTACGGGTACGTCGAGGGGCGGCGCTTCCTCCACGGCATCCTCGGCTTCAAGCTCGGCCGCCAGTACGTGACCGACGCGCTGGGGTGGTGGTCGTTCGACGGCGGCGAGGTCAGCGCCACCACGCCCTTCTACGTGAAGACCGAGGCCTACGGAGGCCTCGAGGAGCGCGGGGGCTTCCCCCTGAGCACCCCCCGCTTCGAGTCGGAGGGGATGTGGCGCGGCGACCGCACCGGCTTCGACCCCTCGCTCTACCCGGCCTTCCAGCCGGCGATGGTGGCGCCCGCCTTCGGGGTGGCGCTCGAGTCGACGGGCGTCACCTGGATCCACGGGCGGCTGACCTACCGGCGCGTCTACAACACCGGGTCGTCGAACGTGAGCGAGTACGGCAGCGGCCTGTACGCGCCGGCGGTCTACGACGGGACGCGCATCTCGTCCGAGCGCGTGGGCTACGCCGTCGACGCCAACCTGCCGAGCCTGGGCGGCGTGAAGGCGGGAGTGGTCTACGACCTCTACAACGCCGAGATGACCTCGCTCTACGGCTCGCTCGACGCCTACGCGGGCAAGAGGGTCACCGTCAGCGCCGATTACGACTACTACGTGCCCACCTTCGACGCCGACAGCATCTGGAACTTCTTCGCCGGCGAGCCGATGAACGACGTGGGCCTGCGCGCGAACGTCGACGTGAGCGACCGGCTGTCGGTGGCCGGCGGCGCGAGGCTGCGCATCTTCGACGTCCAGACCGCCCCCTTCGCCCCAGGCGGGGGGGCCTACTCGCCGTCGCCTTATTCCAGCTCGGCGACGTACTTCCCCACCAACGGGCACCCCTTCGACGAGGGGGGCAACCTCTCGGCGCGCTGGCGAACCGGCGAGACCACCATCGGTCTGCGCGGCAACGGCAACTGGGGCGACGAGGGCGACCGCGTGGGGGCAGACCTGTCGGGGAGCCACGTGTTCGAGACGCGCTACGTGGCCAGCCTCCGCACCGGCGTCTGGCAGTGGGACGACAAGCTGCGCCCCGACCGGAGCACGGCGAGCTTCCAGTACGTGGCCGGGGTGGGGTACCGCTTCGCGCCGAGGTCGCAGGCGATGGTCGAGTGGCAGCACGACATGAACGGCCTGGTGGGGCAGCGCTTCCGGCTGATGCTGTGGCTGACGCTGGCGGTGACCAAATGAAGCGCCTGGTCGCCCTGCTGCCGCTGCTGGTCGTCCTGGCGGTGGTCCCGATGGCGCTGGCGGAGGCGCCTGCCGTCGCCCCGGCGACGGTGCACGGCCTGGCGCCGCTGCCGGGCGACCAGAGGGTGCCTCACAAGCTGCTGCCGCCGGGGTCGTTCGATCCGGACGACGGACCGAGCGACGTCATCTACCCCGCGCAGCACGTCACGGTGCGCTTCAACCACGCCAAGCACCTCACCCAGGAGGTCGGCGCGACGTGCAAGACCTGCCACGCCGCCGCCTACCGCAGCGGCTCGGCGCAGGACTCGCTCATCCCCAAGGGGGAGATCTGCGACGCCTGCCACAACAGCGACCACACCACGCCGTCGGCGGTGAAGCCCGGCGACGACGCCATCGGGCAGTGCGCCTTCTGCCACCAGGGGTACAAGGCGTCCGACGGCAACGCCGTGGCCGAGCTGGCGCTGCCGCGCGCCAACCTCAACTTCAGCCACAAGGCGCACGTCGACCGCAACATCGGCTGCGCGCAGTGCCACGGCGCGGTGGACCAACTCGAGCTCGCCACGCGCGACCAGCTGCCTCGCATGAACGGGTGCTTCCACTGCCACCAGATGCCCGACTCGGCGTCGCGCGGCGAGGCCAAGAGCGCGTGCGACACCTGCCACCTGCGCGGCGACCGGGGGACGGTCATCAAGACGATGTACGCGAGCGGGACGCTGCTGCCGCCGCGGTGGTTGCACAACGCCGCCCACACGCCCGACTTCATCGAGCGCCACAAGTGGGTGGCCGCGGACGACTCGCGGTTCTGCGCCAACTGCCACAAGGAAGACTTCTGCACCGACTGCCACGACGGCCGCGTGCGGCCGCGCAGCATCCACCCCAGCGACTACCTGAACATGCACCCCATCGAGGCGCGCATGGGGACCGAGAAGTGCACGAGCTGCCACCGCGAGCAGAGCTTCTGCCTCGACTGCCACCTGCGCGTGGGCGTGGCCCAGTCGAGCCCCGCCGGCGCCAAGGACAGCGGGCGCTTCCACCCTCCCAAGAGCGTCTGGAGCGACCCGCCGCGCAAGCCGGGGCACCACGCCTTCGAGGCGGAACGGAACCTGAACGCCTGCGTGAGCTGCCACACCGAGCGCGACTGCGTGTCCTGCCACGGGGCGCTGGGGGTGGGCGCCGGGTTCGACCCGCACAGGAACGGCTTCGTGGCCGGGTGCGCCACCCAGTTCCGCAGAAACCCGCGGCCTTGCTTCGTCTGCCACGAGCCGTCCGACGGAGTGCTCGCACAATGTCGCTGAAGGCCCAAACGCGTGCCGCCGTTGAAACGGCCTTGCGCCCGTCGGGGGCCGGGGGATATGAACCTATCCCTTGCGCCCGTGGACTTGCAGTGACGCTGAAGGAGGACGACGGTGAAAGAGCTCGTGCGCTATCTCCTGGAGAACATGTACCTGGACTTCCAGGGCGAGATCTCCCTGGACACCGTTCGCCAGTTCCTGCGCACGGACGACAGCCGCGAGGCCCGGCAGCTCCTGCAGAAGCTGATCGAGGACAAGGGCGTCGACGAGCTCCTTCTGACCCTGGCCGACGTCCTGAAGGACCACCTGCGGAGCGGCGTGAACGAGGAAGTCGTTCGCGAGCAGCTGCAGCTCTACTCGGAGAGCTGATCGCCGTCGCGGCGCTGGCCGCCGCCTGCGATCAGGGCGCGGTGAAGGACGACCCGCATTTCGGGGTCGGCTCGGGCGCGAGCGCCTTGATCCACATCACGGCCATCAACGTTTCCGAGAGCCAACCCATCGCGGCGGGGCAGCCCATCGAGGTGGCGTTCGATCGGCTGCTGCTGCCGTCGAGCGTGACGCGGCAGTCGCTGGTGCTGAGCGATCTGCTGGGGAACTTCCTGTCGCCGGGGGTCATCTACGACCCGGTGTCGCGCGTCGTGCGCATCGTCCCGGCCACCCCGCTTCAGCCCGGCCAGAGCTACAAGCTGAACATCATCCCCGCGAACAGCCCGACGGACGGCAACGGGCTGCGCGCGATCGACGGGGCCACGCTCGATCCGGGCGAGCACTCGGCCATCACCTTCCCGGTGGTGGCTCCGTCGACGGATGGCGGAGCCGAGGCGGCGCCCGAGGGCGGCGTCGACGCGGGGATGGGGGGCGGGTCAGAGGCCGGTGCCGATGCCGGCGTCGTCAACGTCGCCCCCCCCACCGTCGACTTCTGCGCCAGCGTGCTCCCGATCTTCGTCGGCCGGTGCAACGGCTCGGGCTGCCACGGCACCGCGCTGCCCGCCGCGGGGCTGCGGCTCGACTCTCCGGCGGACATCGCGGCCACGGCCGTCGGGCGGGCCGCCCAGGGGGCGAACACCGGGCCTCGCGCCGCCCCGCAGCCGGGTGGACGGCTCTTCGGCGAGGACATGCCCATCGTGGACCCGGGCGCACCCGGGGACAGCTGGCTGATGTACAAGCTGCTCTTGGCCGTCCCACGCAGCCCGACCGTCGCGAGCGATCTGTACTCGGTGCCCTGGGGTCAGCTCCCGGACGACGAGCGGGCGACGCTGGCGAGCTACGTGCTCGGCCGCGAGATGCCCTTCCCGCTCGATCCCGCCGGGGCGCCGGGCACCGATCCGTCGACGCTCACCCTCGACGAGCTCGACGCCGTGAGCTTCTGGATCGCCGAGGGCGCGCCGGTGCCGCCCTGCTTTCCGTAGCTACCCCGCGACGCGGTTGCGGCCGCCCTGCTTGGCGTCGTACAGGCGCTCGTCGGCGCGCCGGTACAGCTCCTCGGCCGTGGTGTCCTGCTCGCCGAGCTCGGCGACGCCCAGGCTGATGGTGCACGGGATGACCTGCTGGTCGTGCTTGAGCGGCGTGACCTCGACGATGCGCCGGACCTTGTCGGCCGTCGTGCGCGCGCCGTCGAGGGGGATCTCGGGCAGGAGCACGCCGAACTCCTCGCCGCCCGTGCGCGCGAAGATGTCCTCCCGGCGCAGGCGCGGCTTGACCGCCGCCGCGAGCTGCCGGAGGAGGTTGTCGCCCGCCAGGTGCCCGTGCGTGTCGTTGACCAGCTTGAAGTGGTCGATGTCGAACACGATGAGTGACAGCGCGCGCTGGTAGCGCTTCGACCGGTTGAACTCGCGCTCGAGGGCCTCGTTGAAGTACCGGCGGTTGAAGACCTGCGTGAGGCCGTCCACCGTCATCAGCCGGTAGATCTCCTCGTGGTAGTGGACTTCGATGT
Organism: Polyangiaceae bacterium; assembly: GCA_036560665.1. Taxonomy (GTDB): domain Bacteria; phylum Myxococcota_A; class Polyangia; order Polyangiales; family Polyangiaceae; genus Palsa-1150. Next base: position 15,088 of record DATBQU010000083.1, read on the forward strand.
TCTCGCCGGTCATGAACTTGAGGATGGACCGGCCGATGCGCACCTGGTCCCCGTCGCGCAGCCTCTGCTCGCGCACCGGCTCGTCGTTGACGAAGGTGCCGTTGGTCGAGTTGTTGTCCGCCACCCAGTACTGCGTGCCGTCGAAGGAGATGCGCGCGTGGTGGCGGCTGATGCTCTCCTGATCGAGGAAGAGGTCGTTCTTCGACGAGCGGCCGATCTCGAAGGGCGCCGTCCCCAGCTGCATGCGCTTGCCCAGGTCCGGCCCGTAGATGACGATGATGCACGCCTCGCCGGGACGGGCGCCCTTGGGGCCGGTGCCGCCCTCGCCCCCCTGCTGGATCTTGGTGACGCGCGTGCGCTCGGAGTCGCGGAGCCCCACGCCAGGGATCTTACAGCGTCACTTCGCGCAGCGTGATCTTCTTCGGGTCGGCGATCCCCACTCCGAGGCTTGCCGCGGCCAGGATGTAGGCCGGCGGACGCCCCTCGTCGGTCAGCGTCTTCAGCCCGAAGCCGGCGCGGGCCTTCTCGACCTCGGCCCAGCCGAGGGCGTCGAGCGCCACCGGGTCGGTCGAGACGTACACCGCCTCGTGGGGCACCACGTACTGTGGCTGCTTGTAGAGCGGACCGCCGTGCGCCATCAGCTTGAACCCGTCGATGACGCACAGGCGCATGCGCGAGCGGATGATGTCCTGGGCTGCCAGGACCGCGATCTGCGGCGACCCGTGGAGCTCGTGGAAGTCCTGCGGGTTGAGCACCGTGCCGTGGGTCGTGGTCTTGAGGGCGCCGGTGTAGCCGTGCTGCGAGTGGTCCTTGATGAGGGCGAACGTGACCAGGGCCGTCGCCTCGGTCAGCGCGCGGGCGAACTTGGTCCGGCGCTGGAGGCTGGAGATGTTGCGCCAGTCCATCGTCGCGTCGTTCTTCCCGTGGTTCGAGAGGGCGACGCCGGCCGGCAGGCTCTTCGGCGTGATGCGCGTGCCCTGCATCCAGCCGGGGTACGCCTCGAGGAGCGTGATGTTGGTCGGCTGCACGCCCGCGGCGATCATCGCCTCGACGAACGGCAGGACCAGCTCCTTGTTGGTCGACATGTTCTGCAGCGCGATGCCGTTGACCTTCACGCACACCCTGTCCTGCGGGTGGATGAACGCCTTGACCGCCTCGGCCAGGTCGCTCTTGCCGGTCATCTCCTCCATCGCGCGCCGGAGCATCTCTCTGGCGTCGTCCGGCTTGGGGTAGATCCCGTTCGCCTCCAGGCAGCCGCTCTTCTTCACCTTGACGACGCGCCCGGGGGCGGACATCGGGACGAATCCGGCGGGCGGCTGGGCCGTCAGGTCGGAGGTGGCGGCGAACGCGTTGCCGGAGCGCAGGAGGCCGGCGGCGGCGGCCGCAGCGGCGGCGCCCCCGAGGAAGGTTCGACG
>DATBQU010000084.1:0-4959 GCA_036560665.1 Polyangiaceae bacterium
GTTGGCCTCGTCACCGGGGCCCTTGGAATGATGGTCTTCTCCTGCACGGTCACCAACGCCACCAAGGATCCGTACCCGGACGTCAGCACGTTCTGCGGCGCGGTGGCAAAGGCCGAGTGCCAGGACAACGCTCTCTGCGCCGTCGACGCGACGCAGTGCCAGACCTACCGCACCTCGGTGTGCACGCAGGACGCCGCGGCGGCGGAGGCCTCGGGCCGGGCGTACCACTCCGACAAGGTGCAGTCGTGCATCGACGCGCTCAACAGCGCGTTCGGTAACAGCGCCTCCAGCGTGAAGTACGCGCAGCTGTCCGGGTCCGGATCGTTCACCGACATCTGCGAGCACGTCTTCGTCGGCACCGCCGGCAACGGCGCCACCTGCCAGACCAACTACGACTGCACCGACAGCAGCGAGATCTGCGCGACGGTGCCGGGCCTCGGCTCCAGCCAGTGCGCCAAGCCCACCCCCAAGAACGTGGGCGACGCCTGCGCCGACCCCGGCGACCAGTGCAGCGGCGACTCGTACTGCGCGTCGACGGCGGGCGGCCTGCCCAAGTGCATCGCCGCGGCCACCGACGGGGCGGCGTGCAGCGCCAGCATCCCGTGCATCGCGTCCGACCACTGCAGCAGCGGGATCTGCGCCGTCAAGGGCGGGCCCGGCTCGGCCTGCTCGATCGACAGCGACTGCGGCGCGCAGGCCCCCTACTGCGACCATTTCGCCGGGAGCATCTGCGCCATCGGCCTCACGTTCGCGACGGGGGCGCCGGACTGCAAGGGCTACTTCCTCGGCTCGGGCATCAGCGACGGCGGGACCACCGAGGCGGGCGGCGGCGAGGCCGGCACCGAGGGCGGCACCGACGGCGGCGGGGGCGACGCGGCCACCGACTGACGCGCGGGCACCCTACGCGCCATTGGCCCAGGCCGGGGGGCATCTGGTAAAGCCATGGGGTGACGCGCCTCCCGCGCTGCATCGTCCTCGTCGCCGCCATGACCGGCCTGGCCGGCTGCGCGCGGGCCCCCTCGCCTCTGGTGCCCGCGTGGCGGGGCGCCATCGGCACGCCCAACCACGGCGTGCTGGTCGAGGGCGCCGAGCTGCGGCGCGACGCCGAGGGACTGCGCTGGCTGCGCGGCAACGACCGGCACTGGGGGCTGCCGCGTTTCACCGACGCGATCGAGCGCGCGGCGGCGCGTGTCGCGCACGAGCGTCCTGGCGCCAGGTTGACCGCCGGCGATCTGTCGACGCCGACGGGGGGCGGCCCGCTGCCCCCTCACTTCTCCCACCGTTCGGGGGTCGACGCCGACCTGCTCTTCTACGTGACGACGCTGGAGGGCGCGCCCGTCGACAGCCCCGGCTTCGTCCACGTCGGCGCCGACGGGATGGCGGAGGACGAGGCTCACGGGCGCTGGCTGCGCTTCGACGTCGCGCGCGAGTGGCTGCTCGTCCGCGCGCTGGTGGAGGATCCGCAGGCGCGCCTGCAGTGGATCTTCGTCAGCGACGTGGTGCAGGCGATGCTGCTGGAGTGGGCGCTGGCGCATGGGGACTCGCCGGCGACCATCCGGCGCGCGCAGCAGATGATGCTCCAGCCCAACCCGGGGGGCATCCACGACGACCACATCCACGTGCGCACCACCTGCTCGCCGGAGGAGACGGTGGCCGGTTGCGTGCCGATCGGCACGCGCCGCGCCTGGCTCTCGTACGAGCTGCCGCCGCTCGCCGACCGCGACGAGGAGCTCGCGCTCGCCCTGCTGCGGCCGCTGCCGTGACCAATCTGCTCGTCCAGGGCGACGCGCTCGGCCTCGCCCGCCACGTGCGTCCGCGGTCGGCGCAGCTCGCCTACCTCGATCCCCCCTTCGGCGTGGGCGCGGCGTTCGGTGCTCGCGGTCGCGGCGGCGGGGCTCGGGCGCAGGGCGCAGTGGCCTACGAGGACCGCTGGCCCTCGATGGAGGCGTACCTGGGGTGGCTCGAGCCGTGCGTCGTCGCGGTGCGCGACTGCCTCGCCGGCGACGGCACGATGTGGCTGCACCTGGATCACCGCGCGGTGCACGAGGCGAAGGTGGCGTGCGACCGGATCTTCGGTCGCCGTGCCTTCCTGGGCGAGGTGGTGTGGGTGCCGGGCAACGGCGCCCGCGGGGCACGGCGCGGTCCGGGCACGACGCACCAGACGCTGCTTCTCTACGCGGCGGGGCGCGACTTCGTGTGGAACGCCAGGGACGCGAGCCTGCGCGAGCCGTTCGCCGCCACCAGCCTGTCGATGCACTTCAACAGCGCGGACGAGAGCGGGCGGCGTTTCCGCGAGCGCACCCTCGGCGGGCGCACCTACCGCTACTACGCCGACGAGGGTCGCGCGCTGGGGAGCGTGTGGTCCGACTGCCCGGCCATGGTCGCCAACACGCCGCTGCGCCGCGAGGCCACCGGCTACCCGACGCAGAAGCCGCTCAAGCTGCTGGACCGCATCGTCCGGGCATCGAGCTGCGAGGGGGCGCTGGTGGTCGATCCGTTCTGCGGCTCGGGCACGACCCTGGTCGCGGCGGCGAAGCTGGGGCGCGCGTTCGCGGGGCTCGACCGCGGCGACCTCGCCATCGCGACCAGCGTGGGGCGGTTGCGCTCGGAGGGCGCGCCCTTCGAGCTGCGGGTAGACTCCGAGACGTGCCCGCGACCGACGCGCCGAGCCTCTTCCCGCTCTTCCTGAAGCTGGAGGGGCGCGCGGTGCTCGTGGTGGGTGCGGGCGCGGTAGCGGAGCGCAAGATCGCGAGCCTGCTCGGGGCCGGCGCCAGGGTGCGCGTGGTGGCGCCGGAGGCGACCGACGAGGTGCGGCGGTGGGCAGGCGAGGGCCGCGTCGAGTGGCGCGCGAGAGCGTTCGAGGAGGGCGACGCCGAGGGCGCGTGGCTCGTCGTCGCTGCGACGTCGAGCGCCGACGCGCAGCGACGTGCGGGGGAGGCCGCCGCGGCGAGGCGCGTCTTCTGCCTGGCCGTGGACGACCCGCCCAACGCGAGCGCCTACTCGGGCGGCATCGTACGCAGGCCGCCTTTCACGGTGGCCATCTCGTCGTCGGGCGCGACGCCGGCCCTCACCCGGCTCGTGCGCGAGGTGGTCGAGCACGTCTTGCCGGGCGACCGCTGGGTCGAGCGCGCCACCGAGCTGCGCGCGAAATGGCTGGCCGAAGGAACACCGGTGGCCGACCGGTTCGCGCAGCTCGTACGCGAGGTGAAGAAGGGGACGGAGTGACCGACGCGGCCCCGGTGGCCTCCTCTCAGGGCAGGGTGCCGTGCGCTGCCGCCGTCGTGTCCACCATCAGAACCACGCGCATGGAAGCAGGAAGGGTCACGCCCTTGGTCGGGACGCTGACGGAGGCGAGGGTTCCGTCGGCACCGGCCGTGCGCCTGGTGCCCAGGCCGTAGTCGAGCGTCACCGGTAGGCCCGTCGCCGCGTCGAGGACGAGCAGGCCCGCCAGGTGCTCCGCGCTCTGGATGGAGGATCCCGCGACGGAGGCCACGATGGCATCCCCGGTCGACGCGAACGACACCGTGCCCGCGGCCGGCGTCGGCCCGAGATCCGTACGCCGCACGACGTTCGCGGCACCCAGGACGCGGATGACGTCCGTCTGGGCGTTGCATAGCCCGAGCTGCTGGAGGAACGGCCCGTAGAACGGGATGCCGCCGCACACTGCGCTGCCCGACAGCTGCGCCGTGCCGCTCGCCTCCCCTCCCGGCAGGAAACCCAGGCCGAGCCGGAACGACTGGAACGGCAGCGTGAAGCTCATGATCTGGACCTGCAGGCCGCTCGCGGCGTTCAGCGTGGCCTGGTCGCCGGAGAGGTCGAACGCCATGGGGAAGATTGCCTGGGTGGACGGGTCGACCGACGACGCCCCGCCTCCGGTGACGGGCAGCTTCGCCCCCACCATCCACGCCACGCCCCTGGTCCCGTGCGACTCCACCGTTCCCAGCAGGTAGTGCAGCGAGTCGAACCCGATCTGGTTGTAGCTGGGCATCACCGTCGGCAGCGGGATCGACAGCCGCGACAGCTCGTAGGTCGCCCCGGGATCGAGGGCGCCGCCGGACGGCGGGCGCACGGTGGTCGTGACCCTCGCGTCCACGTTTCCGCCGGGTTGCCCGCCGCTCAGGCGCAGCCCCGCGCGCTGCATTCCCGTGAGATAGCTGGCGTGAACCGCGATGGACAGCGGCCCAGGCGCGAACGCGACCCTGGGCGTGACGGAGACGAACTTGCCATCGCCCGAGACGTCCACCGTCACGTCGGCGGGCGGATCGACCGTGGCCTGGACCGAAGAGGCGTCGAGCACGGCCAGCTGCTGCGCCCCTTGCTGGCGCACCGCGAGAAGCAGCGTGACCGGCGAGCTGCCGTCGATGGCCGCCGGGACGGCGTCCAGCGTGTCCCCGAACGTGTTCACCCACGCCAGCGTCGCCCCGTCGACGCGCTCGGAGAGGGTCGTCGTGCAGCGCGTGTCGCCGCCGTTCTCCGCGCGCAGGCACCAGTCGTAGGGTACGCTGAACATCTCGCCGCTCTCGCCACCGATGAACACCGCGTCTCTTCCGAGAGCGGGCGACGCGTTGAGGTCGTTGCGCGGGTCGTCGATGAGCCGCAGCGCGAAGCGCAGCGAGCCGTCGGCCCGGAGTACGTAGAGCTTGCCGTCCCCACCCCCGACGTACACGTTGCCGTCTGCGTCGACGGCGGGCGACGACCGGATGGGGGTCCCCGCGTCGAACGTCCAGCGCACGGCGCCATCGGCGGGCGAGACGCCGTACACGGTGCCGTCGGCGGAGGGCTGCACGATCGTGCCGTCGGGCTGCTGCGCCGGGCTGGCGTAGATGTGGTCCCGCGTCGCGAGCTGCCAGACCACGCTGCCGTCGGCGACCGCATAGGCCCGCGTGTAGCCGTCGAAGCCGCCGACGATCGCCTTGCCGTCCGCGGTGAGAAGAGGGCTCGCGGCGACGGTACCGAGCG
>DATBQU010000085.1:0-4186 GCA_036560665.1 Polyangiaceae bacterium
GCCGAGAATACGCTCACCTTCGGAGGCTGACGACCCTGCCCTGCTGGCCCTGCTCGCTCACCCGCGGGCCGCTGTCCTCGGCCCGGTTGGGCTTGTACGTGTGCTCCTGACCGGGAAACGCGCCGGCCTGCACCTCGTCGACGTAGCTCTTCATGGCGCCCACGATGGCGTCGCCCAGCTCGGCGAAGCGCTTGGCGAACCTGGGGCTATGCCCGCGCGACATCCCCAGCAGGTCGGTGCAGACCAGGACCTGGCCGTCGCACGACGGGCCGGCGCCGATCCCGATGGTGGGCACGCCCACTGCAGCGGTGACCTCGGCGGCGAGATCGGGCGGGATCGCCTCGAGGACGATGGCGTAGACGCCCGCCTCCTCGAGGGCGCGCGCGTCGGCGAGCACCTTGGCCGCCGCGCCGTCTCCCCTGCCCTGCACCTTGAAGCCCCCGAGGGCGTGCACGCTCTGCGGCATGAGCCCCACGTGCCCCATCACGGGGACGCCGGCGCGCACGATGCGCCACACGTGCTCGGCGAAGTCCTCGCCGCCCTCGAGCTTCACGCTCTCGACGGCGCCCTCCTTGACGAGCTTTCCCGCGCTCTCGACGGCCTGCGTCGGCGACACCTGGTAGCTCATGAAGGGCATGTCGCCGACGACGTGCGCCCGGGCGGCGGCGCGCGCGACCGCGCGGCTGTGGTAGGCGATCTCGTCCAGCGTCACCGCCAGGGTGTTGGGCAGCCCCTGGACGACCATCCCCAGCGAGTCGCCCACGAGGAGCAGGTCGACCCCGGCCTCGTCGGCCAGCCGGGCCATGGTGAAGTCGTACGCCGTCACCATCGCCAGCGCCGGGCCGACGCCCTTGCGGGCGCGTACGTCGGGCGCGGTGACCTTCTTGAGCGGTGCGCTTGCCGCCCCCGCGGGGCGGCCGTTGCCGTTGGAGTACATGGGTGCCTCGGGGGTCGCAGCCGGATGAGCCTCGCGGGGGTGTCCTCCACGGGCTGACGGTCTGCGCCTGAAAGGAAGCTAGCGCCGCGCCCCCCCGGCGGCAAGGGATGCTAACTTCCCGGCCGTGCAGCGGAAGCGACTCCCCGTCTCCCCGTTGATTCTTCTCTCCCTTTCGCTGCTCGCCGGTTGCGACCAGCCGCCGTCGGCAGAGTCGCTCAAGGAGTGGTCCGCGGGGGATCACCACTCGAGCGACGACGACAAGGTCGGGTCCGGGATGCAGTCGAAGGGTCAGGCGCAGCCCAAGGGCGGCGGCGACGAGGCCGAGCAGCTGGTGGAGCTCGCCTGGCGCCAGCAGTGCACGAGCTGCCACGGCCCGATGGGCAAGGGCGACGGACAGATGGGCCGGATGCTCGCGGCGGCGGACCTCACGCGCGAAGAGTGGCAGGCCAAGGTGAGCGACGCCGAGATCGCCGCGGCCATCCGGGACGGCAGGAACAAGATGCCCAAGTCCGGTCTGCCCGAGCCGGTCATCCAGGGCCTGGTGGCCCACATCCGGGAGCTCCGGGGGCGGTGAGCAGTGGACCGCAAGCGCATCGCCCGCCTCGCCTTTCTCGCGGTCGCGCTCGCCGGCGCGATGTTCTTCGCGCGGCGCTGGCCCAGGGACCAGACCGTGCACTACGTCCTCGGCGACGCGGCCCTGCGGGTGGAAGAGGTCGACGCGCGCTGGGCCCCGGCGGACGCACCCGGCACGGCCGAGGACTGGACGCGCGAGGCCAGCTTCCGCTACGCACCGGGGAAGGCGCCCCGGGTCGTCACCCACGAGCCGCGCCTGCCGGACGGGGACTACACCGTGGAGATCGAGATCGTCGCGGCCAACGAACGCAACCTCGTGCGCCGGCGCGTGTCGCTCGGCGGGGGAGCCACCCAGATCGAGCTGGCCCAGGCGGTGCCGCGATGAGCGAGCCGAGCGACACCGGCGAGGAGCACATCGACATCGAGACGCGCGCCGTGGGGCCCGCGGCGTCGAAGGTGGGGATTCACGTGGTCGTCCTGTCCGGGAGCGCCAAGGGGACGATGAAGCCGATGGGCGACCGGCTGACCATCGGCAAGGCGCAGGACAACGACCTCGTGCTGAGCGACGACACCGTGTCGCGCCATCACTGCGAGCTCCTGCGCGCCGCCGACGGGGTGCACGTCAAGGATCTGGGGTCGACCAACGGGACCAAGGTCCAGGGCGCGAAGATCACCGAGGCGGTGGTGCAGCCGGGCACGGTCCTCAAGGTGGGCGAGGTCGAGGTCGGCCTGCGCCCGGCGGTGCGCAACGTCGAGGTGATGCCGAGCGACAAGACGTGGTTCGGCGCGGCCATCGGGCAGTCGCTGGCCATGCGCACCATCTTCGGCGTGCTCGAGCGCATCGCGAAGACGGACGCGACGGTCCTGCTGGAGGGCGAGACCGGGACGGGCAAGGACGTGCTGGCCCGCGCCATCTGGACCGAGAGCGCGCGCGCCCAGGGGCCGTTCGTGGTGGTCGACTGCGGCGCCGTCAGCTACTCGCTGCTCGAGTCGGAGCTCTTCGGCCACGAGCGCGGGGCGTTCACCGGCGCGGTGGCGGGGCGGCAGGGCGCCTTCGAGCTGGCCGACGGCGGGACGGTGTTCCTCGACGAGATCGGCGAGCTGCCCATCGACGTGCAGCCCAAGCTGCTGCGCGTGCTGGAGACGCGCGAGTTCCGCCGGGTGGGCGGCAACAAGACGCTGAAGAGCGACGTGCGGGTGGTGGCGGCGACCAAGCGCAACCTGCTGCGCGAGGTGCAGGCCGGCAAGTTCCGCGAGGATCTCTACTTCCGCCTGGCGGTGGTGCCCATCACCGTGCCATCGCTGCGCGCGCGCCGCGAGGACATCCCGGCGCTGGTGCAGCACATGCTGAAGGCCAGCGGCGGCGAGCTCACCGTGAGCGACGAGACCATGCAGGGGCTGGTGGCGCACGACTGGCCGGGGAACGTGCGCGAGCTGCGCAACGTCCTCGAGCGCGCCATCTACCTGGCGCGCGCCACCGGGCAGACCGAGCTCAGCCTGGTGACGCTGCCCATGTCGGGTGGCGGCGCGGGCGACGCCTTCCACTTCGAGACCGGGCGCAGCTACCGCGAGACGCGCGCCAAGTACGACGCCGAGTTCGAGAAGCGCTACGTCAAGTGGCTGCTGGGCCGCCACGGAGGCAACGTGAGCGCCGCCGCGCGGGAGGCCAAGATGGACCGCAAGCACCTGCACGACATGGCGAAGAAGCACGGACTGCGAGGCCAGGACGCGGAGGACGAGCCCACGTGATCACGCTCTACACGGCAGGCACTCCCAACGGGCACAAGATCTCGATCGCGCTCGAGGAGCTCGGGCTGCCTTACGAGGCGAAGAAGGTGAACCTGCGGGAGGGCGAGCAGTTCGCGGCGGAGTTCCTGCGCATCAGCCCGAACAACAAGATCCCGGCCATCACCGACGGTGAGCTGTCCATCTTCGAGTCGGGGGCCATCCTCGTCTACCTGGCGGAGAAGACGGGCAAGCTCCTGGCCCCGGCGGGCCCGGCGCGCTACGCGGCGCTGCAGTGGCTGTTCTTCCAGGTGGGTAACACCGGGCCGATGCTGGGGCAGGTGCACCACTTCCGGAACTACGCGCCGGAGAAGATCCCTTACGCCATCGAGCGCTACACCAACGAGGGCAAGCGCCTCTACGCGGTGGTCGACCGGCGGCTGTCGGAGGCGAAGTACCTCGCGGGCGACGCGTACACCATCGCCGACATCGCCAACCTGACGTGGCTGCGGCTGCACGCCAACCAGGGGATCGCTCTCGACGAGTACCCCCACCTCGCGCGCTGGAAGACGGAGCTCGAGGCGCGCCCGGCCGTGCAACGCGGACTGGCGGTGCCCCCCAGCACCAACGCGCCGATGGACGAGAGGGCGCGCGAGGCCCTCTTCGGCAAGAAGCAGTACGAGCGGCGGTAGGCCCTCGCCCGGTCAGAACGCCGCGGTGAGGCTCAGCGTCCCCACGTACGCCCGGGCGTTCGACACCGGGGTGCCGCCCAGCGTGTACTCGTCGTAGGTGAAGCCCTGCACGTTGAACGAGCCGGCGAGCTTCAGGCTCTCCATGATCCCGAAGAGGCGCTTGTGGACGGGGGCGATGGTCCAGATGACGCGCGCGCCGGCGAGCCAGCTCCAGAAGGGCGACAGCTCGCGATCGCCGGTCCAGTACTGCCCGCGAGGG
>DATBQU010000086.1:0-15652 GCA_036560665.1 Polyangiaceae bacterium
CGCCCTGGAATGGGCGACGGATGAGGGCGTGCCCTCTTTGGAGCGGCGCGTCATTCCGCCGGATACGTGCCCGGCCTCTCTGGAGCAATGCTCGGCCTCTTTGGAACAACGCATGGCCTCTTTGGAACAACGCTCGGCCTCCTTGGAACAACGCGTTCCTCCGGCGGAAGGATGCTCGGCCTCTTTGGAGCAACGCGTTCCTCCCATGGGATGAGTGCCCGGCCTCTTCGAGGCCACGCGTTGCTCCAAGGAGGCCACGCGTTGATCCGAGGGAAGGACGGGTTGTTCCAGCGAGGCCGAGGCGGTACCCGACGGTAGCGCCCTCCGCCCCGACGCCGGTGGTCGCTTCCCCGACGCCCAGGGCCCTCGCCTCTACTGAGGCGGCGGCGGAGGCGGCGGCTTCGTGTCGTCCTGCACGCAGGACGACAGGTCGAAGAAGAGGAACTCCAGCGCCTTCTCGTTGCCGGCGTGTCCGGGCGGGCTGTCGATGTTCGGGTTGGTGCACTCGGCCGGGAACGTCCCGTCGTTGCTCACGCCCGACAGGTGCACGTCGCTGAACACCGCGCGGCCGCACTGTGAGGCCACCGGCGTGCCGATGGGCGTGTTGAAGCTCATGTAGTCGGTGCCGTACGGGTTCCCGCCGACGCCGTTCGCGTCGTAGATCCACCGCGTCGAGCCCGGGAAGGTGGGCGGACCGGAGCCGTCGATGTCGTTGCGCAGATCGACCAGCGGGACGGATACCCCGTTACCGACCTTGGTCCCCACGCCGACGTTGACCAGCCAGTCGCCGTAGGCCTGGCCCTTGGGGAAGCTCGTGTCGACGAAGTACGTCCCGAAGCTCTGCGCCCCGCCCGGGTTCCACGCCACGACCTTCTGGAAGTCGACCGGCCCGGTCGGCGGCGCGAACCAGTTGTAATAGTAGTGCGTCGTGAAGAGGCGCCCGCCGCCGTTGAGGAACCCGTGCATCGCGCCGTACGAGGCCCCGCCGCGGTCGTTGGGGTTGCACTCGCAGGCGTTGAACACGATGTCGTACTTGAGGAGGTTGGCCGAGGTCCCCCACCAGCCGTAGGTGGCCGCGGGGGTGTTGCCGCCGGTCACCGCGCTGGCGGGGATGGAGCCCGCCGTGCCGTCCCACGCCGTGAAGAACTGGACGTGCCCCGCGCCCGGCGTCGGCTGCTGCCCGGCCTTCCACGGCGGGGGAACGGGCGAGTTCGGCGCGACGAACTCGCTGTCGTCGATGCCGATGTTGCGCAGGAAGCACTCGGCCGGATCGCACCCGCTGGTGAAGGCCATGAGCGGCATGTCGCCTTCGCTGCTCTTGGCGGGCAGGCGCAGCTGCCGCGCCTTGCCGGTGCCGCCGTTGAAGACGGTGTTGAGGTTCACCGTCGTGCACGCGTCGATGTGCGGGATGACGAGCTGCTTGCGCCACTTGCCGACCTGGATGACGAGCGGGATGTTGTCGCCCGCGGGGACGCCCCACTGGTCCCCCGTGGCGTGCTGGATGTCGAAGGTCCCGTCGGCCTTGGTCAGCCGGCCGATGATCGGGGAGCCCGTCGCGGGCGCCTCGCACGGGGAGCACCCGTAGGGGCCGCCCGCCGTGATGGGCAGCGGCTGCGTGTTGGGGACGTAGACGTAGACGTCGTAGAGGGGCAGGTTCCCGGCCGGGTCGTACACGGTGCCCGTCAGCTGCGTCTCCGGCTTGCCGGTGCTCGAGCAGGGCGTCCACTGGCACTGCAGCCCCTGGCAGCCGACGTTGGTCGCGTCGTCCCCTCCGCAGCCGATGACGCCGCAGGCGCCGTCGTCGCCGCCGCTGCTCGTCGCGTCGTCGCCGCCGCCCGAGCCGCCGCCGGAGCCGCTCCCGCCGTCGCCGAAGCCCGAGCCTCCGCCGTTGCTGCCGCCGCACGAGAACGCCATCGCGCCGGCGAGCAGCGCGCAAGGAACCGCCAGGAGAAGAGCAGACCGCATCACGGCCCCCTTTCAGACGACATGGTGACTGACGTGGCCCCGCGTTTCAACGTGGATCGCGCCGCTACGGGTGGGGGCAGGTGTGGATCCGCGGAGCGCGGAAACGCGGTCGCGACCATCCGGCCCGGCATGACCGGGAGCATGGCCGGCGCCGGCCGGATCCGTCGCTAGGGGAGCTTGCCGCCGCCCAGGATGTCGTCGAACGCCCTGTCGAACTCGTCGTCCGCCCCCACCGCGACGGCGCGCGTGGGCTGCTTCGGCTCCACCTTGGTCAGGCGGCGGATGCGCTCCTGCACGTCGCGGAAGCTCGGGATGAGGCGGGCGGTGCGCTGGAAGTAGTCGAGCGCCTGCTTGGTCATCCGCTTGGCCTCGCACGCCGCGCCGATCTCGTAGCTGAGCGCCGCCTCCTGGTCCTTGGTGCGCTCGGGAGACTGCAGGCCGCGCTGGAAGGCGTCGATGGCCTCGTTGATGTTGCCGCGCTCGAGCTGGATCATCCCGATCATCGAGTGGCACACGCAGGCGCGTTTGCCGTCGCGCGCCGCCGTCTCGAACTCGCGGATGGCGTCGTCGACGAGGCCCATCTCCTTGTAAGCCAGCCCGAGGTCGTAGTGGCTCTGCGCGTCGTCGACGCCGATCTGCTTGGCCACGCCCTCCTTGAACTTGGCGAAGACCTCCTCGACGTCGACCTGATCGTGACCCGACGCGAAGGCCGGCCCGGGCCCCACGCCGCTCGGGCGCTCGCCGTCGAGCGCGCCCAGCGACTCGGCGATGTCGAACGAGCGGTCCTCCTCCGGCGCCCCGGCCGAAGCCGAGGGAGACGGGCGCGTGCCCGAGCCGCCCGGCGTGCCGCGCTCCTGCGCGTCGAGCTCCGCCAGCCGCTCGAGCAGCAGCGGGTGGTTGGGCAGGCGCGCCAGCTGCTCCTGCAGGATGGTCCGCGCGTCGTCGTAGAGGCCGCGCGAGGCGAAGAACTCCGCCTCCTCGAGCGACGACTCGAGCTCCGGCGCGGGCGCGGGCGCCGCCGCCTCGCCCTGATCGGGGTAGGAGGCGTAGGCGTCGGTGGCGTCGGCGCGCCCGCCCACCAGCTCGAACGCCGCCTCGCTCTCCGGGGCCGGCTCGAGGGGGAAGCTCGGCAGCGGCCCGTCGGCGGCGCCGAAGGGATCGTCGATGTCGTCGATGGGCGCATGGCCGGGCGACGTCTGCGCCGCGGCGGCGGTGCGCATGCTCGGCTCGGAGTACGAGCGCAGCGCCACGTCCTCGGGGCCGATCTCCTCGAGGTCGTACGACGGCAGCGGCGCCTCGGGATCGTAGCTCGACGTGCTCGAGTACTTCTCGCGCGGCGGGGGCAGCTGCTCCTGCGCGGCCGTCTGCTGGGAGGTGGACGCCGAGACCGGCTCCTCGACCAGCTCGTACCCGAGCTCGTGCAGCATCTCCTGCGCGCGCGCGTTGCCCGGGTCGAGCCCCAGCACGTCTTGCAGGGTGCGCGCCGCGGAGTCGCCGTCGAGGCCGTCGATCTGCAGGCCGGCCAGGTCGAGCATGACGCCCACCACCTCGTCGGTCTGCCCGGTCTCGAGCAGGACGTCGCGCAGCATCTCGTGCACGTCGACCGAGCGCGGCACCATCTCCAGGCCGATGCGCAGGGTCTCGATGGCCTTGGCGTGGAAGCGGGCGCGCCGGAACGAGGCCGCGTCGGCCATGATGCGCAGCACCTGGTCGTGCGCCTGCGCCGAAACGGGTGAGTCGCCGACCTCCTCGACCACCTCGATGCTGCTCTCGACCACGACCGCGCTGTCGACGCTGTCGCCGTCCGGGTTGCGGCTGCGTCGCGACAGCTCGAGGGGCTGCTCGTCCGGCTCCTGCTCGAAGTCGCTGTCGCCGACGTCCTCGTACGACTCCTCGCTGCCCTGCGACGACGCCGCCGGGCGCGCCGGCTCCGAGGGAGCAGGCGGCGCCATCGAGGGCGCCGGAGGAGCCATCGACCCCATGGCCAGCTGCCGCACCACCTCGTCGTTGGGCGCCAGCTTCTGCAGCTTGGTGAGGAGCTCGTGGAAGAGCTCCGCCTTGCCGGTGTCGCGCGCGATGCGCGCCATCTCCTTCTGCACCTCGACGGCCTTCGCCGCCTGGCCGATCTGGTTGAAGGCGCGCGCGAGCAGGCCCAGCGTGTCGAGGTCGCGCGGGTTGGCCTGGAAGCAGATCTGCAGCTTGGCCAGCGCCTGGAGGCCGTCGTTGGGATGGTTGCGGGCGAGGTACAGCTCCGCGGCCATGCGCGCGTGCACCGCGTCGGCCTTGTGGTGCAGCAGGCGCTCGATGACCTTGAGCGCGTCCTCGCGCCGACCGAGCTTGGCGAGCTGCGCCGAGGCGATGGCGAACTCGCCGACCGCGCCGTCCGCGTCCTTGGCGCGCGAGAGCGCCTCGGCCAGGCGCAGGTGCGGCAGCGGGTTGGTGGGATCGAGCTCGACGATTTTCCGGAAGACGTCGATGGCCTCCGGGTCGCGGTTCTGCCGCTGCAGGCGCGTGGCCACCTCGTCGAGCGCGGCCAGCGCGTCGCTGGTCAGCCCCAGCTGCTGGTAGAGCTCGGCCAGCTTGGGCGTGATGTGCGAGTAGCGTTCCTCGAGCTGCGGGACGTGCTTGGCGATGATCTCGCGGATCTGCTTGTAGACGGCGATGGCCTTGAGGGCGAAGCCCTGGCTCGCGTAGAACTTGCCGACGCGCTCGTAGGTGCCCACCGCGTCGGCGTAGGCCTCCATCTTCGACTGGAGGTCGCCGATCTTCAGCAGGGTCCGGGCGTCGTTCGGATCCTCCTGGATGACCTTTTGATACTCGAAGACCGCCTTGTCGTACTTCTTCTTCTCGACGTACTTCTGGGCGGCTCCGAGCACCTTCTCGCGGTCAATCGCCACGACTCGGGATGCTCCTCGGCTCGGGTGCTGCGGGGGCTAGGACGAAGATCGATGCAAGAGGGGGCCGCCCCGTCGCACGCATGGACTCCCATTGTGTCCCCCCGGCGGAGCGGCCAGCGCCGTGAAGATAACGAAGAACGGGTGCGCCGGGGGGGCGTGACGGCAGGACAGCTTCAGGATACCTCGGTTTTACCCGGGCTGCATACTTCGACAGGGCGGGCAGGATGTGCGTGCGCGAGCGATCTCGGTGACTTGAGGGGCTGGCGACCGAGGCGGTCCATGTAGGCAGACCCGCACGGCTGTACTCGACGGGTCCCCCGGCAGTACGTACGTTCGGCGGAACGAATGGCCACCCAGTCCGTCCTCTACCGCGCTCCCTTCGGCCCGGGCGGCTCAGCCGCCGTCGACGCCCAGCTCGCCGAGAAGCTCCTGGCCATCGCCCTCGCCCGCGGGGGCGACTATGCCGACCTCTTCTTCGAGTACCGCGCCGCCGGCGGGTTCGTCTTCGACGAGGGGATCCTCAAGAGCGTGTCGCGCGGGGTCTCGATGGGCCTGGGCGTGCGCGTCCAGAAGGGCGAGGCCACGGGGTACGCCTACGTGGAGCGGCTCGACTGGGAGGCGATGAAGCGCGCGGCCGACACGGCGGCGCAGATCGCCAGCGGCGGGGGCTCCAAGGCGCCGGTGATCGCGCAGGCGGTCGAGCTGCCGCGCCGCTACGAGCTGGAGACGGTGACGCTCGACGTCCCCGGGCTCGACAAGCGGCAGCTGCTCGAGCGGGCGGCCGCCGCGGCTCATGCGTACGACACGCACGTGGTCAAGGTGGAGGCGAGCCTGGCCGAGGAGGTGCGCGAGATCCTGGTGGTGACGAGCGACGGCACCATGGCGCGCGACACGCAGCCCCTGGTGCGGTTCGGCGTGCGCGTCATCGCCGAGAAGGACGGCAAGCGCCAGGAGGGCTCGAGCGGCGGCGGCGGCCGCACCAGCCTGGGCTACTTCGAGGGCAAGAGCCCGGAGTGGCACGCGCGGGAGGCGGCGCGCCAGGCCATGGTGATGCTCGACGCGCAGGAGGCGCCGGCGGGCCAGATGGAGGTGGTGCTGGCGCCGGGCGACAGCGGCATCCTGCTGCACGAGGCGGTGGGCCACGGCCTGGAGGCGGACTTCAACCGCAAGGGGACGAGCAACTACGCCGGCAAGATCGGCGAAGAGGTGGCGAGCGCGGTGTGCACGGTGGTCGACGACGCGACGCTCCTGCAGAGCCGCGGCACCATCAACGTGGACGACGAGGGCAACGAGCCGCGCAGCACGGTGCTCATCGAGAAGGGCAAGCTGGTCGGCTACATGCACGACCGGCTGAGCGCGAAGCACTACAAGCTGCGCCCGAGCGGCAACGGGCGGCGCGAGAGCTTCGGGTGCGCGCCCATGCCGCGCATGACCAACACCATCCTGCTCGCGGGCGAGAGCGATCCGGAGGAGATCCTGCGCAGCGTGAAGCGCGGCGTCTACGCCAAGAAGTTCGGCGGCGGCCAGGTGGACATCGCCAACGGCGACTTCGTGTTCTCGCTGACCGAGAGCTACCTCGTCGAGGACGGCAAGATCACCGCGCCGCTCAAGGGTGTGAACCTCGTCGGCAACGGGCCGGAGGTGCTGCGCAAGGTGAGCATGCTCGGCGACGACGTCGAGGTGAGCGACGGCATCTGGACGTGCGGCAAGGACGGGCAGAGCGTCCCGGTCGGGGTGGGGTGCCCCACGGTGAAGATCGCGTCGATCACGGTGGGCGGGACGAAGGTCGGCTGAGCGCGCGGATGCGACCGCGACCGCGAACCTAGATCCGCTTCCAGTGGCCCTCGATCCAGATCCATCCCCGCGGCCGGCGCTGCCAGTGCCCCGGCGCCCACTCGTGCCCGTCGCGACGGACCTCCCAGTGGCCCGGCCTCCACACCCAGTCGCCACGGCTCCACAGCCAGTGGCCCCGGATCCACACGTACTCCGCCCCCGGCGCCGGGCCGCCGTCCTCGACGCGGTCCGCCGGCGGCGGGCGATCGACGACGACCACGTCGGCGTCCGCGTCGGCCACGACCTCGCCCTGCACGACGCACCCGGTGATCAGCGGCGTCGCCGCCAGCGCAGCGACCAGCGCCGCGAGCTGGCGCAGGCAGCTCGACGTTCCCATCCCCGAAGCCTCCCCGTGGCCCGACCATACCACCGGCGGCGCCCGCAGGAAGAAGCGGCTTCTCGACGCGAGCGGCCG
This sequence comes from Polyangiaceae bacterium, assembly GCA_036560665.1. Classification (GTDB taxonomy): domain Bacteria; phylum Myxococcota_A; class Polyangia; order Polyangiales; family Polyangiaceae; genus Palsa-1150. The sequence continues at coordinate 7,111 of DATBQU010000086.1, forward strand.
CGCACGATATGCACGGGGCGAAGTGGCCGCCGCGTCGGGGAAGTCCGGTTCGATCGTGCTCGTGGTGGGGCACCGTCCGCTGCTCGAGGCCGAGGAGGGGGCCGCGGCGATGCTCCGGCAGCTCGGCGCCGAGGTGCGCACGCTGGATCTGTGGGACGACTTCACCAGCGTGGTGGAGCAGGCGCGCTCGGGCGGGGGCATCCGCGCCATGGTGGTCGAGGCGGGCGAGCGGCCCGATCTCGCCGCGGCGGCGCTGCGCGCGGCGCGCAAGGTGAGCGACCTGGCCGAGACGCCCACCATCGTCGCGCTGCCGCCGCGGCAGATCACCGCCTTCGACCCGGCGAGCGGGTTCGACGACTTCATCGTCATGCCCTGCGTGCCGGCGGAGATCTACGCGCGCATTCGCGCTCTCGAGTGGCAGAAGAGCGAGTTTGCCACCGAGGAGCGCCTCAAGATCGGCGCGCTGGTCGTCGATCGCGCGGCGCACGAGGTGAGCGTCGAGGGGCGGCGCGTGACGCTGACCGCCAAGGAGTTCGCGCTGCTGGCCTTCCTGGCGGCGCATCGCGGGCGCGTCTTCACGCGCGAGTCGCTGCTGGCGCGCGTGTGGGGCAGCCGCTACGAGGGCGGGCCGCGCACGGTCGACATCCACGTTCGGCGGCTGCGCGCGAAGCTGGGCGACGCGCTCCCCATCGAGACGCTGCGCGGAGCGGGCTACAAGCTGCGCGCCCCCAGCGAGGCGTCCCGGCGATGACGCCGCGGCTGGCCCTGAGCGTGGGGTGCCCCTGCGGCGTGGGACCGGAGGTCGCCGTGGTCGCCGCCGTGGCCGAGGCCAGGCGCGCGCGCGTGCTGCTGGTGGGCGACGAGGAGGCCGTGCGCGAGGCCGCAGAGGGGCGCAGGATCGGCGCGTCGCGGCTGGTGCGCGTGGCGGAGCCGGACGACGCGTGGCGCGTGTCGCAGGGGCGAGTGGCGCTATGGCAGCCGACGCCGGCCCTCGTCGCGCGCGACCGCGAGCCGGGGCGGCCGACGGCGGCGTCGGGGGCGGCGCAGCTCGCGTGGATCGCCGCCGCGTGCGATCTCGTCCGCGGGGGCGGAGCCGACGCGATGGTGACGGGGCCCGTGAGCAAGGAGGCCATCGCGGGCTCGGGGGCCCGGGGCGCGGCGGGGTTCCTCGGCCACACCGAGTACCTGCAGAGGCGGCTGCACGCGCGCGAGGTGGTGATGGCCTTCTGGTCGGAGGCGCTGGTGACCTCGCTGGCGACGACGCACCTGCCGCTCTCGCGGGTGCCGGCGGCCATCACGCCTGCCGTGGTCGCGCGGGCGACGTACTGGCTGGCGTGGCTGCTGGCACGACTCGGCGCCCGTCCGGCGCGCGTCGCCGTGGCCGCGCTCAACCCGCACGCCGGCGAGGGCGGTCTGCTCGGGCGCGAGGAGCGCACGCGGATCGCGCCCGGGATCGCGCGGGCGCGCGAGAGGCTGCGCGCATCGCGCATCGCCGCGCAGGTAGACGGGCCGGTGCCGGCCGAGACCGCGTTCCGTCTCGCGCTCGGGAAGCGCTGGGACGGCGTGGTCGCGATGTACCACGACCAAGCGACCATCCCGATGAAGATCGCCGGCTTCGGCGACGCGGTGAACGTCTCGCTGGGCCTTCCCATCGTGCGCACCAGCGTCGACCACGGCACCGCCTACGACCGCGCGGGGACGTGGACGGCGGACGCCCAGGGAATGCGCGGCGCGATCGTGCTCGCGACGCGTCTGGCGCGCTAGTCGTCCGGGTGGCCCCAGGGGTAGTAGAGCGTCGCGGTGTCGCCGAAGTCGCGACGCAGGACGCCGAGATAGCTCTCGAGCCACTCCATGTGGACGAAGCGCTGATTCGCGTCGCGGTGGCTGCCCATGCAGATGCACTGGTAGACGATGCGCTGCACGCCCCGAAGAAGGAGCCGTCGCGCGAGGCGGATGCGCTGGTCACCGGACTCCGTCAATGAAACGTCGTACTGGCGCCCGTCTCCGTACGCGCGCCGTCGGAGCACCCAGCCGAGCGCCTCGAGGGCCCGCACCATGCGACTGACGACCGATGCGCTCACGCCGAGCGAGCGGCGCAGGACGCTCTGCCGCACGCTGAACTTCACAACATCGTGTCGCTGGCGCGGGTCGCCCAGCAGGGCGCACATCATGTCGAAGCGTGCGGCGGTCAAGCCAATCGACTGGAGCGCCTTGCGCGTGATGCGCAGGAAGCCGTGGAAGACCCGCTTGCTGCCGAAGGCGATCGCGTTCATTGACGACGGCCCGAAGAGCACTGAACGTGCCGAGGGCCGTTGGTGCGGGCGGCGGGTGCGCCGGCTTGGGCCGTCCGCCCGAAGTGCCCCGTGATGGCTCGCTCCTCACCCGTCGCCGGGCCCCCTTCCGCACCACGGCAACCACGACAAAAACGGCCTGATCGTGAGCATGGCAACGATCCCCCCCCTCCTGCAGGGGGCGCGGTCCCGCCGGAAGGGCCACCGGGCTCGCCCGCCCATGGACGTCGCGAATTGCTCGCTCGCGTCGGGAGCCACCCCTGTCCCGGACAGGAACGCGCCTGTCCCGGGACACTCCTCCGAGTCGACCGGGGCGCCCGCCCGTGAATCTGCTTGCCGGCTGTTCCCAGCTCGGCATCCTCTGCGTCTCTGCGGCTCTCTTTCTCTCTCAGTGATGCCCCCACAGGGCGTAGGCGACCCACCCGAGGAGCAGGACGCAGATGCCCACCGCGCTGAGCGTGATGGGCAACGGGGTCTTGCCGGGCTTGGGCGTCTTCATCGACATGAGCATCTGGGTGGCGGCCATCACGATGGCATCGAGCTTCTTCTTCGCCAGCGGCCCCTTCTCGGGGTCGTCCGTGAGCGCGCGGTAGCGCCCGGCGATCTGGGGCAGGGCCTCGCTGCGCAGCGCGTGCTCCAGCAGCGCGGCGTGCGGCTTGTCCTCGTCCCACGCCTCGAGCACGCGCTTCCACAGCGCGTCGAGCACCGGGTCCTTCGCGTCGTCGTCGGTCACGCAGCGAGTATCGCGCCGGGGCCTCGGGTCAGCCACTTCGCGGCAGCGCGCGGGTCGCCGAGTCGAGCCAGATGGTGACCGGGCCGTCGTTGAGGGAGTGGACCTTCATCTCCGCGCGGAAGCGGCCGGTCTCGACGCGAAGCCCGGTCGCGCGGGCCTCCCGGACGGCGGCCTCGTAGGCGCGCTCGGCCTGCTCGGGCGGCATGGCGTCGTCGAAGCTCGGCCGGCGCCCCCGGCGCACGTCGCCGTAGAGGGTGAACTGGCTGACCAGGAGCAGCGCGCCGCCCACGTCCTGCACGCCGAGGCTCATCTTTCCGGTCACGTCCTCGAAGACGCGCAAGGTGGCGATCTTCGAAAGGACCCAGGCGCGATCCTCGTCGGTGTCGCCCCGGCCGAAGCCGACGTACGCGAGGAGCCCGCGCTCGATGGCGCCCACGACCAAGCCCGCCACCTCGACGCGGGCGCTCGCCACGCGCTGGACGACGGCCCTCATGGGGCCGCGATCCGCAGCTCGCGGGCCACTCGCGCGGTCAGCTCGAAGTACGTGGCCCGGTCGTAGCGCTCGTTCAGGATGTGGAAGTCGCGCTTCGACAGGCCGACGCAGCCGAAGCAGTAAGTGCAGCCGCTGCAGCCGACGGAGCGCACGAGGTAGGCGCTGCCCACGCAGCGCTCGCTTTCGAGGCAGTGCTGGCAGGCGAGGCACGCCACGCAGCGGGCGCAGTGCGAGCAGTCGGTGCAGTCGCTGCACGAGTCGCAGTAGTGGCAGCGCGCGAGGCCGCGCGACGCCTGGCAGAAGGTGCACTCGCTGCACCGCTCGCAGCGCTCGCAGGCCAGGCAGCCGACGTTGTCGGTGGTGCGGGCTGCGCTCGCCAGGAGCTTCCGGTACGCCGCTTCGAACTCCGAGCCGGTCATGGGGCGCGAAGGGTCTCCACGCCTGCCCGCGCGGTCAAGCGAACCTCCGTTTTCTTGGCCTGGAATCCATGCGTGTGTGACCGTGTGCGACACGGAGGCTCTCCCGATGCACGTCGTTCGCTCCCTCGTGGCTGTTGCGCTGCTGCTCGTCCCCGCGGTCGCGAGCGCCACGCCCCCCAAGCCCGTCAGGCCCGGGCGCACCGCGCGTGTGGCCCACCCGCCCCGGAAGGCGTGCACCAAGGCGCCCGTCGAGGTGGTGTCCGGCGCGGAGACGGCGACGTTCCCGCTGGCGAGCTGCGACGGCACCGCGAGCCCGCTCGGGCAGGACGAGCTCTCCATCCTGGCCCGGCCGCCGAGCGCGCCGAAGCCCAAGATCGTCCTGGAGAAGCAGGAGCGCAGGCCCGGGCCCAACCTCACCCCGGGGATCCGCCGCATCGACGCGCGCCTCGTGGAGCGCCTGGAGCAGGCGGTCGAGCACTTCCGCAAGCCGGGCCAGCCGTCGCGCGTGATGCTGGTCTCGGGCTACCGGCCGAGGAGCTCGGGAAGCTACCACCAGTCCGGCCGCGCCCTCGACTTCCGCATCGACGGCGTCACCAACGAGGCGCTGGTCGCGTTCTGCAAGACCATTCCGGACACCGGCTGCGGCTACTACCCCAACAGCCTGTTCGTGCACATGGACGTGCGTGACCCCGGCGCGGGTCACGTGGCCTGGATCGACGTCAGCAAGCCCGGCGAGCCGCCGAAGTACGTCACGGCCTGGCCGCCTCCGGGCGACGACGCGTCGAAGCTCCCGGCGCTGCCGGCCGACGATCAGGTGACCTACGACCTGAAGCCGCCGTCGCCGTCCAGCGCCGCCCGGGGGCACGTCTACTTCTTCTGAGGCGACGTGACTCCGGAGAGCGACGACGAGGGCGACGAGGCCCCGACCGTGCCCGTCGGCGGCAGCGTGCTCGCGAGGTTGCGCGTCGGGGAGGAGACGCCGCCTGGCGAGTCGCCGTGCCCCGCCTGCGGCGCGTACTACTTCGCGCTGCACGCGTGGGGCTGCGACTTCGAGCAGTGCCCGTCGTGCGGTGGTCAGCTCGCGACGTGCGGCTGCGTCTAGGGCCCCTCAGCCGACCGCGCAGAAGCCTTCGTAGTCGATGTAGCTGGTGATGGTGGGCCTGGTGCCGCACACGGGGCACTGCGGATCGCGCCGGAGCTTGAGCTCGCGGAACTTCATCTTGAGGCTGTCGTAGGTGAGCAGCCGGCCCGCCAGAGTCGTCCCGCGGCCGAGCAGGATCTTGATGGCCTCGGTGGCCTGGAGGGTGCCGATGATCCCGCACAGGATCCCGAGCACACCCGCCTCCTGACAGCTCGGCGCGAGGTGAGGCGGCGGCGGCTCCGGGTAGAGGCAGCGGTAGCAGGGGCTCGGCTCGGGCGCGCCCAGCTTCTTCGCGGCCTTCTCGGGGATGAAGGTCGTCACCTGGCCGTCGAAGCGGAAGATGCTCCCGTGCACGACGGGCTTGCCCAGGAACACGCTGGCGTCGTTGACGAGGTAGCGCGTGGGGAAGTTGTCGGTGCCGTCGACGACGACGTCGTAGTCGGCGAAGAGCCGGTCGACGTTGGCGCTGGTCATCCGCTCCATGTACGGCACGACCTTCACGTCCGGGTTGAGCTCGGCGACGAACTTGGTCGCGCTCTCCACCTTGGGCATGCCCACGCGGCTGGTGGCGTGGATGATCTGGCGCTGGAGGTTCGACGCGTCGACCACGTCCGCGTCGACGATGCCGAGCGTGCCCACCCCCGCCGCCGCGAGGTACATCGTCGCCGGCGACCCCAGCCCTCCCGCGCCGAGCAGCAGGACCTTGCTCTTCAGGAGCCTGGCCTGACCGGCCTCGCCCACCTCGGGCAGCAGGATGTGGCGCGAGTAGCGCTCGCGCTGGGCGTCGCTCAGCTGCGGCGGCGTCTCCATGGGGAAGCCCAGGTCCTTCCAGCGGACGAACCCCGGGTTGGCCGTCTCGACGTTGGTGTACCCGAGCTCCTGGAGCGTCGCCGCGGCGAGCGCCGAGCGTGTCCCGCCCGCGCAGTAGGCCACGATGCGCGCGCCCTTGTCGGGGAGCTTCTGCTCCGCCTGGATCTCGAGGAAGCCGCGCGGGATGGAGACGGCGCCCGGGATGTAGCCGCCGCGCCACTCGTCCTTCTCGCGGACGTCGACCAGCGTCATCTTCTCGCCGGCGTCGAGGCGCCGCTTGAGCTCCTCGAGCGTGACCTGCCTGGTGCGCTTGCGAACGTCGGAGATGAGGTCCGTGTACGTGGTCGGCATGGGCGATAGGGGAATCTAACTCCGCCCCGGTTCTTGTCGACGTTCGAGGCGGACCACCACCGCGGCGCCGTCGTGGGGGCGAGCCTCGTCGGGTCCGGTGCAGGCCGTCGCCAGCGGCCGCCACAGCCGGTCCTCGGCGGGGTCGGCCAGCGCGTCGAGTGCGTCCTCCAGCACGCGGCCGAAGCCGTAGACGTCGTCGCGGGGATCGCTCGGGCGGCCGGCGAGGCGCTCGGGCGACACGTAGCCGAGGCTGCCGGGGGGGCTGGGCTCGCCCGCGCGTCGCGCCGTGCCGAAGTCGCTCAGCAGCGGCGCGTCCGGCGCACGGAGCAGCACGTTGGCCGGCTTGACGTCGTGGTGCACCCATCCCGCGCGGTGCACGCGCGCGAGGGCGCGGGCGAGCGGGACGGCCCAGCGCGAGAGCGGCGCCAGCACCGCCTCGTCGCGCGCGCGCAGGGCGGCGCGCAGGGCTCCGAGGCGCGCCCACTCCATGGCCAGCCAGCCGTGCTCGGGATCGACGTCGAAGACCCGGACCGCGGCCGGCCCGGCCAGCGCCACGGCGACGCGCGCCTCGTGCAGGAGCTGGCTCCGGTCCCGGTCGGGCCGGTGGTAGACCTTGAGCGCGACGCGCCTGCCGAGGTCGCGATCCTCGGCCTCGTACACCGTCCCTGCTCCGCCGCGCCCCACCTCCCGCAGCAGCCGGAACGGCGCGTCCGGCTCGCTCGTCATCAGCGTGGCCGTGGCGTCGGCGTGGCGAGGCGGCTCGGTCACGCCCAGCGCCTCGCGCCAGCGCGCGTGCCGCTCGCGGGCGCCGGGCCAGTCGATGTCCCGCAGCAGGACGCGCTCGACGGCGGCCACGCCCGCGGCGAGATCGCCCGCGCGGGCGAGCAGCTCGGCGCGCAGCATGAGCGCGGGCGTCGAAGACGCGGAGGCCAGAGCGCGCGCGGCCGAGGCCTCCTCGCCGCGGTCGATCAGCGCGGAGGCCACCGCCACCAGCAGCGGCTCGGGCAGGCGCACGTACGTCTCGCGGCCGAGGAGCTGCTCGATGGCGCGCCCTTCCTCGGGACGGGTGCGCAGCACCGCGAACAGGCGGAGCGCCTCGTCGAGCGACGGACCGTCCGGCAGGCCCAGCGCCGCCAGCCGCTCGAGCTCGGGGGAGCCGCCGCGATCAGGGGGCACCGTCGCGCACCTCGAAGACGGGCTCTCCGCCGCGCTCGCGGGCCACGCGGTCGCCGGAGATGAGCGTCACCCGCGCAGCGAGGCGGAGCGCCCCGGCGAAGGCCGGCGGATCGTCGTCGGTGGCGAGCTCGATCCACCCGTCGACGCCGCGCTCGAGGCGCCACGCTCCGACGCCGAGCCTCGCCGGTCCCAGCGGCGCGACGTAGCGCGCCCCGGCCAGCTCGAGGGCGACGGCGCCGGGCAGCTCGTCGGTGGGACGGACCACCAGCGGCACCTCCTTGCCCAGGCGCAGCTCGAGGCCCTCGCCCACGCGGACCTCCCCGGCCAGCGCGAGACCGCGCAGCAGGGTGCCGTTGCGCGTGCCGAGATCGCGCACGACGACGTCCTCCCCGCGGCGGGCGATGGTGAGGTGCTGCCGGCTCACCGCGGCCGACGCGATGGCGACCGTCCCCACGCGGCCGATGACGACCTCGGCGCCCAGCACGGCCCGCATCTCCCGCCCCAGGACGGCGAAGCGCACGGTGTCCCCCGCGACGCGCCGCTCCTCGAGCGCCTGCCCGCGCTGGCGCAGCGCCTCGTCGCCCGACGCGCGCGCCATGGCCGCCGCCTCCCGCCGGCGCCCGCTGGCGACGAGCACGGCGATCTCCTCGTGCGCCTCGCGACGCGCGAGCGCCTCCCGATCGCGCCCCTGCTGCGACAGCAGCAGCGCGTCGAGCTTCTCGACGTTGCCCGCCCGAGCCAGGGCCCGCGCCTCCCCCTCGACGTCGCCGGCTCGCCCGTAGGCCTCGGCGGCGCGCTCGTGGTCGCCGACGGCCTCGAGCTCGCGCCCCGCCTCGAGCAGGTCCTGCCGGAGCGGCGCCGACGTGCCGGAGGGCTCCGACGCGACCGCGAGCACGAGCGTGGCGTGCTTGCGCCGGGCGTGCGCGCGCACGGGGCTGTCCTCGGGCGCCGTGGCCACGGCCTGCACGTAATGCCGCATCCGCACCGCCACGTCCGCCTCGGCGTCCCCGCGCAGCACCATCACCCGCGCGGCCTCGTCGAGGCGGTCTGCCTGGGCGAAGAGAGCGGCCGCCTGCGCGAGGTCGCCCCGGAGCTCTGCCGTACGCGCCTGCGTCAGCAGGCGCGAAG
>DATBQU010000087.1:0-8703 GCA_036560665.1 Polyangiaceae bacterium
GTAGCGCGCCGAGGGCGAACGCTAGGGCGACGAAATCCACGCGCGCGAGCGACGCCCAGAACACCACGTAGGGGGACGCCAGGAACAGGACTCCGCCGACGAACGACGCGCGCCGATCACGCGTCACCGTGTACACGAGCGCTGCGACGAGCGAGGCGCACGCGATCACCGCCGCGAGCGTGATGGACCGCGCAGTGACGCAGGACAGCCCGAATGCCTTCGCCGCCAGCGCGAGCAGCGCCGGATAGAGCGGCGGGTAGTTGGCTATCGTGAACGGATAGTCGCCGAGGTCGGCCCGGTAGATGCTCTGTCCCAGGGCGAGCGCGCGCGCCTGGCCGAGCAGCGGCCCTTCGCCGTAGTCGAGCGGAAAAGGGAACGTCACCGCGCGCAAGGTATGCACCGCTACGTGACCGATGGCGACGGCGCTGGCTGAATACACCGCAACCCACGAGGCCTTGTCCGCGCGGTCGAGCTGCGCCGAAGTCACGGGGCCGCGACGGTAGCACGGCCCCGACTGGGGCCGGTCGCGGTCCGCGCGTCGTACTCGAGGACGACGAAGCCTCCGACGTACTCGCGCTCGCGATAGCCCAGCGGCGCAAACCACCGCGCCGAGTCGATGATCGCGACCGGACGCGCCAGCGCGACGACGAAGCGCGGCGGGTCGCGCTCGATGGCCTCCCGGTCTTCGCGCAGCCACTCTTCCCGCCGGTACTCGCGAGTGGGCAGCGTGAGCCACGGTGTCCAGAAGAAGCGGCTCGAGGCGTGACGGCCGGCCGCCGCGTAGATCTCGGCGGCCGTGCCGCGAACGAGCACTCGGTCGTCGGGCGCACTGTTAGCGCGCAACCACTGCCCCATGCGCTCGCAGTCACGGTAGTCGTAGACGAAGCGGAAGGTGCTCGCGAAGCGATCGCGATCGATGGCGCCGGTCAGCCACGCCACGGTCGCTTGGTTGCTGCGAAGCCAGCCCTCGAACGTGGTCCCCGACGTGACATACGCGCCGAGCAGTGCGGCCGTGACCAGGGCTGGCCCGCGCCACTTGCGCTGGCGCACGAGTGATGAGGCGTCGCGTGCGAGGGCGCCGACCGCGAGGCTGAGCGGCGCCACCGCGACGGCCCAGTGATAGAAGTAGAACTTGCGCTGCAGGAGGACCATGAGAACGGTCGTGCCGAGGAGAGCCGCCGCGAGCGCGTGGGCGCGCCAGGCGCGGGTCCCGCGTGCCAGGCTGATCGCGGCCGCGCCGGCGCACGCGAGGATGACCAGTGTGATGGCCGGGGCGAAATCGCGCCATACCTCGTCCAGCTTGGAGAGGACGGGCGCGAGTCCGAGCGTTCGCGGTTCCTGACCGAGGTAGTGCCAGTTGGCGCGGAAGACGACGTCGAACATGGCCCCGGCCGCACCGTGGGCCGCGAAGTATGCGAGCGTTGCCACGGGCGCGGCGAGGACGCCTGCCGCGTACCAGAGGAGCGCAACGACCACGTGCCCAGCACCGCGCACCTCGCGCCACGCGCGCCAGGCGAGCGCCATCACGACGAACGCCAGGAAGAGCGCGATCGGGAACTTCATGAGCAGCGCCGCGCCGCCCAGCAGCCCTGCGACGAGCCCGGCCGCGTGCCCACGCCTCCGGACGACGACCACGAGGCCGGCGACGGCGAGCGTCGTCGCCCAGATCTCGCACTGTGCGGTCTGGCAGAAGTCGAAGAACCCGTAGTGAAAGAACGAGGCGCCGAAGACTGCCGCGCCCAGCACGCCCGGCCGTAGCCGCTCGTCTCCGCGAGTCAGGAGCTTCGCGCAGAGCCACCCCAGACCGAGCACGCACCCGAGCTCCGCGATGCGGATGCCGTGCATCCCTTCGCCGAACAGGCGGATGCAGATCGCGTGCACGACATAGATACCCGGGGGCTTGTGGTCGAACAGATCCCGGTAGGGGATCGAGCCGCGCAGGAGCCACTCGCGACCCACGTAGTAGTTGATGCCTTGATCCCAGGCGAACGGGTACGCCAGCGAAGCCGCCCCGAAGAGGACCGCCAGCGCCATCAAGCATGCGTCGAGAGGGGACACGTTGTGCGCACGCAGCGCTCGCGTGAACCGCTGGCCTCCCGGCATGACAGCGTGCCGTACCATGGAACGCCTGCCCGCGCACGCGCCCGACGCCGTGCACGCGTGGTAGAAACACGCGCCGATGACAGCGTCCGGCCGTCCGATCGTCGTCCGACGCCGCCTAGATACGGCGGCGGTCGTCACCGCGGCGGCCCTGGGGATGCTCATCGCGCGGGCGATCGAGGCCTGGGCGCTCCGCGACACACCGCACGTGATGGACGAACTAGCGTACGCGCTGCAGGCGCGGACGTTCGCGACCGGGCATCTCGTGGCGGCGCTCCGGGTCCCGCACGCGGCGTTCGCGATGTGGTTCGTCGACGACCGGACCTCGACCTACTCGATCTTCCCGCCGGGCTGGCCTGCCGTGCTCGCGCTGGGGGAGGCGATGGGCGCCCGTACCTGGGTGGGGCCCGCGCTGCACGGCGTGGCGACGCTGCTCCTCTCCAGCGCGGCGGGGCGGCTAGCCGGCGAGCGCACTCGCGTCATCGCGGCGTGGGTGTATGCGCTGTGCCCGCAGGCGCTCCTGCTGGCGGCCTCTCTCATGTCGCACGCGCTGGTGGCGGCGTGTGCGGCGGCGATGCTCGCCGGGTGCGTCGCGTCGCGCCGCCGAGCATGGGGAGCGCTCGTCGCAGGTACGGCCATCGGCGTGGCGCTGCTGGCACGTCCGGCCTGCGCAGCGGCGCTCGCATCGGGCTGCGCGGCGTTCGCGGTGATGGCTGCGCGGCGCGGCAATGTGGGCGCCGGACGTGTCGTCGCGCTGCTGTCTCCCGTCGTCGTCGCCGTCCTGCTGCTCGGTGCGTACAATCGCGCGCTCACGGGACACGCGACACGCTTTCCCCAGTCGGCGTGGTTCGACGAGCACGCGCCACCGCTCGACGACCCGAATTTCCGCTACGCACCCGGTTGCAACGACCTCGGCTTCGGCCCGACGCACGGCTGTGACTACGGCATCCGCAACGCCTCGCACGACGCGCGCAACGCCCTCAGCAACACCGGAGACAACCTGAGATCGTGGATGCTCCTCGCGCCGGGAGGACCGCTGGCGCTGGTGGCGGCCGCGTACGCCCTCGCCCGCCGGCGAGGCCGGAGTAGGCTGGCCGCGGTGGGCGTGCCCATCGTCGCGGTGATCGTGCTCTACGCGACGTACTGGTACGCGGGCACCTGCTACGGCGCGCGCTTCTATCACGGGGCGCTGCCGTCCCTGGCGCTCCTCGCCTGCATCGGCTGGGTGCGCGCGAGGACGAGGTGGCCGCGCGCCGCGGCGGGGTGCGTGCTCGTCGCGGCGGCCTTCTCCACCGTGGCCGCCCTGGCGGCGTCGCGCGAGGTGTCGAGGGACTACTGGGGGACGGACGACCGATTCGCGCGCGCCGCTCGCGACTGGAACCACGGCCGCGCGCTCGCGCTGGTCGCGTTCACGAACGACGCCTTGCCGGACCGCCCGAGCTACCGCTGGACCTCGTTCCTGCGCGAGGCCGAGTGGCGCAACACCGTGCGGGCGAACGCCGCAATCGGGGTCGACTCGCCGGACCTTGCCGGAGACTCCGTCGTGTTCGCCAAGTACCACCCGGCGCTGGTCGGCGAGCTTCGCGCCCGCTTCCCGGATCGCGCCCTCTGGCTCTACGTCGTCGAGGATGACGACGCGCGGGGTGACCTGGTCGTCCCGCTGGATGGCTCGCCCCTCGCCTCGTGGCACGCAGACGCCCCGCGCCCTCCCGACAACTTCGACGCCTTCGTCATCCCACCCGGCGTCCAGCGCGAGCTGCACGCCCGCTGAGGGGCGGCGCATGGGCCAGGAGACCCCCGCTCTAACAGCCGGGGGTTCCCGCGGGGGCGAGCGAGCAGGGCACGCAGTCGTGATTCGACGGGCAAGTCCCCTGGCTCAGCACGACGCCCACCGAGATGTTCACGCACTTGCTCACGCAGGTGCCCTTGCCCAGCAGGCCCGCGGTGCAGGTCGAGACAGTCGTGGTCGAGCCTGGCAGGTACTCGTTCGGCACGCAAAGGTAGTTCGCCGGGTTGGTGGGGCACTCGTCCTGGAGCAGGTTCGCCTGCTGGCTCGACGGGACGCGGCTCTTGGGCACACAGGTGCCCTGCGTCTGGCCCTGGTAGTCGCAGCACAGCGGGAACGTGAAGGGGGGCTTCTCGGGCGCGTCGCAGGCGAGGGTGCACGCGCCGGTGGATGTCCCCTTGAAGGGATCCGTGCAAGGAGCACAGAGGTCCCCCGAAGGACACACGTCCTGGACGAGCTGGCTGCTCTGCTGCTGGATTGCAGGCAGGCAGTCGGACTGGCACCGCCCCTCCGACGCCGGATCGGGGAATGGCGCGCAACCTGGGGGCACGTAGTGGTCGTCGCTCGCGGTGATGGGATCCGGCGCACAGAAGCCGCCCGGGCACGAGGCGAGCTGCGACTGCTGGGACGACGGCACGAGCGCGGCGGGCACGCAGTGCGCGCCGCTGCACGCGGGACTGCAGGCCGCGAACACACCGGGATCCACGACGGCAGGGCCGGTCCACGGGCAGGTGAGGACGACGGGAGGCTCGGTGGGTTTGTCGCAGGCGATCGAGCACGCCCCCGTCGCAGCGGTGGGGTCGGCGGCGGTCGGATTGAAGCAGGGTGCGCATCGTTCATTGGTGGAGCAGATATCCTGCGGGAGGATGCTCACGTTGGCGGCGACGAGCGGCAGGCACGTGGAGAGGCACCGCCCCTCCGCGCCGGCGACGGATGTGCACGACGCGGGCACGGCCTTGCCCCCGCTCGCGATCAGCGAGTCCGGAGCGCAGTAGCCGCCCGGGCACGCGGCCAGCTGGGACGTCTGAGACGACGGGACGAGGGCAGCGGGCAGGCAGTGGGCGCCCCCGCAGGCTGGTGAGCAGGCCGGAAAGGTCGTGGGGTCGAGCAGCGGCGCCCCCGTGTAAGGGCACGGCAGGATCGTCGGCGGTCGCGCGGGCGTGTCGCACGCGATGGAGCACGCGCCCGTCGGCGCCGTCGGATCATCCGCCGTCGGGTTGAAGCAAGGGGCGCAGCGCTCGGTGGATGCGCACGTCGACTGGGGCAGGACGCTCGCCTCGGAGGTCACCAGGGGGATGCACGTCGAGAGGCAGCGCCCCTCGGCCCCGGCGATCGACGCGCAGGGTGGCGGCAGCCCCTGGCCGCCGGACGCGATGAATGGGTCCGGGACGCAGTAGCCGTCGAGGCCGGCGTCCGCCCCGCTGCTCGGGCACTTGAGGAGCTGCGACTGCTGCGCGGCGGGGACCAGCGCCGAGGGCACGCAGTGCGAGCCCGCGCATGCCGGAGCGCACTCGGGGAAGCTGGTGGGGTCGACCTTGGGCGGGCCGGTGTAGGGGCAGACGCCTCCGTCCGGGGCCGCGGCGTCTCCGGGACCGCCCGCGCCGCAATGATTCTTGCCCACGTCGCAGGCGCCTGTGTTCGAGTTGTCGAGCGGGTTGATGCATGGCGCGCAGCGCTCATCGGGGGCGCAGGTGCCCTGCTTGAGCAGGCTCAGATACTGCTGCACCTGCGGGACGCAAACGCTGATGCACGCGCCGTCGGTTCCGTTGAAGGCCGTGCAGGTGGCCGGGATCAGCGAGGGGTCCCTGATGATGGGATCCGGCTCGCAGTAGCCGCCGCTGCACGGCGCGAGCTGCCTGGCGATCGACGCGTCGACGTCCGCCGACGGGACGCAGTGTGCGGCGCCCGTGGTGCAGCAGCTCGGGAGCGTCGCCGGGTCGATCGGCGCGGGCGGCGCCGACGGTGTGCACGCTCCGTCGTCGCCGGCAGCGCCGGCGAGGCTCCCGTCGACGTCGGTCCCGACCAGGGTCGGCCCGTCGGCGTTGGCGCCGCACCCAGCGGCGACGAGGACGGCGACCAGGAGGATCGCGGACAGTGCCCAGACTGCGGCACGGCGACTCATGAGAATGAGGGTGCCCCGCGCCCGGCGCGACGCAAGCGGCCTCATATACGAATCGGGATAGCGCTGTTCGGAGTCGCGATCCCATATTCGAGGAGTGAAGCGCGGCGTCCTCCTCCTCGTGCTCATTCTGTGGCCTTCGCGCGCACGCGCGGGCGGCTTCGAGATCCCGGACAACGGGACGCAAGCCCTCGGTCGCGGCGGCGCCTTCACCGCCAAGGCCGATGACGGCACCGCGCTGCAGTACAACATCGCGGGCTTCGCGCAGCAGCGCGGGACGCGCGTGCTCGTCGACACGAACCTCTGGCTGAGCAGCTACACGTTCCAGCGCGCCGGCGTGTATCCCGACGATCCGACCAACCACGTCACCCCCTGGGGCGGCACGCCCTTCCCGGCCGTCAGCGATCAAGGCGGTCCGTTCCTCGCGCCATTCGCCGCGGTCTCGACCGACTTCGGGTACTTCGAACGCTGGACGTTCGCCTTCGGCGTCTTCGGGCCGTCGTCTGTCGGCAACAGGACCTACCCTTACAGCCTCGGATCTGCCCCCAGCCCGGCGCGTTACGACATCGTCCAGAACAACGCGCTGGTGGCGTTTCCGACCGCGGCCGTCGCCGTGCGCGCCTTGCCGTGGCTCGACGTGGGGCTCGCCCTCCACGCGGTGTACGGCAACATCGATCTCTCGACGACGTCGCTCGCCGACGCGATAGGGCCCGGGACGGGGCCCGGGCAGTGCGCGAACGTCGAATATCAGCCCTGCGACGCGCGCACCCGCCTGCAGACGACGGGCGTGTCGGTCACGGGCAGCCTGGGCCTGCTGGCCCGGCCGACGCCGCACGTCTCCTTCGGCATGAACCTGCGCGGGCCTGCGGAGCTCGACACGAGCGGCAACGTGACGACGCAGGCGCCTCGCATCACGCCCAACGCAGGCTTCCAGCCGTCGCCGGCCACCTTCACCACCAAGCTGCCAGCCGTGCTGCGCGTAGGCGCGCGCTACGCCTTCCTGGACGGGGATCGCGAGGCAGGCGACGTCGAGGTCGACGGAACGTACGAGGCATGGGGCGCGGCGCAGGGTGATGGTCCGCACGTCACCGTTCCGAACCTCCTCGCGCAGAATCCTCCGCCCGGGGTCGACCTGACAAACATCGACTTCGTCACGCCGCATCACTACAGCGACTCGTGGAGCGTGCGCGTCGGCGGCGCATACAACGTCCCGCTGGGGGGGCGCTTCAACGGCCGGTACCAGCACATCCTCACGCTCCGGGCAGGGTCCTACTACGACGCATCGGCGAGCGACCCGGACACCATGCGCCTCGACTTCGACACACTGGCCAAGATCGCGGGGACGGTCGGCCTGGGCCTCGAGATACCGACCTTCACCTTCGACGTGGCGTACGCCGAGATCTTCGACGTCGACCGCACCGTGGAAGCGGGCGCCGTCGCCCCGGTGAACGGTGCGCAGCACGGCGCGTCGGTGGATCCCTCGGGGACCCCCTACCCGGCCGTCAACTCGGGCAAATACAGCGGACACTCCCGCGTTGTGTCGTTCGGTGTCACCGTGCGGTTCGATCGCTGAGCGGCGGCCTCATTTCGGGCACAGCACGCTGGTGCGGCACTCGAAGACGCGTTCGAGCCTGCCGGCCCGGCGATCGCACCCCTCGTTCTCGATCGCCATCACGCACCGGTCCACTTGTGGGCGGTCGATGCGAGGGCAATCGTACGGGTCGAGCTGGTCCGAGACACGCGCGCCGATCTCGGCGAGGCACGAGTCGTAGGACGCGAAGAGTCCGTTGCTCCCCCCGATGCCGTTGCAGGCCTGCTCGTGATCGCATCGCGCCGTGGTCAATCGTTCCACCGTGGGGACGTCGTCGCTACCCTGCGAGGCGGTGACGCCGACGGAGGGCGCCATGGCGGGTGCTGCCGGGCTGCCGGGTCCGGCGGCACACCCCACCCATGGCAGCGAGACGAGCGCGAGCGCCACCGACGTTCGGAGCGCTTCCATGATGTGTTTCAGGTTGCAGGAATCGGTCCCCGCGAGCTCAAGCGAGGCTCGAGCGTCGGGTCGCGCCGAGGAACGGATCGGGCCAATCGGGCGCCGGCGGCCTGGGCTGTGCGCAGTACCGTCCTACCAGGATGCAACACGCCAGGAAGAGCACGGCGATCAGCCACCACACGATGCGCTCGGACGCGCGGGTCGAGAGGACTGGCCTGTGCGCAGTCCGCGTCTTCATCGAAAGCAGCATCGGGGCGCCACTACTTCGCGCAGAGGAGGTCGATGCGGCATCGGTCGATGCGCTGGAGCGCATCGAGTGGTCGGTCGCACCCCTCGTTCTCGATCGCCCCCATGCAGTGCTCGACCTGGCGTCGGTCGATTCCGCGGGGGCAGTTGTAGCTGTCGAGGACGCTCGCAAGCGTCGCGTGCATCTGGTCGAGGCACACCTGGACCGTGGAATACGCCCGGCCCGTGCCAACCTTGCTGCAGCTCTCCTCGCGATCGCACTCGGCCGCCGCCAGCTGGTCGACGATGGCCGTGTCGATCGTTCCCTGGACGTTGGTTACGCCGGACTTGTCCCCTTGCGATGCCTGCTCTCCGCCGGCGTTCGTCTTGTCGGTGCGGTCGCAGGCGAACAGCAGGCTCACCGTCGCGAGCGAGAGCGCGCCCATCGTTCGTAGCGTGTTCATGGTCAGGTCGGTGCTGCAC
>DATBQU010000088.1:0-12688 GCA_036560665.1 Polyangiaceae bacterium
GGACGACATCGAGACCATCGAGGGGGTCGGCGAGGTCGTCCGCGTCGAGAGGGATCCGCCCGGCATGGGCGTGGTCTTCCGCGAGCTCGCCGCCTACTCCAAGGACCTCATCGAGAAGCTGCTGGTCCAGCGCGCGCTGACGGCAGACTGACCGGACTGAAGCGTCGGAGTCGTTGACAGCACGCCGGGGGGCGAGCATTCCATTCGTCCCCGACCAAAAAAAGGAGAGACCCGATGGCCTTCACCCTGCCCCCGCTTCCCTACGACAAGAGCGCGCTCGCCCCGCACATCAGCGCCGAGACGCTCGAGTTCCACCACGGCAAGCACCACGCGGCCTACGTGACGAACCTGAACAAGCTCGTCGAGGGCAAGCCCGAGGCGAGCAAGAGCCTCGAGGACATCATCCTGTCGAGCGAGGGCGGCGTCTTCAACAACGCGGCGCAGATCTGGAACCACACCTTCTACTGGCACTCGATGAAGCCGGGCGGCGGCGGCCAGCCGACGGGCGACCTGGCGGACGCCATCAAGCGCGACTTCGGGAGCCTCGAGAAGTTCGCCGAGGAGTTCTCCACCGCGGGGGCGACGCAGTTCGGCTCGGGCTGGGCCTGGCTGGTGCTCGGCAAGGACAAGAAGCTGGCGGTGACCAAGACGCCCAACGCCGATCTGCCGATGAAGCACGGGCAGAAGGCGCTCCTCACCATGGATGTCTGGGAGCACGCCTATTACATCGACTATCGAAACGCGCGCCCCAAGTACATCGAGACGTTCCTCAAGTCGCTCGTCAACTGGGACTTCGCGCTCGAGAACCTGAAGAAGGCCTGAACCGAGCGGCCTACGTGGCCGTTCGGGCGAGCAGGTCGGCCTTCAGCGCGGCCACCTGCGGCGACATGCCCACCGGGTAACGGGCGGGCGACGTGATTCGCCGGTGTCCCTCGTCGAGCGCCCGGACCGAGCGCAGCGCGCGCTCGCGCAGGGCCGACGGGGGCTCCGGTGGCGCGGAGCGCTTGCCGGCGCGCATCGCGCTGGCCCGCAGGGGCGCGCTGGAGACGGCGGCGAGGCGGGCGGCGAGTCCCGTGACGCGGTCGACGAAGCGGCCTCCCTGGGCGCGCTGGTGGCGCTCGTTGGTGGAGTGGGCCACGTCGGCCAGCGGGCGGCCGTTCTCGCCGACGTAGCGGACGAGGAGCTTGCGCCCCGGATCGCTCGACGAGGCCACGTCGTCGCCCACGCGCAGACGCGCGGACCAGTCCCCCTGGTCCTCGATGGCGACGAGCTCGTAGCCCGCGATGTGGGCGGCGCCCGGGGTCCCTTCGGCGCGCACCGCGAAGGCGCGAGCCGGCGAGCCCTCGCTGCGCAGCTCGAGCACCATCCGCTCGTCGACGTTCCCCGACACCACGATCGAGGGCTCGGCCAGCCCGGCGCGGGCGAACACCTCGGCCGCCTCGCGGGCGAGCCCGATGCGATCGCCCCCCGCCAGCTCGATGGCGACGCGGCCCTCGTTCCAGCCGGCGACGGAGGTGCGCGCGCGCTCCTGGATGGCCTCGGCGAGACGCGGGAGCAGGGCGCGGGCGCGAGCGGGATCGAGGCGCACGATGGAGCCCTGCGGCGTCGCGGCGAGCCACGCACGCAGCGCGCGCTCCGCGTCCCCCGACGCGAGGTCGAAGCGCGCCGGCTGCATCGCCGACACCGGGATGCCGTAGCGCCTGCCTGCGACCGCGCTGGTCGTGGCGTGGGCGCCCCCCACGAAGGCGGCGCGCGCGAGCTGCGGGCAACCCCCCAGGCGGTGGGCGATGGCCGAGCCGTTCTCCACCAGGTCGGCGCCGAGCGAGGCGACCGAGAGGCGCGCGAAGCGGGTGGCCACCAGGGTGGCGTCGCTGATGGCGGCCTGGACCAGCCCGCCGATGAGCTGCGCCTGCCAGAACGGCCCCTCCACGGTGAGCACGGCCTCGCCGGGGAAGACGACGCTGCCCTCCGGCGCGGCGTCGACGTCGCAGGCGAAGCGAGCCTCCGCGAGTCGCCGGCGGGTCGGGGCGTCGATGGCGCCGACCGACTCCAGCCAGTCGAGCTCGTCGACGCGGGTGCGAAGGCGCTCCAGGGCATCGACCAGCGGCTCGACGCCGGCCAGGACGAGGAATCCCCAGTCCGGCGACGGGGCGGCGACGGTCAGCTCGAACGCGGCGCGCGCGTCGGCGATGCCGGCCGCGATCGAGGCGCGGACCGTCACGAACGCTTCGAGCCCGAGGCCGAGGGCGCTCGTGAGGAGCGGAGGCAGCGGGACCGAGCTGGGCATGGGCCGCGAGGAGCGAGGGTACCACCGCGGCGGCGCGCGAGAGCGCGGGTCAGAACGTCAGGCGCATCTCGAGCGACAGCGGCGCGTAGTAGAGGTTGTTCGCGCCCGCGGCCGTCGTCGTGCCGGTCGTGGCGTTGTAGATGCCCACGCCGTGATTGTTGAGCGCGAAGAAGGGCAGGTCCAGGCGCGCGCCGAGCGAGAGGTGGGTGCGGTGGGTGCGCATGATCTCGAGCCCGGCGTCGACGAACGCCCCGAGGCCGGAGTTGTCGCCGTCGAAGCCCTCGTCGGGCACCTTGAGCTGCAGGTAGCCCCACGAGAGGCCGCCGCCGACGTAGGGGCTGAAGTCGGTGTCGCTGGTGAAGTAGCGTCCGCCGATGGAGAAGAGGAAGAAGCCCATCTGCGGAGAGTCCTGGCTGGTCTGGCCGGCGCCGAAGCGGAGGCTTCCGCCGATCTCGAAGGTGCCCGACCCCGTCTCGTAGTGCAGGTCGAGGATGCCGCCCGGCGCCGGGCCGAGGCCGCGATCGAGCGGCGGGGTCATCCCCAGCAGGCCGATCCCGAAGTGCACCTTGCCCGGCTTGCTCTTGGGCTGGCGCGTCTCCTCGCCCACCAGGTTGTCGACCTTCTCGGTCTCGCGCATCGGCGTTCCGTGGACGATCGAATCGGCGATGCGCGGGGCCGCGACGGCGACCTCCTCCACGCCCTGGAGGCGGACCTCCCGCGACTCGACGGTGCTGCCCAGCGTGTCGCCCTCGCGCGCCACCGAGAGGATGACCACGGAGCCGAGCTTGCCGAGCGACACGCGATACCGGCTCCCCTGGAGGGCGCCCGCGTGCATGATCTCGGCGCACACGAGCTGGCCCGCCGTCGCGGCGTCGGCCTCGTCGATGCCCGCGTGCTCGGCCAGCCGGCAGGGCGGGATGGTGACGGTGACGCCCGAGGGCTGGGCCACGACGGGGGCAGGCGGCGCGGCGACGGGGGCATCCGGCTCCTGCGCGAGGGCGGCGGCAGGGGCCAGGAGCGGGGCGAGGAGCGCAGCGGCGAGGACGGCGACGGGGACCGACTTGTTCATGACGGGGAGCTCCATCGCAACGGTTGGGCCAGCCGCCCCGACGGGCCCACGACGCCGGTTTCCGCCTCTTTCGTGGCCCGGTGGCGCCGGGCGTTCACACCCCCCTGATATCCGGGTCATGCGTCCTAGACGCGCCTGGCGAGCTGGCGGATGGCGTCGGGTCGGGCGGCGTCCTCCATCAGGAGGGGAAGGAAGGCCGGGGGGACGGGGAGCTCACGCGAGAGGCGGTTGAGGCTCTCGGCCTGGACGCGCTCGCGGGTCGCCCGATCGCGCGCCGCGGCGACCGCCGCATCCCCGGGCGTGCGGGACTCGATTCGCCCGACCGCCTCGAGCACCACGCGCTCCTCCCGGGAGAAGAGCGGAGGGAGCACGCCGTTGACGACCACGCGGCCGATGGGCAGCCCCATCTCCGTCAGGGCCCGCGCGAGCTCGATGGTCTCCGTGGTCGGCATCTCCTCCGGAAGCGTGACGAGGACGATGGCGCAGGTTTTCGGGTCCTGAAAGAGCGCCCACGCCCGCTCGGCGTCGCGGCGCAGCAGCCCCGGCGGCACCACGTCGAGGATGACCTTCGGCACGCGCAGCATGTCGAGCCCGTGACCGGTGGCGGGGGCGTCGAGGATCACCACGTCGTACTTGAACCCGCCGTCCGGGAGCTTCTCGGTGGTGTGCCACCACGCCTTGCCGAGCATCGCCCACTCCTGCATGCCCGGGACGGCGCGCAGGAAGGTGCGCACGTACCGGTTGTCGAAGAGCGTCTTGTAGAGCGCGCGGCTGTGCAGGACGAGGATGCCGTACTCCTCGAGCGCGGTGTCGGGCTGGATGTTGACCGCCCACACGTTCTCGGCGACGGGCGCGACCCTGGAGCCCAGGGGAGGCACGCCGAGCATGACGCTGAGCCGCTCCTTGGCGTTGCACATAGCCACCAGCACGCGCTTGCCCTTCGCGGCCAGCGCGAGCGCCTCCGCCGCGCACACGGTGGTCTTGCCGACGCCGCCTTTGCCGGTGACGAGCACGAAGCGCTTGTCGGCGAGCGTCGACATGCGAGGCAGGGGCCCACGCATAGCACGTTGGGCCGGGCCGCGCCGCGAGGCCATGGTAAGCCTCTCCTTTCAGCCATGCGCCTCATCCCGCTCGGCGGCCTCGGTGAGATCGGGATGAACTGCCTCGCCCTCGAGCAGGGGGGCGAGGTGGTGGTCATCGACTGCGGCGTGACGTTCGACGACCGCGGCCTCGGCATCGACGTGGTCCACGCCGACTTCGCCGCGCTCGAGCCGTACCACGTCGCCGGCGTGTTCGTGACGCACGGGCACGAGGACCACATCGGGGCCATCCCCTATCTCCTGCGGCGCTTCGACGTCCCCGTCTTCGGCCCTCGCTACGCGCTCGGCCTGGTGCGTGAGCGCGCGGCGGAGCACGAGATCCTGGACCACGTCGACCTGCGCGAGGTCACCCCGCGGACGCGCGTCCGCGTCGGCCCCTTCGAGATCGAGCCGGTGCGGGTGACGCACTCCATCGCCGACGCCACGGCGCTGGCGATCCGCGGCGACGCGGGGCTGGTGGTCCATACCGGCGACTTCAAGTTCGACGACGCTCCACCGGACGGCGAGACCTTCGACGTCCCGCGCTTCGAGGAGCTCGCCCGCGAGGGCGTCCGCCTGCTGCTCAGCGACTCGACCAACATCGACGCGCGGGGTCCGACCGGCAGCGAGCAGGGCGTGGGCCAGGCCCTGGAGGAGATCGTGGCCGGGGCCGAGCAGGCGGTGGTGGTGGCGCTCTTCGCCTCGAACGTGCACCGCCTGCGAATGCTGGGCGACGTCGCGCGCCGACACGGGCGCAAGCTGGTGGCGCTCGGCCGCAGCGTGAGCACCCACGCGCGCGTCGCGCGGGCGACGCGACGATCGACGGGGGAGCACGCGGGCGAGCCGTACCTCGACTGGCCGGGCGACCTGGTGTGGCCCGCGGACCGCGCCCGCGAGCTCCCGCGCCGCGCCGTCCTGGGTGTCGCGACGGGGACGCAGGGGGAGGAGTCCGCCGCGCTGTCGCGGCTCGCGCGCGGCGAGCATCCGGCGTTCGATCTGGCCGTGGGGGACGTGGTGGTCATGTCCAGCCGCGTGATCCCGGGGAACGAGCAGGGCGTCATGCACCTGATGGGGAACCTGCTGCGCCGGGGGGTCACGCTGCGATCGTGGTGGTCCGATCGCGGCGTGCACGTCAGCGGCCACGCCCACCGCCAGGAGCAGCAGCGCATGATCGAGCTGGTGCGCCCGCGCGGGTTCATCCCGCTCCACGGAACGCTGCACCACCTCCTCCGGCACGCCGAGCTCGCCCGCGAGCTGGGCGTCCCCGAGACGTGCGTGCTCGAGAACGGCGACGTCGCCGAGCTCGACGAGGCGGGGCTTCGCAAGGCGGGGCGCGTGCGCGCGGGGCGCATCCACGTCTTCGCCAGGAGGGCCCTTCCGCCGAACGTGCTGCACGAACGCGCTGCGCTCGCGTCGCAAGGCGCCGCTCACGTCACCATCGCCATCGACGAGCTCGGTCGCCCCGCGGGGGAGGTCGCGCTCACCACGCGCGGCGTGGTCGACGAGACGCTGGACGCGCATCTCCTCGCGTCGGCCCGGAACGACGCGCTGGCGGCGGTCGAGGCGCTGGCCGAGGGCGGGGGGACCGTGGGCGGAGGGCGCGTTCCCCCGGTCGAGGAGATCTCCGAGGCGGCCCGCCAGGCGGTGCGTCGCGCCCTGGGTCGCGTCCTCGGTTTCAAGCCCCTGACCACGGTCACCGTGCTACGGATTCGCCGATGAGTGACGGCCCCGCGCTGGCGACGACGGCGGCCACCGCCGGGGCCTACCTGGGGGACAAGCTCCGCGCGCTCGACGAGCGGCTGAAGCTCGTCGCGCTGCGGGTCCTCGCCTCCGCCGACGATGCGCAGGCCGTTCACGACCTGCGGGTGGCGCTGCGACGCACCCGGGTGGTGCTCGAGGTCGGCCGGCGCGTGCTCGGTCGCTTCCACACCGACGAGGTTCGCCGCGCGCTGCGCGACGTGCAGCGCGCGACGGGAGCCCTGCGCGACGAGGAGGTGCTGCTCGAGCTCGTTCGGTCGCTGGGGGTGACGCACCCGGACGTGCAGCGCTGGCTGGAGAGTCGCGGCCGACGGGAGCACCGCCTTCGCGGGGCCCTGGTCGCCGCGGTGCGCGCCGGCGAGCTCGACGACGGCCTGCGGCTGCTCGAGGCGCTGCTCGCGTTCCGCGTGAACCCCTCGCGCGACAGGCGCCTGGCGAAGCTCGCGCGACGGGCCGTCGACGACGCGCGGCGCGAGGTCGACCGCCGCCGGGGCGCCCGGCCGGACGACCCGGAGGCCCTGCACCGCCTGCGCATCGCCTACAAGCGCCTTCGCTACACGGTGGACACCTTCGCCGATGTGCTGCCGAGCGACTTCGTCGCGCTGGCGCAGCCCGCCGCGCGCTTCCAGGGTCGCATCGGCGATCTTCACGACGTCGACGTCGCGCTCGGCTGCGTTCGCCGCGCGCGGTCTCTGTCGGACGAGGCGCGGACCGAGCTCCTCGCGGCGTTGACCCACACACGCGAGGAGCGGGTGGCCCTCTACGTCAAGGAGCTCGGCGTCGCGGCCATCGCGCCCGCCGTTCAGGCGGTGGGAACGGAGTCGCTGCGGAAGATCTCCACGCGCTGAAGGACGACGTCCTGGACGGGTCTGTCGCGCGCCGCCGTGGGGACGCCGGCGATCTTCTTCACCACGTCGACGCCGGCGATCGCCTGCCCGAACACCGAGTGACGGTTGTCGAGATGCGGGGTCGGCGCGTCCGTGATGAAGAACTGCGAGCCGTTGCTGGCCGGGCCCGAGTTCGCCATCGAGAGCACGCCCGGGCCGGTGTGGCGGAGCTCGGGGTGGAACTCGTCCTCGAAGCGATAGCCGGGGCCGCCCGTCCCCTGCCCCAGCGGGTCGCCGCCCTGGATCATGAACTTCGGGATGACGCGGTGGAAGACCGTGCCGTCGTAGTAGTGCACGCCTTTCTGAGCCTGACCCGTGCGCGGGTGGACCCACTCCTGCGTGCCCGTCGCCAGGCCGACGAAGTTCTTCACCGTCTTGGGGGCACGCTGCTCTTCCAGGCGAATGACGATGTTGCCCAGCGAAGTGACGAAGCGTGCGTAGAGCTGTCCCGTCCCGGGGACCTGGATCTCGGGGAATGTGGCGTTCGGCATGGCTGGCAGGCTACTCACGCCGGGTCGCCGGCTCCACCGTTAAGGCTCGCTGTTCGCTTGACCCCCCTGACGGGGCGTAGATACTCGGATAGCCCGAGAGGGGCCGCGTCCGGAGGCGAGTGTGATCACCTGTCCGAAGTGCTCGAAGGACAATCAAGACCACTACAAGTTCTGTCTCGGCTGCGGCGCAGAGCTGCCGCGCGACGCGGCGCCCAAGCCGTTCTCGCCGCAGACGCCGCCCCAGGGGATGAAGGCAGCCCAGCCGGCGCCCGCTCCGCCTCCCATGGCAGCCGGGGGGGGACTGGGAAGCACGGTGGCCGTCACGCCTGGCGCGATCCCCCCTCGCGCGCCCGCGCCCGCACCGGCGCCCGTGGCGGCCCCGGTGCCGGCGCCCGTCGCTGCCCCCCTCGGCGGAGGCGCCACGGTCGCGCTGTCGAGCCCGGCGGCAGCGGCCGGCGGGCCGACGGTCGTCTGCCCGCAGTGTGGTCACGTCAACGCGACGTTGAACCTCTTCTGCGGCTCGTGCGGACTCCGCCTCGGCGGCGCCGCCGCCCGCCCCGCGGCCCCCGCTGCCGCACCGGCCCCCGAGGCGTCGGCGGCGGGCGCGATGTCCCTCACCGCGCTTCGCGCCGACGGCAGCGAAGCAGGCACGTTCCAGCTCCCGACCGGGGGTGGAACCGTCGGCAGGGAGACGGGCGGGATCTTCGCCGGAGACAGCTACCTCTCCCCGCGCCACGCGACGTTCAGGACCACGGGCCCGGGTCGCGCCGCGGTGAAGGACGAGGGGTCCCTCAACGGGGTCTACAAGAAGCTCGCCCGCGACATCCCGGTCGAGGTGCGGCCCAACGACGTGTTCCGCATCGGACAGGAGATCATCAAGTTCGAGCCGCTGACGACGCAGCAGCCGTCACCCGACGGAGTCGAGCGGCTCGGCGCTCCCAGCAAGGGTTACATCGGGAGAATCGCGCTCGTGGTCGGCCGCGAGGAGACGGGCAACGCCTTTCCCATCCCCGAGGGTGGCGTGCATCTCGGTCGAGAGCGTGGCGACATCCTTTTCCCGGAGGACGGCTACGTCTCGGGCTTGCACTGCCGCCTGTCGTGGGACGGCCAGAAGCTGTTCCTGACGGACCTGGGGAGCTCGAACGGCACGTTCCTGCGCGTCGGGGAGACCGACCTCCGTGCCGGCGACGTCCTGCTCATGGGTCAGCAACTCTTCCGCATCGGCATCTGAGCGGGTTTCGGGCGGAGGTCGGCGCGCCTCGCGCGCGCGGGCGGGCCGTCCCAGTTCGTCGTGGTACGATCCTCCAGGGGTGAGATGAGCGGGCAACGGACCATCCGTGTCGTCGCTGCCGTCCTCGAGAAGGACGGCCGGTACCTCATCACTCAGCGACGAGCGAGCGCGGTGTTGCCGCTGATGTGGGAATTCCCCGGCGGCCGCGTCGAAGACGGGGAGACCGACGCGCACGCGTTGAAGCGAGAGGTACGGCACCGCCTGGGCGCGGAGATCGAGGTGGGCAAGCTCATCTCGTTCGTGAGCCATCCCTACGAGCACTACGTGGTCGACCTCTTCCTGTACGAGTGCACGCTCACGGGCGAGACGCTGGAGGGGCGGAACGTCCACGCCTTCAAGTGGGTCACCAGCGCGGAGTTCGATCAGTACCCGTTCACACCGGCCGACGAGGCCTCGATGAACAAGCTCCTCGGCGTACCCTGAGCGCGGCGAGCCGGGCGATGCCCGTCAAGAACGGATGACCTCCGTCCCCGGAGCCCACGCCAGGACGCGCTCTCGCGCCAGGAGGAGGGGAGTGGGGTCCACGCCGAGCGCGTCACCGAGCGACTCGAGGGTGAGCGCGAGGGCGCGGGCCGCCTTGCGTTCGGGCGGATCGAGCAGAGGGAACGGCTTGCGCGGGGGGCGCACGACGACGACGCGCAGCCGGGCGGCCCCGCGACCGATGCGACCGCGGACCGCCTCCAGGGCGACCTCGAACCCACCGAGGCGATCGACGAGCCCGCGGGCATGGGCGTCCGCGCCCGTCCAGACGCGTCCCTGGGCCAGCGCCTCGATCTCCTGGACCGGCCGCCGGCGACCGGACGCAACCACCTGCAGGAAGGCGCCGTACACGCGCTCGATCTCGCGATCGATGACGCGTGCCTCGTCCTCGCCGAGCGGCAGCAGCGGATCGAGCAGACGCGCGTGCGCGCCCCTCTGCAGGACCTCGGTGGCGATCCCCAGCCTGGTGAGGAGCGGCTCGACCACCAGGCGCGCCCCGATGACGCCGATCGAGCCGGTGATGCTCGTCGGTTGCGCGACGATCTCGTGCGCCGCCACGGCGAGGTAGTAGCCGCCGCTCGCGCCGACGTCCCCGATGCAAGCGACGAGCGGCTTCTCGGCCGCCAGCTGCACCAGCTCGTGGTGGATGCGGTCGCTGGCGAGGGCGCTGCCGCCGGGCGAGTCGACGTGGAGGACCACGCCCCGTACCAGCGGAGTCGCCCGCAGGAGGCGGACGGCGGCGATCACGCGCTCGTCGGTCGACACCGGGCGAAACGGCAGCCCCGCGCCACCGGCGATGGTGCCGTGCACCCGCAGGACGGCGATGGCTCCGGCCGCGCGAAGCGCGCGCGGGCGCAAGGACGAGCGCCGGCGGTGGTACCGCGCCGCCTCCCGGATGCTCGGCTTGACGCCGTCCTTCGCCATGCGCGTCGGGATCTCGTCTTCGTAGGCGACGTCGTCCACCAGACCGGCCTCGACTGCCTCCGTTCCCCCGTAAGGGGCGCCGTCCACGATGGCGCCGGCACGCGCCTCGTCGACCCGTCGGCCCGCCGCGATCGCCCCGATCAGCTCGGTGTGCATCCGATCGAGGATCGCCCCGAGCTGCTCCCGCTGAGCGTCGCTCATCGTCGTTCGCTCGAGCGCCTCCGCCGCCGTCTTGTAACGGCCGCGCGCGTGGATCTCGGGGACCACTCCCGCGCGATCGAGCGCGCCCCGCAGGTAGCGGCTGGCGGCGAGGACGCCGACCGGCGCCAGCGACGCCTGAGGCCCGAGGAGGACGCGATCGGCCGCCGCGGCCACGTACGCCTCCTTGGTCCCGCCGCCGAGCGGCAGGTGCACGAGCACGCGCTTGCCCTTGGACCGCGCCCGCGCGATGAGGTCGCGCAGGGAGGTGGCCGTCGCGAACCCGCCGCGCATCGACTTGACGACGAGCAGGATGCCGCCGACGCGAGGATCGCGCGCCGCCACGTCGACGAGCTCGCGCAGGGCGAGGAGCGAGAACGCGCGGCGGCGACCCGGCGGCCACCAGCGCGGCTCGGGCGGGCACTCCTGCACGACGCCGTCGATCTCCACGAGCAGGATCGCGCCGGATGGCACGCGACCGAGCAGGCGACGCAGCAGGAGCCAGGGCAGCGCCACCACCCAGGCCACGAGCAACACGAGGCGAAGGATCACCAGGCCGAGCCTAGCTTACTGCGTCTGAACGACCTGCCCTCGAGGCACGAGGATCATCGCCTGCTGCGCGGGCACGCTGGCGCCCAGCTTGCCGCCGGAGTCCACCGCGTACGTCGCCTGCGCCGGGTCGAGGACGTCGACCAGCGTCGTCCCCGGCGGGGCGCTGGTCTGCATGAGCGTCGCGCCGTTCGACGTCGAGCTCGCCTTGAAGTCGTTGGTGTTGAGCACCACCAGCGCGTACGGGTCCGCGCCCGCGTCGCCCCCGCTCCGCTCGAAGGCGAAGATCCCCGCGTCGTCCTCCTTTGCCACGTGCGGGCTCGACCACACGACCTTGGTGTCGCCCCGCCGCAGCGCCAGGTAGGCCTGCCGGAGGCGCGCGAGCTTGGCGATGTGCTGGAAGGTGTCCCCGTCCGTGGCGAAGCCCGCGTCCCACAGGACCTCGCGGTTGGCGGGGTCGTTCCCGCCCGAGAACTCCTGCTCGGTGCCGTAGTAGACGTTGGGGATGCCGTCCTCGGTAAAGAGCAGCGTGAGCGCGTTGCGCAGGGCCGGGACGTCGCCTTGCGAGTCGAAGAGAAAGCGCGGCACGTCGTGGTTGTCGATGAAGTTGACGATCGCCTTGTAGGGCGCGATGCCGATGCCTCCCGGCTGGGGCTGCGTCCCGTAGTTGGTCTTCTTCTGCCCCCACAGGGCGTCGATCTTGTCGGTGCCTTGCTGCTGCGTCGGATCGTGCGCGCTCTCGAAGACGCCGCTGTACACCTGGAAGTGCTGCGAGAAGTAGAAGACGCTGTCGAGCGCGCCCGGCGCGGTGTAGCTGCCGAGCAGCTGGTCGTCGCCGTCGAAGGCCTCGCCGAACATGAGGAAGTTGTTCTTCCCCTCGGCGCCGAGGCGCTGTCGAGTGCTGGTCGCGAACACGGGCCAGAAGTCGCTCTCGACGTGCTTCACCGTGTCGATCCGGTAGCCGTCGAAATCGACCTTCTCCGCCCAGGTAGCGAAGGCGTCCACCAGCGTCGCCCGGACCTCGGGGAGCTCGGTCGCCAGGTCCTTCAGGCCGCCGGTGAAGTCGCCCAGCGTACGCTGCGCGACGTCGTTGAAATCGAGCACGTGTCCGAAGCCGTGATAGGCGTCTGCCGTCGCGAGGATCCCCGGCTGCGGCGGCAGCCGGTTGATGCCGGGGTCGTCGATGAAGAGGATGGGCGCGCGCCCGCTCTGCCCCTCCTGGCTGTACGCCAGCACGCCGCCCGGGCTCCAGGGAGGGTCGTACTCGCTGATCTGGACGATGGGATCGCCGGGCTTGTTGCTCCCGTTGATGTAGTCGTCGGGGCGCCCGTTCCTGTTGATGTCGTAGAAGAACACCTGCCCCATGTGGTTGCACACGATGTCGAGGACCACCTTCATCCCGCGATCGTGGGCGCGCGCCACCATCGAGCGGAGCGCGGCGAGGTCGCCGAAGTGCGGGTTGACCTGGGTCAGGTCTTGCTGCCAGTAGCCGTGGTACGCGTCGATGTCGGCGTCGCTGTCGACGTTCTTCACCACCGGGGAGATCCAGAGCGTGGTGACGCCGAGCGCTTGGATGTAGTCAAGGTGCTGCTGCATCCCGAGCCAGTCGCCACCCTGATATCGCGCCAGCGCGCCCGGCTTGACGTTGTAGTCGTTGTTCACGTCTCCGTCGGCG
>DATBQU010000089.1:0-1709 GCA_036560665.1 Polyangiaceae bacterium
GACCCCGGCAGCGAGTTGAAGTCGCCCACCACGACGAAGCGATCGCTCGCCCGCTCCTGCTCGACGAAGCGCACCAGGTTCTGCGCCTCCTCGACCTGGTTGGGCCCCCAACCGAGGCGGCGCGGCTGCGTCCAGAAGGCGCGCGTGAGGGTGCTCGGCAGGCTCAGGTGCGTGTTGAACACGTCGATGGCTCCGTGCACGCGCGGGTGGCGGAGCCGCAGGTGCGCGCAGATGCGCGTCTGCTTGAGGCCGCGCATGGGGTGGAGCCGCCGGTGGGTGATGTCGTGCGGCGTCTCGGCGTTGTGCCGGTCCACCACGAAGTCGGAGCGCACGAGGATGGCGAGGCCGGTGGTGTAGGCGTGCGTCTTCGCCGAGAGCCGGTAGGCGTGCGCCGGGAAGTAGTAGGCGTCGTATTCGTCGCGCTTCCCCGCGGCGGTGAGCGACGCCGAGAGCATCGCCATGAAGCGCACGAGCTGCGTCTCCTCGCGCTCCTCGCTGCGGTGCGCCACGGTCGACCGCAGCGACCGCGTCTCGACCTCCTGGAGGCAGACGATGCCCGGCAAGGGCTCGAGGGCCGCC
The DNA here is from genome assembly GCA_036560665.1 of Polyangiaceae bacterium. GTDB lineage: Bacteria > Myxococcota_A > Polyangia > Polyangiales > Polyangiaceae > Palsa-1150. Next base: position 580 of record DATBQU010000089.1, read on the forward strand.
ACGGCGTCCGCGATCCGGTGCATCGCTTTTCGGGTGCTGGCGAGACCCCGCGTGGCGTGCCCGAAGTACCGGACGTTGTAGCTGAAAATGCGGATGGGCAGCATCAGCGCAATCCGCGCGCATCTGATTTTTGCAGTGGTGCTCTTGCGGCTGAGGAAGAAAAGACGTAGTCCAGCGGTACCACGGGGGTATGAACATGTCCCACTCTTCTCACTCTTCCCTTCTCAAGCTGTGCATCCTCGGTGCGGCCCTCGCGGCCGCGGCTTGCGCGTCCGCGCCCACACCGCCTCCGGCCGCTGCCGCCCCTCCCGCCCAGGCCTTCCAGCAGGCGAGCGGCGGCGTCACCGCGCCCCAGGGCAACCCCGACGACGGCGTCCAGTTCGTCGAGCAGGAGCGCAAGGAGCCGCAGACGCACGAGGACGGCGCGCCGGCCACCAATCTCCATCCGGAGAAGTCGGCTCGTCCGAAGTACTGATCCGGCTAGAAGCGCCAAAGCGGGCGCGCGTAGTATGCGCGCCGCCCCATGGCTCGTTCCATCTGGATCTTCCGCTGGGCCATCGTGGCCGCAACGCCGTCGGCCTGCCTTTGCGCCTGCCTGCCCAACGGAGGTGCGCCCGCGGCCACGCCGCCTGCCGGGCCGCGTCCGGTGTCTTCCGTGCCTTCCGATCCGTTCGCCGCCGACGAGGCGAGGGCGCGAACGCCGGTGGAGGTCGTCGCCACGCCCCACGGTCCGCCGGTGCTGCTCCAGCACGCGACCGTACTGACGGCGACCGGCCAGCACTTCAGCCCCGGCTACGTCCTGATGGAGAGCGGCGCGATCGTGGCCGTCGGCGAGGGGGATGGCCCCACGCCGCCCAGGGAAGGGACGGTCGTCATCGAGGCTCGCGGCAAGTTCATCACGCCGGGCATCGTCGATCCGCACTCGCACATGGGCGTGTACCCGGTCCCCCAGACGGAAGGGCACGACGACGGCAACGAGACCACCGACCCCATCACGGCGGGGCTGCGGGCCGAGCACTCCTTCTGGCCGCAGGACCCGGCGCTGGAGCGGGCGGTGGCAGGCGGCGTGACGACGATCGGCGTGCTGCCGGGCAGCGCGAACCTGATCGGGGGACGCGGCGCGGTGATTC
>DATBQU010000090.1:0-18848 GCA_036560665.1 Polyangiaceae bacterium
ACCAGGAAGCGCTTGCGAAAGCCTTCCGAGCGCCCCTTCATCATCTCGGCGATGCGCAGGCCGCTGGTGTTCGACGCCACGATGCAGTGCGGGGCGACGATGGCGTCGAGCTTCTCGAAGAGCGCGCGCTTGGGCTCGAGCTGCTCGATGATGGCCTCGATCACGAGGTCGCAGCCGCGCACCTTCTCGAGGTCGTCCTCCACGTTGCCCACCGACACCAGGCGCGCGCGGTCCTTGTGGAAGAACGCCGCAGGACGCGCCTTCAGCGCCTTGTCCAGGCCCGACGCAGCGAAGCGATCGCGCGCGGCCCGCTGCGTCTTCTCGGCGTCCGTCAGGTTCGGCGGCACGATGTCCATGAGGAACACCTCGACGCCCGCGTTGGCGAGGTGCGCGGCGATGCCGCTGCCCATGACGCCCGCGCCGATGACGGCGGCGCGGCGGATCGGTTTGCGCATGTGAGCCTGGCTCCTTGGGAGCCGAGTATTAGCTCGTCCCGGCGGCGAGCGCCGCCTGCTCCGTCACACCCCGTTCACGCCCCCCTCACTGCGGCGGCGGCGGCGGCGGCGGGTGGACCACGATGGTCACCTTGGTGGTGACGCCCGCGCCGGACCAGCCGTTGGTGAAGCTGAAGGTGTTGGGCGTAGCCGTGCCGACGCCGGAGGTGGTGTCGATGGTGATCAGCGTCGGCGCCGTCGCCGGCGTCGAGATGTGGCGGGTGAAGCCGAACACGGTCGAGTTCCACGCGCCCAGGCCGAACACGTCCGCGAAGCCGGTGCCGCTGCCCGGGCCCGTCGACGACCCGCCGTAGATGCCACCGAGGAGCGTCGTGGCCGGGGTGCCGCTGGTGTACGCCGTCTGCAGGTTCGTCATCTGGACGCCGGCCAGGTAGTCCTTGGTGCACTTGCTGCCGCTTCCGCCGGGCGGGCACGAGCGGATGGTGGCCAGACCGGTGGCCTTGTTGGTGTTCGGGTCGGTGTAGAAGACGACGTCGCCGGACAGGACGAAGCTGTTGCCGGCGATGCTCTTGTCGGCGCCGAAGTTGCCGAGGTTCTTGGTCGCGCCGGTGGACGTGTCGATCGACCACAGGCTGCCGTTGCCGTCGCCGCCGACCAGCGTCTCGTTGTTCGGGTCGAGCGCGCCCGCGGGGGCGAAGGCGAGCGCGAAGAACTTGCCGCCGCCGGTGGCCTGGATGGTCGCGAGCTTGGTCAGCGTGACCGTGCCGGGAGGCGTCGCCGGCAGCGCGGCCTTGTACACGACGGACTCGGTGTTGACGTAGACGTCGCCGTTGCCGTTGACGGCCACGTCGGTGACGGCGCTGTCGGTCGAAGAGTCGCTGGTTCCGGCGAACGGACCGATGGTGGTGACGGCCTGCGTCTGCGGGTCGACCGAGTAGAGGGTGTCGTCGGTGTTGGCGTAGACGGTGGTCTTCACGATCACGCCGCCGTCGCCCGAGTCGTCGCCCCCGCTGCTGCTGCCACCGTCGCCGAAGCTCCCGCCGCTGCCCCCGCCGCTACTCCCTCCGCTACCGCCTCCCGAGCCCCCGCCGGAGCCGCTGCCGCTTCCGCCGCCGTCGTCGCCCAGACCGAAGCCGGAGTTGTTGCTGCTGGACGAGCAGGCCAGGGCCGACGCCACGAGGAAGGCGATACCGATGGGAAGAACGACGATGGGACGCATGGACCCCTCCGCAGGTTTCGCCCCTTGCCGTAGACGCCGGGGGGCATGCGATCAAGGAATCCACCGGCCTCGGACGCGTCCTCTTACGCCCGGCACGGAAAGGTTCAATGGCCAGGTGTTGCGCGCCGCGTCCTTGGTGAAGCTCCTTCGGGGGTCCAGGCCGAGAAGCGCACGGGGGCCCCGGCCGGTCGGGCGCAGAGCGTTCCGAGGTCGGCCCGGACCACGGTGGCCAGGACCGGGTATCCCCCCACCGTGGGGTGATCGGGGCCGAGGACGATGGGCATGCCCGCCGGCGGGATCTGGACGGCGCCCCGCACCATGGGCGTCGAGACCCCGCTGTCGCTGCCGACGCGCGCGACGGCGGGCCCGGCGAGGCGCACGCCCATCCGGTCGCTGCGGGCGTCGACCGTGTAGGCCGAGGCGAGCAGGGTGGCCAGGGCCGCCCCGTCGAAGCGATCGAGGTCGGGTCCGGGCACGACGCGGACCGGGGCCGCCAGGTCGGGCGGGGAGGGGGGCTCGGCGCCGCGCTCGGGCGCCCGCCCCACGGCGATGGCGTCCCCGCGCTGCAGAGGTCGGCCTTCGAGGCCCCCGAGCGCGGCCGCGAGCAGCGTCCCCCGGCCGCCGAGGACACACGGCACGTCGAGCCCGCCGCGCACCGCGAGGTAGCGGACGCGCGCCCGGTCGGCCCCGACCCGGAGCACCGCGCCACTCCGCAGCGCGTGCGGCTCCCCGTCGTCGCTCGCGACCAGGATCGCCCCTCCCGGGCCGTGCACCGCGACCGTGATCGCGCCGAGCACCTCGATCGCCGCCTCGCCCGGCCCGTTGCGCACCGCCGCGTTCGCGCGGGCCAGCAGCTCCGGCACGAGGGGCCCGCCGGGTGGCACCCCCTCGTGCATCCGCCCGGCGCGCCCGCCGTCCTGCACCGTGGCCAGCCCGGTCACGGACACGACGGCGATCACGAGGGCTCCGGCGTGAAGCGCACGCGGTCCCCGAGCGCGAGCGCCGCCCCCGCGCTCGCGTCGAACGCCGCGAAGCCGAGCGCGGTCCCCACGACGTTCCATCCGCCCGGCGAGGCGAAGGGGTAGATCCCCGAGTACGGCCCGGCCACGGCGACCGACAGGGGAGGTACGCGGGGCCGTGGGCTCTCGCGCCGCGGGACCTCCAGGCGCGGATCGAGGCCGCGCAGGTAGGCGAACCCGGGCAGGAACCCGATGGCCGCGACCACGTAGGCGCCGCCCGCGTGCAGCGCGACGGCCTCGGCCACGGAGACGCCTGCCGCCCGGGCCACCTCCGCCAGGTCCTGCCCGTCGTACCGGACGCGCACGACGTGCTCACGAGACGACACGGCCGACGCGGGCGCCGACAGGGCTTGCTCGATCGCGGCCTCCACGCCCTGGGGGGGCGCGGCCGGGTCGAACGTCACCAGCGCATGGCGCTCGGTCACCACCGCGTCGACCACGCGCGGCAGCGCGCGCAGCCGGTCCAGCACGGCGCGACCGCCGGCCCCCTCGGGCAGGCGGACCCTCCAGGCCGCGTCGCCGAACGCCTCCAGCACGCCGGGATCCTACCGCGCCGTCTTTGCGGCGCGCGCGGTCCCGGTCATGTCGCGCACGATCCCCTCCACCAGCCCCAGGCTGAACGGCTTCTCGACGCGGCGGTTGTCCACCGATGCCAGGAACTCCGCCGTCCGCGCGGTGAAGGCGCCGCCGGTCATGAACACGATGCGCCGCTCGAGCCCGGGCTGGTGCGTCCGCAGCATCTCGAAGAGATCGATGCCGCCCATCCCGGGCATCATCAGGTCGCACAGGATCACGTCGAACTCGGCCGCGCCCAGGGCCTCCAGCGCCTCGCGGGCGCTCGTCGCCGCCACCACCTCGTTCTCTGGCGCCAGCAGCTCGCGCAGCGTGTTCGCGATCGGCATCTCGTCATCCACCACCAGCACCCGGCCGCGCGGTTTGCGGCGCGACGACGGGCTCTCGCCGCTCGAGGGCGGCGTGCCCTCGGCCACGAACGTCTCCGTCGTCGGGAGCACCACGCGGAACGTCGTCCCCTCGCCGGGCTCGCTGTACGCCGCGATCTGCCCGCCGAGCGAGGTGACGATGCCGTGGCAGATCGACAGGCCGAGCCCCGTTCCCACGCCGACGGGCTTGGTGGTGAAGAAGGGATCGAAGATTCGCGGCAGCACCTCGGCCGGGATCCCGTCGCCGTTGTCGGACACCTCGAGCACCGCGCGCCCGTCGTTGTCCTCCCGCACGGTCACCCGGATCTCGTTCTGCTCCGCTCGCGTCTCCGGCATCGCCTGCGTGGCGTTGAGCAGCAGGTTGATCACCACCTGCTCGACGCGCGCCTCGTTGGCGAGCACCGGTCGCGCCGACTCGAACGACGTGGTCACGCGCGCGCGATGACGGATCTCGTGGCCGGCGATCTTGATGGCCGACTGCACTACCCCCGCCAGGTCGACGAGCTTGCGCGTCTCGCCGTCGGCGCGCGAGAAGCTCCGGAGCTCGCGCACGATGGTCGACACCCGCTCCGCGCCGGTGCGCGCCTCGTCGAGCATCGCCATCAGGCCCTCCAGGCAGGCCGGGTCCTTCTCGACGTTCGGCAGCTTGCGCGCGATCCACTCCAGGTTGAGCATCACGTACGCCAGCGGGTTGTTGATCTCGTGCGCCACGCCGGCGGCCATCGTCCCCAGCGCGGCCAGCCGGTCGGACTGCACGAGCTGCCGCTCGAGGTGCTTGCGCGCGGTGACGTCTCGCGCCATCACCAGCACCGAGGGCTTGCCCTCGTATTCGAAGTGGACGCTGCTGATCTCCAGCAGCACGACCGCCCCGTCGCCGCGGCGCACGCGGTAGAGCTGCGGCGGCTGCTGCTCCTGCCCCTGCACGATGGCCGACTCGCGCGCCTCGCGGATGGCGATCTCGTCGCCCTCGAGCATCGACGACAGCGGCAACCCGTAGAGCTCCTGCGCGCTGCGGTAGCCGAGCACGCTCACGCAGGCGCGGTTCACGTAGACGAAGAACCCGTCGCGGACGATGCTGATCGGCTCCGGCGCGCTGTCGATGAGCTCGCGGAAGCGCGCCTCGTTGCGCAGCCGCTCTTGCTCGGCTTGCCGGCGGGCGCTGACGTCGACGAGGAACGCGAAGACCGCCGGCCGTCCCTGCAGCGTGGTGTGGCTCGCCGTCACCTCGATGGGCACCTGGCGGCCGTCCTTGCGCACGACGAGAAGCTCGTACGACGTCTGTCCCACCTCGCCGCCCGCCCGCCTGCCCAGGCGCTCGCGCATGCGATCGGCCTCGCTGGGCGCGATGACCTTCATCGGGTCGAGGGTGAGCAGCTCATCCACCGGCCAGCCGAGGATGTCCGCCGCGGCCTCGCTCACGTACGCGTTGCGAGGGTTGGGCGTGTCGACGAACGTGACCGTCACCCCGATGCGGGCGGCGCGCGCCGCGTCGAGCATGGTCTTGCCCAGCACACCGACGTCGATGTTTGCGAGCACCCCGCCGGCGCGACCGGTCATAGACCTGCAAGATTGGCTGCTCGGCGCCCGCGCCGTCAACCGGCCGCACACACGGGACGACCTCAGGCGCCGCACCCAGTAACCAGGACCGGGTCTCGAGCGTACGATCCAGGAGGCTCACGCGTGAAAGACCCCGACGTCTTCTCTCCCTCCATGCAGCGCCGCACCTTCCTCCGCGCCTTCACCGCCGGCACCGTGGTCATGGCGCTGGGCGGCGGCGCCTATGTCCTCGCCGACAGCGAGGAAGAGCGTCGCGCGCGCTCCAGCCTTCGCCCCGACGGCCGCCCGCGCCTGCCCCCCAGCCAGCATCTGCTGAAGCGCCTGCGCCCCATGGGCGGCGACGAGGGGGACCCCAGCCCCGGCAGCTGGCGCCTCCAGGTGCACGGCGAGGTCGAGAACCCCTACACCCTCGACTTCGCGGGTCTGCTGGCGATGCCGCAGGTCGAGCAGGACTGCGACGTGCACTGCGTCACCAAGTGGACCGTGCTCGACGCGCACTTCACCGGCGTCCGCGTGGCCGACCTCGCGGCGCGCGCCAAGCTCAAGCCAGGCGTGCATCACGTCGTCTTCGAGGCCGCCTACGGCTACACGTCCAACGTGCTGCTGCGCGAGGCCCTGGCGCCCAACGTTCTCGTCGCGCACCGCCTCGATCGCACCGCGCTCGCCAGCGCCCACGGCGCCCCGGCGCGCGCGCTCGTGCCCGATCTCTACTTCTGGAAGAGCGCAAAGTGGCTCACCGGCATCCGCTTCACGGCGGAGGACCACCCGGGCTACTGGGAGACGCGCGGCTACCACAACCACGCGGACCCCTGGGCCGAGGAGCGGTATGGCTGACGCGCCGCCGCGCAAGCGCTTCCCCTGGCGTGCCTGGCTCCGAGCGATTCACCGCGACGTCGGTTACACCGCCGTCGGGCTGACCTTCGTCTACGCCATCAGCGGGATCGCCGTGAACCACGTGGCGACGTGGGATCCGAACTTCGTGAACTCGACCTCGACCCACGAGCTCGGCGTACCGCTGCCGGACGACGACGGGGCGGCGAAGGCGCTGGTCCTGTCCAGGCTGGGGATCACCGATCCGCCGCGCGAGGTCTACCGGGAGGGCGACGAGCTCGAGCTCCTCTGGGAGCACCGCACGCTGCACGTGGCGGTGGCGACGGGGCACGTGGTCGAGGAAGAGCAGAAGCCGCGCTTCTTCGTGCGCGCGGCCAACTGGCTGCACCTCAACCGCGGCAAGAAGGGCTGGACGTACTTCGCCGACTCGTACGCGGCGGGTCTGCTGTTCCTCGCCTCGTCGGGACTCTTCATGCTGGCGGGCAAGAAGGGGCTCGTCGGGCGCGGCATCTTCTTCGTGGCCGCGGGGATCGCGCTCCCGATCGTGTACCTGGCGCTGGTGCGGTAGAGATAGGTCGATGGGCAAGCGGCTCGAGATGGCGGTGGCGGCGCTCAACGGCGCCGTGGGCGACTACCTCGCCCGCACCGGCAACGGGCTCGCCACCGAGATGGCCTTCGTGAAGGACGGAGCCCCGCTCGCCGTGACGCGCGCCGGTCTCGCGGCTGCCTTCCCCGACGCCACCTCGCGCGCCGTGGTCCTGGTGCCGGGCCTGATGTGCAGCGAGAGCATCTGGCAGATGCCCGATGGCGACGACTACGGCACGCTGCTCGCGCGCGACCTCGGCTTCACCCCGCTGTACGCGCGCTACAACACCGGCCTGTCCATCCCGGACAACGGCGCCCGGCTCGCCGCGCTCCTCGAGGCGCTGGTCGGCGCGTGGCCGGCGCCGCTCGACGAGCTGCTGCCGCTCGGCTTCAGCATGGGCGGCCTGGTCGTGCGCAGCGCGTGCCATGCCGCGACCCTGGAGGGGCACGGCTGGTTGAAGCTCGTCCGTCGCGCCATCTACGTGGGCACCCCGCACCACGGCGCGCCGCTCGAGCGCATCGGGCGCGTCGTGGCGCGCGTCCTCGCGGCCGTGCCCGATCCCTACACCCGCCTCGCCGCGCAGCTCGGCGACATGCGCAGCGAGGGGGTGAAGGACCTCGGCGACGCGCACCCCGTTCCACTTCTCGACGGCATCCGCCACTACCTCGTGGCGGGGTCGCTCTCCACCGATCCGCGTCTGGCGGCGCTCTTCGGCGACGCGATGGTGCCGATGGGCAGCGGGACCAACGGTCTGGCGCAGGCGCGCGGCACGCGGGCGCTGCCGCCGGGCCACGTCAAGGTGGTGGCGGGCGTCGGTCACATCGCGCTGGCGCACGACCCGCACGTCTACGCCCAGATCCGCGAGTGGTGCGAGAAGGAGCCGTCGTGAGCGATCTCGCCCGCTGGCGCGGCCTCGCGGCGCTCGTGCGCGACGCGATCGAGCACGGCTCGCGCGCCGTCGAGCGCGTGCAGAAGGAGACCGCGAACCGGCCGTTCGTCGTGCTCGAGCACATCCCGCCCATCGCCGGGCCGGCGCGCGCCGTCCACCTGGTGCACGACGTGACCGTGAGCGGCGTGCACGGCGCCGTCCGGCTGGTGAACCGCGCGGTGGGCGTGGCCCTCGACGCGGCGCTCGCGCTGGCGGACGAGCGCCCACGCTAGAGCTCAGCGTTCCAGCGGCGGGTCCGCGTCCGCCCAGCTGCCCTTCCGCGTGGGGTGCGTCAGCTCCTCCGCCAGCCGTTCCAGGAAGACCTCGCGCGGCCACTCCTCGGCGCCCATGGCCAGCGTGTGCGGCGTCGGCACCTGGGCGTCGATGAAGGAGAAGCCCCACCCGCGCAGCCGCCCGGCGAGCGCGACCAGCGCCACCTTCGACGCGTCGGGTCGCCACGAGAACATCGACTCGCCGAAGAACATCCGCCCCAGCGACACGCCGTACAGACCGCCCGCGAGCTCGCCGCTCTCCCAGGCCTCCACCGAGTGCGCGTAGCCCATCTCGTGCAAGCGCCGGTACGCGCGCTCCATGTCGTCGGTGATCCACGTGCCGTCCTGCCCGGGGCGCGGCGTGGACCGGCACGCGCGGATGACGCGTTCGAAGGCGCCGTCGTAGCGCACCGTGTACGTCCCCTTCGTGATCACACGACGGAGCGAGCGTCCGACGTGCACGCGATCGAGCGGCATCACGCAGCGCGGGTCGGGCGAGTGCCAGAGGATCGGGAGCCCCTCGCCGTACCACGGGAAAATTCCAGACCGATAGGCGAGCAGGAGACGTGCCGGCGACAGATCGCCGCCGACGGCGAGGAGTCCTTCAACCGCGTGCTCTGGCGGAGGAAAAGCGAGCGCGCGGGAGAGCGCGTAGACCGGCACGTGAACAAACATAGCGCCGGGGCAACCGAAACCGACGTGCGCCTTGACGACGAGCTCGCCGCGAGGCTTGCTTCCTGCTCGCGAGCGCGCGTCCCTCGGAGGCTCCCCATGACGATGACGACCGAAGCTCCCCGTCAGCCGACGAACGGAACGCTTCACACCGCGGAGACCGACGCGCCGCCGAGCTCGCAGCCGCCGAAGTCGTCGCCGCCCCCGCTGCCCGTGAGCGCGAGCTCGATCCCGGCCTCGCGCGCGGCCAAGGACAACGCGTTCGCCGAGAGGATGCTCGAGCGCCTCGCCGCGGGCGACTACCTGGGCGCCGTGCTGGCGGCCGAGGCGCTGCTCGAGTACCGCCCGCGCGATCAGGACGCGCTCGACTGCGCGCAGATCGCCGGCTCCGAGCTGCGCAAGCTCTACGCGGGCCGACTCGGCTCGCTCGACCGCGTTCCGCACGTGGCCATGGGGCCGGAGGCGCTGTTCGCGGTGCAGGCGCTCGATTTCCGGGCCGGCTTCCTGCTGGCGCGCGTCGACGGGCAGGCGTCGCTGAACGACATCATCGCGTCCGCCGGGATCCCGTCGCTCGACGCGCTGCGCATCGCCTCCGAGATGCTGCTCAAGCGGGTCATCGCCTTCGACGACGACGACGCCTGACCTCAGTATCAGTAGGTGAGCGTCGGACCGCTCGGCGCGTCGGGCCCCTTGTTCGAGGCGTTGTTGCCGCCCGCGCCGCCGCTGCCGCCGGCGCCCGGGCTGCACTGGTTGCTCGGCGTCGCGTCGATGAGCGCGCCCTTCGCCGAGACGATGCACGCCGCCGGCCCGCCCGCGCCGCCGGCGCCGTTTCCGCCGTCGCCGCCCCTGGAGCCGTTGCCGCCGGCGCCGCTGGCGCCGCCGTCGTCGTTGCGTCCCATCCCGCTACCGCCCTTGCCGCCCGCGCCGCCCGCCCCGCCGCTGCCCCCGGCGCCGCCGTTGCCGCCCTTTCCCGTCGACAGCGTGTTGCCGCCGACCACCGCATGGGCCGTCTTCACCACCACCGCGAAGCTCGCGCCACCCGGCGTGCCGTGGGTGCCCGGCCCTCCGCTGCACCCGCCGGTGCCTCCGGAGCCGCCGCCGCTGCCGCGGTCGCCGTTGCAGAGCCCCCCGTTGGTGCCGCCGCCTCCTCCTCCTCCCCCGCCGCCGGCGTTGCCGGCCTGTCCGGCGGCCCCGTCGTCCCCCACCGGAGGCACCCAGGTGCCGTCCGCCGCGAGCGAGCCGAGTCCGACCGCCGCCGCCCCGTCCGCGCCGGCGGGGCCCGCCTCGGTCGGCGTCCCGCCGGGGCCGCCGTCCCCGCCGCTGGAGATGCTGCACGTGCTGCCGCCGGAGCCCCCGGGGCCGCCTTGCGAGTTCGAGCCGGTGCCGCTGCCCCCGACATTGCCGGGCGACTGATCGTAGCCGCCCTGCCCGCCCGCTCCTCCCGACGCGCCGCCGCAGGTCGAGACGGGAGGCGCACCGCCTTGCGAGCCGCCGGGGGGATTGGGGTTCTCGGGTTGCTTGCAGCCGTTGCACCCGTTCTCGCCGTCGTTGCCGTTGGCGCCCGCGACGCCCGCCGCGCCGGGCGTGCCGTCGGTGCCGTCCTGGCCGGGGTCGGCGGAGATGACGTCGTAGCGGACGCTGACGGTGCCCTTGCCCGACACGATGCGCACGCCGTAGACGCCGGCGCCGGTGGACGGCGCGTCGGGAATCACGGCCTGGATGACGAGCCCCTCGAGCTCGAGATCGACGTCGAGGTTCTGCCCCACGACGACGCTGCCCTTGGCGGTGAGGGTGGTCACCGGCGCGGCCGCGCGCCGGAACGCGAAGTCCGGGTTGTGCTCGTTGAATCCACCATAGACGCTCACGCCCGAGACGAGGTCGACCTCGCCGGTGAACGTCTCCGCGGCCAGGCACACGTTCATCTGCCGCTGCCCGGCCTGCGCCAGCGCGAAGGCGATCGTCTTCATCGGCGCCTGCCGCGTGCCGGCGTCCGGCGCGTCGATGCCGTCGCTGGCGACGAAGAGGCACTTGTCGACCACGCCGTCGGTGCCGTCGCAGTTGTCGTCGACGAACTCCGGATCGATGGGATCGGCGGGCGCGCCCGGACCGGGCGTGCACTGGTAGTCGCACTTGCCGGTCCCCGAGAGGTCGACCGTGCCGGTGGGGCAGCCCCCGCCGCCGCCGCTGCCGGTCCCCGCACAGGCGAGCAGGACGAACAGCGGGAGCGGCAGGCCGCGGAGGAGGGGACGCATGTCCCGGTAGAGTAGCGGAAGAGCCGGGCGAAACTCAGACCGTCATGCGGTCGCCGGCGGCGGGGGACCGCACGCTGCCGACGCCGCTCTTCTCGAGGAGCCCGGTCAGGATCTTCTGCGGTCCGGGCTCGCCGTGCACGAGGATGACGTTCTTCAGCGGCCCGCTGGCCCGCACCTCGGCGACGAACTCGGTCAGGTCCTTCTGGTCGGCGTGCGCGCTGAACCCGTTCATGACCACCACCTCGGCGCGCAGGTCGCGCTCGACGCCGAAGATCTTCACCCGCTGCCTCCGCTCGACGATCCGCCGCCCCAGCGTCTGCGGCGCCTGGAAGCCGACGATGAGCACCGCGTTCTTCGGGTCTTCGACGCCCGCCTTGAGGTGGTGCAGGATGCGTCCCGCCTCGCACATGCCGCTGGCGGAGATGACCACCGCCGGGTGACCGTCGGTGTCGATCGCCTTCGAGTCCTCCTTGCTGGAGACGTAGCGCAGCTGGTCGAACTCGAAAGGGGACTCGTGGCCGGCGATGAGCGCCCGCGTCTCTGCGTCGTAGCACTCGGGGTGGAGCTTGAAGACGTCGGTGATCTTCACCGTCAGCGGCGAGTCGACGTACACCGGCATGGGCGGCATCTTGCCCTGGCGCTTGAGGGCCTTGAGGGCGAAGACGATCTCCTGCGCGCGCTCGAGGGCGAAGCTGGGGATGATGACCTTGCCGCCGCGCCGGTAGACGCGATCGAGCACCTCCGAGAGCTTGGCGTCCATCTCCTCGATGGGCGCGTGCAGGCGATCCCCGTAGGTCGACTCCATGATGAGCACGTCCGTACCGGTCGGCGCCTCCGGGTCGCGCAGGATGGGCATGCGCTTGCGCCCGAGGTCCCCGGTGAAGACGAGGCGCTTGTTCTTTCCGTCCTCGTCGACGTCGAGCACGGTGATCGCGCTGCCGAGGACGTGCCCCGCATCGAGGAACGACAGCTGCACCCCGGGTGCGATGGTCAGCTTGCGGTGATAGGGCACGCTGATCATCTCGTCGAGGACGCGCGTCACGTCGTCCTCGTCGTAGAGCGGCTCGACGTGCTCCATGTCGCTCAGGCCCCGGTCGATCTGCTTGTTGATGAAGCGCGCGTCCGACTCCTGGATGTTCGCCGCGTCGGCCAGCATGGCCGCGCAGAGGTCGCGCGTGGCGGGAGTGCAGAAGACGGGGCCGTCGTAGCCGGCCTTGGCCAGCATGGGCAGGGCGCCGGAGTGGTCGATGTGCGCGTGCGAAAGGACCACGGCGTCGAGGGCGCGGGCATCGACGCCGACGTGCCGGTTGCGCTCGTTCGACTCGCGGCGGGGGCCCTGCCACAGGCCGCAGTCGAGGAGGATGGTCGCGTGCGCGGTGCGGACCAGGTGCTTCGAGCCGGTCACCGTGCGGGCCGCGCCGACGAATTCGATCTCCATGACGTTCCAGGCTACACGGGGGCCCGTGCACCGCGTCTGCATCTTCACCGGCTCGCGCGAGGGGAGGCGCCCCGCGTACGCGGCCGCCGCCCGCGCGACGGGCGAGGCCATCGCACGGCGCGGCTGGGGCCTCGTGTACGGCGGTGCCAGCGTGGGCACCATGGGCGCGGTGGCCGACGCCGCCCTCGCCGCGGGGTGCGAGGTGCACGGGGTCATTCCCCGCAGCATGGTCGACCGCGAGCTCGCGCACCCGGGGCTCACCCGCCTCGACGTGGTGGGCTCGATGCACGAGCGCAAGGCGCTCATGCACGCGCGCTCCGGCGCGTTCCTCGCGCTGCCGGGCGGCTTCGGGACGCTGGACGAGACGGCAGAGGCGATCACGTGGATGCAGCTCGGCCTGCACGCCAAGCCGATCGGCTTCCTCGACGTCGAGGGCTTCTGGCAGCCGCTGGTGCTCTGGCTCGAGCGGGCGGTGGCCGACGGCTTCGTCCCCGGCGAGCACGCGCGGCGGCTGGTGGTCGAGTCGGACGTCGAGCGGATGCTCGACGCGCTGGGACCGAAATAAAGGGCGCGGACCGGGCGAAGAAGGAGGAGGGCGATGGGCTTCTTCGGCGGCGCGGGCGCGTTCTTCGAGGGGATGGCCTTCGTCGTGGCCACGCCGCGCGTGTGGGCTCGCGCGCTCGTCCCCATGCTGGCGGCCCTGGTGCTCTTCGCCGGCCTGGGGGCGCTGGGGGTGTGGGCGGCGATGCGGCTGGCGGACGGCGTGCTCGGCGTGCTCCTGGCGCTGCCGGCGATCCTCCTGGCGCTGGTGCTGGCCCTGGCGCTGGCTCAGCCGGTGTCCGGCTGGGCGCTCGACGGCATCGTGCGCGCGAAGCGCCAGGAGATGGGGCTGCCCCGGCTGCCGGAGGGCTCCGCGCTCGACGCGATGCTCGGCTCGCTGGCCGCGGCGCTCCTGGCGTTCGCCATCGGTCTTCCGGTCATCGCGGCCCTGACCGTCGCCGGATGGCTCTTCCCGCCCGCCGTGGTGGTCACCCTGCCGCTGAAGCTCTTCGTCGGCGCCCTGATGATCGCGTGGGACCTGGTGGACTACCCGCTGGCGATGCACGGCGTGCGCCTGGGCGACCGCTTCCGCTGGGTGGCCGACCACTTCGGCGCCTTCCTCGGCTTCGGCCTGGCGGCCACCATGTTCTTCGCCGTGCCGGTGCTGGGGTTGCTGGCCCTGCCCTGCGGCGTGGCCGGGGCGGCGCGGCTCGTGGCGGGGACGGACGCGGGGCGCGTTTAGCCGCTCGCGTTGGCGTCGCGCCGTCACGCTGCGCTAGTCTGCGCCGGCGTCGCAGCCCTCGTCGAGCCAGGCGGCCACCGCCGCCACACCCGCCTCGTCGACGCGATGCGAATCGAAGGGAGGCATCTGGACTCCTGACCACGTGCCGGGGCCCGTGCGCCGGCTCGCGCGGTAGTACGCGCAGCTCGAGGACACGTCGCATGCATGGAGGCGGTACGTGACCGCAGCGTCGGGGATGGTGAAGCCCTGCGTCTGCTGGTTCCATCCCGTCGCGTAGGCGTTGGTGCTCTGGACGCTGCTCAGAGTGGACACGTCGAGGCGCATGAAGAACCGGGTGGACGACGCCTCGCCGTCGGGGTTGTGGCAGGCCGTGCCGCAGTTGACGTGCAGCCAGCCGAGCGCCGTCGCCTCGGTTGCGTTGCCGGGGATGCCGATGGGGGTCGCGGGGGGCGTCGTCAGGAGGCCCTGCGCGATGAGCGTCTGGAGCGTCACCCCCGAAGCGGAGGGCAACGCGAGCGCCACCGCCTCGAAGCCGAGCACGCCGTCCCTGGCGCCGTCGTGGCAGGAGTTGCAGAGGGAGCCCGGGGGCACCTCGTATCCCGTCCCGCCCGCGTCCAGCTCGCCGAACGTGAGCTCGGTGGCGTAGGCGTCGCCGTCGGCGGACCAGCGGTACGTCGTGCGGACCCAGGTCCCGGCGGCCTGCTTCCAGAGCAATCGCGTCTCGATGCGCGTCGGGGGCGAGGCGTCGGCCAGCGGGAGGCTGAACTCCTTCCAGATCTTGGTGCCGACGGGGAAGGTCCACCCGTCCATGTTCGACGTGTCGATCTTCTGTCCAGGGGGCAGGTAGATCCAGCGCGCCTTGAGGGCGCCGTCGCTCCAGAGCGCGAGGCCCGGGACGTACGCCTGCACGTCGGAGGCTACCGTCTTCGAGGCGAAGTCGGCATACAGGCCGGTGCAGCTCAGATCCGTCGGCTCGCCGAAGACGCCTGCGCCGCAGTCGCCGGCGAAGGCGTCGCTCAGGTTACCCGCGTCGCTGCCGGAGTCCTCTCCGGACAGCGAGGAGTCCACCTGCGCCTGGCCGGTGTCCACCACGGCCGCATCCGCCGCGTCCGCCGGTACCGCTCCGGAGTCGTTGCCGGTGCAGGCCGCGACGGCGAGCGTCACGGCGAGGCACAGGACGGCGACCGCAAGGTCGAGGCGCACGGGCTCATGATACGACCCATCGCCGCGTGCGTCGTGACCGGGGTCACGGGGTGGCTCTTCGTGAAGGAGACGCGGGAGCACAGGATCGACGCGTAGTCGCCGCGGGCGTACCATCGGGTCCGCATGGAGTTCCTCTACGGCGACTCGACGCCCTCTCCGCTGACGTCGAACTTCCTCGAGTTCCTCCGGGACGCGATCGACTTCGCCGTCTTCGCCCTGCACATCGACGACGAGATCGCGGCCATCCGCGAGCGCACGCGGCTGATCTCGCGGGCAGCCGACGAGGAGATCGCGCGGCTCGACGCGCTTGGCGCCGCGGTCTCGGGCGCCGTCGACGCGGCTTCGAAAGGCGGGGCCGACTCGGAGACGGCGCGGTGCGCCGCCCAGGTGGCGGCGGCATCCGCCGGGATGGTCGCCGCCGCCATCGCCGCCGTCCGGGAGAGGCTCGAGGGGCAACGCGCCGAGCTGGCGGCGGAGGAGGCCGGCCAGCGGGACGCGTGCCTCCGGGCGCTCGAGGGCTTGTTGCTGCCCCACTCGCCTCCCGAGTCCACCGTCTCCGTTCGCATCGAGCGGGGCGCGGACCGCAGCTACTCGGCGTGGCGCCACGGCGAGACCGCGTTCGGTCTGCGCTGGCGCGTCGACCTCGGGATCCCGCAGGGCCACGCGTTCGCCGGCGAGACGCCGATGGAGAGGCTCGCGTCGCACGTCGAGGTCCACGCGCCCGAACAGACGGGGTGGCTGAAGAAGGAGGTGAAGCTCAAGGCCCAGCGGCTCGATCGCATGGTGCTCACCGAGGCCGTCGACGATGGGCGGACGGTCACGCTCAAGCTGCGGACCGACGCCGGCGCAGCCCACGGGCTCGACCTCGAGATCGAGCCGAAGGGCGGGACCGCCGAGGCGACCCGGGCGGGCGCCGACGACGATCCGTCCGCCGGCGCCTTCGAGCTGCCCGCGGAGGACGTGCAGGGCCTGGTCGGGCTCGCCGAGAGGGTCCGCGGCGCCGCAGGTGAGCTGTCAGCGACGCGGCTGGCGGAGGCGACGTTCGGGGATCACGAGCTCAGACAGGAGCCCACGTTCGCGCGCCTGGTGGAGGAGCTGGTCTCCTTCATGGCTCCCATCGTCCAGGAGGTCGCGCGGCATTCGCTGACGTCGACGGAGCTCGTGCTCCGGCGCCTCATCTCTAGCGAGCGGCGCGAAGAGATCTTCGTCGCCAAGTCGACGCTGCGCGAGAAGTTCATGCCGCTGCGGCCCGAGCTGCGGGGCCTCTTCGGGTGCCTCGGGTTCGACACTCTCCCGCCGCCGCGAAGACCGTCGACGCCGGCGACACCCGAGGAGAACGACTGGCCGCCGACGCGCGCAGAGCTGCCGCGCTCCGACCCGCCTCCGCCTCTCAAGCCTTCCCGGCCGCCGCCTCAGTAGGCTCCCGCGGGAACGTCGTGCCCCACTTCGGAATCTGAACGAAGTTCAGAAGGCCAACACGCGCCGTTCAACCCCTGAACCACGTGTGCGCGGATCTCCTCGAAATCCCACGGAGTCGGGCAAGGCACGCCCGATGCCTTTTTGCCGGGGATGCGCACAAACCTTCGCTGGGCGATTGCGGTCCTCACCTGCCTCGGCGCCTTGCTGGTGTCGGGCCTTTCGTGGGCGACGCCCCAGCTGAAGTACGTCTACGGCGGGACGGCCGGGACGGTCGTCTTCATCCACGGAGCCTCGGACTGCAGCACGTCGATGACCGGCTGCAACAGCTCCGACGCGACGACGGGCCCCGTCGGGTACTGGACCAACGACGCCTACAACTACAACATGCTCAACGAGGCGACCCTCCAGTACGGCGCCGGCGGCGCGGTCCGGTTCGAGGCCTTCAGCATCGGCTACGACCTCAACAACCAGGGCTTCTGTTACTCGGCCAACGACGTCGGCGCGTGCCTGGCCGACCTCTACCAGGGCACCAACAACTCGGGCTGCAACCCGAGCCGCTACCAGCGGTCGCAGTTCCGCCTCGTCACCCACAGCGCGGGCGCGACCATCGTCGATCGTCTGCTGTCCACCGGCTGGTGGGGCGTCAACAGCCACGTGACCGGCTACGTCGTCGCGCTCGCCCCCGCGCTGGCCGGGTCGCGATCCTCCAGCGCGCTCTACGGCACCGACGGCTACGGCAACTTCTGCACGAGCTTCGTCAGCTGGGTCGCCGGCTCGTCGTTCAAGAACAACGGCGCCGCCTCGCTGACGCGCGGCGCGGTCATCGGCGAGGCGAACAAGGGCTACGCCGGGCGCTCGCCGACCTGGTTCCTCAAGATCACGACCACCGGCGGCAGCGCCTCGGCCAACAACGCCGGCTGCGTGCCGGTGTTCGGCTGCGGGTGGTCGAGCGGCAGCGTGAACGTCAACGAGCACGACAACGACGAGAAC
Organism: Polyangiaceae bacterium; assembly: GCA_036560665.1. Taxonomy (GTDB): domain Bacteria; phylum Myxococcota_A; class Polyangia; order Polyangiales; family Polyangiaceae; genus Palsa-1150. The sequence goes on from DATBQU010000090.1 coordinate 17,065, forward strand.
ATGGGCATCCTCGCGGGATGCGAGGGGTACGGCAGCTCGGACGACATGGACGGCCTGCTCTACTGGTCGGACTCGGACCCCACCAACAACACCGGCGGCAACGGCTGCAACACCTCGGACACCGCGTACGGCGGCGTGAACTCCTGCCACTACTACTCGCAGTTCAGCGGCGCGTACTGGCACTGGTTCACGTCGTGGGCCAACCACAGCCACAGCCGCGACGACGCGTACACCACGCTCGGCGACTGGCAGTCGACCGCGGGTTGCTACTTCCGCTCGCCGGGGACGTGCGTCGGCCAGTACGGTCTCTGAGGCATGACGAATCGTCGCGGCCCCCCGCGGGCGTCCGCGCAGGCCCCTCGCCGCCGGCGGCAGCTCGCGCTGCTGTCGGCGGTCGGCGTTCTGCTGCTCCTGCTGCTGCTCTGGAGGGGACGATCGCCGGATCGCGGGACGCCGCCCGAGCCCGAGCCCGGACAGACGCCGAGCGTCGAGACGCAGCGGCTCTCGCCGCCCGCCGGCTCCGCGACGCACGGTGCGCCACGCCCGCTCGACTCCGCCGCGCTCGCGCAGGGCGCACCACCGGGGATCCGTGAGATGCCGCCGCCCCTGCCCGACGAGCCGTTCCCTTACCCCCCGTGGAGCCAGCCGCTGACGGAGGGCAGCGACCCGGCGACGACGGTGGCCGAGGACAACCCGGTGGACGCCAAGAGCGGCCTGCACGTCGTCCTCGGTCCCCGCCGTCAGGTCGTCCACCCGCCGGACGCGATCGTCATCGACATGAAGGTGCTCAACCGCCTCGGCGCCGCCGTCGCGGTCGGCGATCCCGTGGTGCGCTTCCGGCCGGATCGCACGACGGTCGAGTCGGGCCCCTGGTTCGAGGTGCCGTTCACCGACGACGGCTCGCACGCCTACGTGGCCACCTTCTTCCCTTCGTCGGAGCAGCAGGCGGCGCTCTTCAAAGGCGGCGAGCACGTCTTCGTCGAGGTGAAGCTCGAGGCGCCCGACGGCCTGGGGCTGCGTCGCTACCCGCTCATCGTGATGTACTCCCGCCAGCCGCACGCCAAGATCGCGGGCAAGTACTCGGACACCGTCGCCGGCGGAAACCTCGTGGTGAGCGTGGGCGTGACGGCGACCCAGCCGGGGAAGTACCGCCTCATCGGCTCGCTCTATGCGGGCGACGGCCAGCGGGCGATCGCCTTCGCGACGGCGACGACCTCGGTCGAGCAGGGTGACGGCACGGTGGCGCTCACCTTCTTCGGCAAGGTGCTCCACGACAGCGGCATCGACGGGCCTTACGACCTTCGCTACCTCATGCTCTTCGAGCAGGTGCAGGAGGGCGAGGAGATCCCCGGCGAGACGGTCGACAACGCGTACACCACCGCGGCGTACCGCGCGACGAGCTTCTCCGCCGCGGCCTACCAGCCGCCTCCGCCCGATTACCCCGTCGTCGACATGAACAGCCCGTCGCAGCAGGGCAAGCCGCCTCCCATGTTCCCCGAGCGCCCGGCGCCCGGCCCGGTCGAGCATCCCCCCGTGACGATCGGAAAGGGGCCGCCCACCAAGTAAGCAAGAGCCCGCCGCGTCCTCGACAGACGGCCCGAAGACGCTCATGTTTGTCACTGGATGCGTGGGGCGCCCATCTTCGTCGTGGCCGCTGCCAGCGTGGTCCTGGTGGCCGCCTGCGGTCTCGACACCTTCGGCACGGCCGCCGGCGACGACGGGGGAGTGGCGGGGGACGACGGCACCGTCGACGTGACGGCCGATGGATGGTCCGGAACCGAGAC
>DATBQU010000091.1:0-8889 GCA_036560665.1 Polyangiaceae bacterium
TTCTCGAACTCGTGGCCGAAGTGGTCGCCGTTCCTCCAGAACTACAAGGGCGACAAGCTGCTCTGGATCGCCTTCTCCTCGACGCGCGACTACGGCCTTCGCGTGCGCAACCACCAGCCGGGGATGTACCAGTGCTACCCCGCCGACAGCTACGAGGATCCCGGCGCGGCCCACGGCCAGAAGTTCCAGCCGAGCTGCCAGCAGCCCCAGATCTGGATGGCGGCCATCGACGTGACGGTCGCCATCGCGCCGCAGATCGCGAAGGACCCGTCTCGCGTCGGCTTCTGGCTGCCCTTCCAGGACATCACCACGCACAACCACACGCCGCAGTGGACGCAGAGCGCCGGCCCCAAGCCCGACGCGGGGGCCTGCGTGCAGGTGGGGGGCAACTGCACGCAGGGCGGCACCTGCTGCACCGGCCTCGTCTGTCAGGCCAACGGCACCTGCGGCGCGCTCCCGCAGTGAGCGAGCCCGTCTCGTCGGGCTGCGCCCGCGCAATCAACGCGCGTCAGCCGACGGACACGCCGAGGAGTCGCCCGACGCCGGCGGTCACCGCCATCGCCAGCGCCCCGCCGAGGGTGACGCGCAGCGCGGCGCGGCCCATCGGCGCGCCGCCGAGGGAGGCGCCGAGCGCACCGAGGCTGGCCAGGCTCGCCAGCGACAGCCCCGCGATGAACGGAAGGCGGAGGGGCCAGGGCGCGACCAGGAGGCCCACGATCGGGATCAGGGCGAACGCGGCGAAGCTGGCGGCCGAGATCCACGCGGCCTGGAGCGGACGGGACAGCGACGCGTGGTCGATCCCGAGCTCGTCCCGCAGATGCGCGCCGAGACGATCCCGGGCGCTCAGCTGCTCGGCGACCCTGGTGGCGAGCTCGCGGTCGAGGCCCCGCTTCATGTAGATCGTCGCCAGCTCCTGGAGCTCGGCCCCGGGGCTGGCGGCGAGCTCCTGCTTCTCGAGCTCGATGTCCGCGTCCTCGGCGTCGCGCTGGGAGCTGACCGAGACGTACTCGCCCACGGCCATCGACATGGAGCCCGCGACGAGCCCGGCCACGCCGGCGACGAGGATGACCTCCCTGGAGGCCGAGGTCGCGGCCACCCCGATCATCAGGCTGGCGGTCGACACGATGGCGTCGTCCGAGCCGAGCACGGCGGCGCGAAGCCACCCCGTCCGCCCGCTGCGGTGGGCCTCTCCGTGCGACCGCGGTCTCGGCTGTTTCACCCTCGCCACCCCTTCCTCATATCCATCGCAGCCGCAGGAGCATCATCTTCACGCCCTGCGTGACGAGGACATAGCAGGCGAGCGTGAGCGCCAGGTACGCGAAGTAGAGCGGCGGCAGCCGGGTGAAGCCCAGGTACCGGCCGAGCGGCGTGAACGGCACCGCGAGGCCGAAGGCCATGATGGCGACGCTGGTGGCGGCCAGGGTGCGCGACGGCCTGCTCTGGAAGAAGGGGATCTTGTTGGTCCGGATGACGTGGATGACGAGCGTCTGGGTGAGCAGGCTCTCGACGAACCAGCCGGTCTGGAAGAGGCTCTCGCTGTGCGCGGCGGCGGCCGGGGTGGCGACGTCCCAGCAATGGAAGACGGTGAGCATCAGGAAGTAGGTCGTGTAGTCGAAGAGCGACGAGCACGGCCCGATGAAGACGATGAACCGGGTCAGCTGCCGGATGTCCCACGCGCGCGGCCGCTCCACGCGCTCGGCGTCCACGGCGTCGGTCGGGATCGCGGTCTGGCTGACGTCGTAGAGCAGGTTGTTCGCCAGGATCTGAATGGGCTTCATGGGGAGGAAGGGGACGAAGACGCTGGCGCCAAGCACGCTGAACATGTTGCCGAAGTTGCTCGAGGCGCCCATGCGCACGTACTTCACGATGTTCGAGAAGACCTTGCGCCCCTCGACCACGCCCTCGTCGAGGACCAGCAGCGACTTCTCGAGCAGGATCATGTCGGCGGCCTCCTTGGCGATGTCCACGGCGGTGTCGACGCTGATGCCGATGTCGGCGGTGTGCAGGGCCGGCGCGTCGTTGATGCCGTCGCCCATGAAGCCCACGGTGTGCCCGTTCGACTGGAGCGCCTTGATGATCCGCTGCTTGTGGGCCGGCGACACCCGCGCGAAGAGCGTGGTCTCCTCCACGGCGCGCGCGAGCTCGGCGTCGGTCAGCCTCTCCACGGCGTCGCCGAGGAGAGCGCCGGGTGTCGGCAGCCCGACCTGCGCGCACACCTTGCGCGCCACGATCTCGTTGTCGCCGGTGACGACCTTGACCGCGACGCCGTGGCCCTGCAGAGAGGCGATGGCGGCGTGCGCCGTCTCCTTCGGCGGGTCGAGGAAGGCGACGTACCCCTGGAGGATGAGGTCGTGCTCGTCGGCCTTGCCGTAGGGGGTGGTGCCGCCGGCGACGGGGCCGTGGGGCGGCGCGTCCCGCGTGGCGATGGCGAGGACGCGAAAGCCTTCGCCGCAGAGCCGCTGGTACTCGTGCTCGAGCTCGACGATGTGGGGGTGATCCATGGGCAACCGCTGCCCGTCGAGCGCGAAGCTCGCGCACCTCGGGAAGATCGCCTCGGGCGCGCCCTTGGCGATGATGCGGTCGGTGCCCTCCGGCGTGCGGACCACCACGGACATGATGCGCCGCTCGAAGTCGAAGGGGATCTCGTCCACCTTGGCGAGAGCGGGGACGCGGGCGTGCGCGTGGGTCTCCTGGTGGGCGAGCACGGCGCGGTCGAGCACGCTCTTGAGGCCGGTCTGGAAGTGGCTGTTGACGTACGCCAGGGCGAGCACGTCCTCGCTGTCGCGCAGCCTGACGTCGCAGTGGCGCTCGAGGACGATCTCGTCGCGGGTGAGGGTGCCGGTCTTGTCGGTGCACAGGACGTCCATGGCGCCGAGGTTCTGGATGGCGTTGATGCGCTTCACGATGACCTTCTTCTTGCCCATCGCGACGGCGCCCTTGGACAGGCAGATGGTGACGATCATCGGAAGCATCTCGGGCGTGAGGCCCACCGCCACGGCCACGGCGAAGAAGAACGCCTCCCCCCAGGTGCCCTTGGTCACGCCGTTGATGACGAAGACCAGCGGCACCATCACCGCCATGAACGCGAGCATCAGCCAGGTGAAGCGGGCGATGCCGCGGTCGAACGCCGTCTCGACGTGCTGCTCCTGCATCGATTCGGCCATGCATCCGAGGTAGGTGTCCCGCCCGGTGGCGACGACCACGGCGGTGGCGGCTCCACTCCCGACGCTGGTGCCGAGGAAGGCGACGCCCGAGAGCTCGAGCGGCGCCCGGGGGCCCGGCGCCTCCACCGCGAACTTCTCGACGGGGAAGCTCTCGCCGGTGAGCGCGCCCTGGATGACGAAGAGGTCCTTGGCCAGCACCAGCCGCACGTCGGCCGGGACCATGTCGCCCGCCGTCAGGTGGACGACGTCGCCGGGAACGAGCCCCGCCACCGCGACCTCCCTCGGCGCCCCGTCGCGGAGCACGGTGGCGTTGACCGAGATCATCGCCTTGAGCTTCGCCGCGGCGTCGCTGGCCCTGGCCTCCTGGACCAGCCGCAGACCGACGCTCAGCGCGATCATCAGCATCATCATCACCGCCGCGCGTGCGTCGCCGGTGGCGAAGGAGACGGTGGCCAGGACGGCCAGGAGGACCACCAGCGGATTTCGCGCGGCGTGCCAGAGCAGGCGCGCGAAACCGGGGCGCATGTCCTTGGCGACGACGTTGGGTCCGTGCTCGGCGAGGCGGGCCGTGGCTTCCTGCGAGGTCAGTCCCTCCGCGCGCGTCCGGAGGCGCGCGTACACGCCGGCGGGGTCGAGCGCCACGGTGTCGAGGACCGCCTGCGAGACGCGCATCCCCCGCCGGTCGTGCTGGTGGCTCTTCGCCAGCAGCTTCCGCGGGAGAACGGCCGGCGCGTGCCTCACCCCAGCGCTCGCTGGACCTCGCTCGCGCGCGCCTCGGCGCGACGGGCGGCGGCCCCGTCGCCCAGGGCGTCCCGGGCCTGCGCCTCGAGCGTGGACAGCTCGGCGTAGGCACGGGCGCGCTCGACGCCGACGAGCGCGACCACCGTGGCGCCGTCCACGCGCTCGAGCGTCGCCGCCAGCGGACCGGCCAGCGTTCGTCGCGCCTCCTGGATCGACTCCAGCGCGTCGCCCGGCCGACCGCCCGCGACGAGCCCGCGCGCCGCGGCCATCCGCTTGGTGAGCTGCTCGAGCAGTCGAACGACGTGGTCCTTCTCGAAGAGTCCCATGGTCAGCGCTCGCTCGCGAAGTCCTCCACCCAGAACTCCGTCTCGCCGCGCGTTCCGGCTTCGCGCCGTTCCCTCTCCTGCGCGCGCAGCTGCACGCGCCGGATCTTGCCGGAGATCGTCTTCGGCAGCTCGGCGAACTCGAGCCGGCGGATGCGCTTGTAGGGGGCGACGCGGCCTCTCACGAAGTCGAGGATCTCGCGGGCGTTGCTGGCCGTGGGCGCGAACTCGGGGCGAAGGACGATGAACGCCTTGGGTACCGACAGCCGGAGGGCGTCGGGGCTCGGCACCACCGCCGCCTCGGCGACCGACGCGTGCTCCATGAGGACGCTCTCGAGCTCGAAGGGGCTGATCCGGTAGTCCGAGCTCTTGAAGACGTCGTCGCCCCGGCCCACGTAGTGGTAGTAGCCGTCGTCGTCGCGCGACGCCTCGTCGCCGGTGCGGTAGTAGCCCCCGGCGGTGACCTGGGCGGTGCGCTCGGGGTCGTCGACGTAGCCGGCCATCAGCCCCGTCGGCGGCGGATCGAGCGCCAGGCTCACCTCGCCTTCGCGCGCCTCGCGCCCCTCGTGGTCGAGCAGCACCACGCGGTAGCCGGGGAGCGGCCGACCCATCGAGCCGAGCTTCACGTGCTGACCGGGCGAGTTGCCGATCTGCGCCGTGGACTCGGTCTGCCCGAAGCCGTCGCGGATGGTGATGCCCCAGGCTTCGCGCACGCGCTCGATCACCTCCGGGTTGAGCGGCTCGCCCGCGCCGACGCACTCGCGCAGGGCCGCGGGGCGCTCGCCGAGGTCGCCGAGGAGGAGCATGCGCCAGACGGTGGGCGGCGCGCAGAGCGCGGCGACGCCGCAGCGTCGCAGGACGTCGATGCTCCGGTCGGCGTGGAAGCGCGCGTAGTGGTGCACCAGCACCGTGGCCCCGGCGTTGAAGGGAGCGAAGAAGCTGCTCCAGGCGTGCTTGGCCCAGCCGGGCGAGCTGACGTTGAGGTGCACGTCGCCCTCGCGCAGGCCAATCCAGTACATGGTCGACAGGTGGCCGACGGGATAGCTCTCGTGCGTGTGGAGCACGAGCTTCGGCTTCGCCGTCGTCCCCGACGTGAAGTAGAGCAGGAGCGGATCGGTGGCGCGCGTCTCGCCGTCGGGCGCGAACGCGGCCGGGGCATCGTACGCGTCCTCGTAGGTGTGCCAGCCCGCGTGCGGCTCGCCGACCACCACGCGCGTCACGTGCGGCGGAGCGCCCGCGACCTTGTCCACCCCGGCCGCGTCGGTGACGACGTGGCCCGCGCCGCCGCGGGCGAAGCGGTCGTTCACGTCGTCGGGCGTGAGCTGCGTCGTCGCCGGGATGACGACGGCGCCGAGCTTGGCGCAGGCCAGGAGCACCTCCCAGATGGCGGTCACGTTGGGGAGCATGACCAGGACGCGATCGCCGCGCTTCACCCCCAGGCGCCGGAGATGGTTGGCGACGCGGCTCGAGCGCGACGACAGCTCCTGGTAGGTCAGGTGGGTCTCGCTGCCGTCTTCGCCGACGATCCAGAGCGCGCGCTGCGCGTTGCCCCGCGCGAGGCGGTCGAACCAGTCGAGCGCCCAGTTGAAGCGATCGAGCTTCGGCCAGCGGAACTCGCGGTACGCCCGCTCGTAGTCGTCCCGGTGGCGGAGCAAGAGGTCGCGCGCGGCGATGAAGGCGTCGATCGAGCTCATGGCGGGCCCATGCAGCCTACGCTCTCACGGGAGCTTCGCGAACCCCGAGGCGGCGCGCGACGACGCGCGTCACGACTGCTGGGCCGGGTCCCACCCCGTGACCAGCCCCTCCTCGAGCGCGTCCAGCCGGGCCATGGCCGCGGCGCCGGTGAGGAGCGGGAGCGAGGCGGTGGCGAGGGTGGTGGTGGTCATGACGAAGCAATGATGCACCAGAGCGGGCGGCCGTTCCGTGCCACTCTTTGCGACGACGGATCGTGCCGCGCACCTGGCCCCTCGCAGCAGCCCTCGCTTCGTTCGCGGTCGCCTCCGCCACGCCTGCCCGCGCCGGAGAGCCGACCGAGCCGGCCGTGCACGTGACCCTCCCCTGGGTGGTCACGCAGCTCGTGCCGAGCCCCGAGCTGGCGTACGGGCGCGACGTCGCGCGCTCCGGCGCGCGCTGGCAGCTGACGCCGCTTCTCTACTCCTGGGGGATCCACCGCGGGCTGAGCCCGTGGCGGTTCTTCGTCGCCGAGCCGTTCGTCCGGCAGTCGGGCTCGGTCGAGCTGTTCTTCACCCCGGAGTACCTCGTGTACGGCTCGAGCCTCGCCGACGGCGCCATGCTGCGCGCGGGCACGCGCGCGTACTTCCCGCTGGCGGCGCAGGGCGAGTACCTGTCGGCGTCGGTGGGCACGTCGGCCTTCCTCTTCGAGGGCCGCTGGGGGGCGGCTTACGAGGTCGGCGCGTACGCGCTCTTCGGCATCGTCGGCGTCCAGCTCACCTACACCCCCTCGGCGCCGCCCATCGCGTGGATGGCGACGCTGCGCCTCCGGTACTTCTGAGAGGGCCGAGCCATGGCGTCGCGTCGAAGCTCGCTCCGCTCCCTTGCCTGCCTCGCGCGCCTCGCCTGCCTCGCGCTCGCGGGGACGGCGAGCGGTTGCGCCATCGGCGGCATGGCCGGGCGCAACGCGGCGACGCTCTTCTCGTCGCCCGCGCCGGTGCCGGACCGCATCACCCGACCGCAACGCGACGACGCTCGCCTGGCGGTGCTCTGGGTCGGGCACGCCACGGCGCTGGTGCAGCTGGACGACAAGTTCGTGCTGACCGATCCCCTGCTGACCGACACCGTGGGCCAGCTGACCCACCGCCTGCAGGAGCCGGGCATCGACCCCGCCAACCTGCCGCCGCTCGACGCGGTGATCGTCTCGCACATGCACTTCGACCACCTGTCGCCGGGGTCGCTGGAGATGATCGAGGCCAAGGTGCGGCGCCTCTTCGTCCCGCAGGGCGGCCTGGTGTACGTCCCGAATTTCGCCTTCGACGCGCGCGAGCTGCCGACCTGGACGTCGTTCGAGGAAGGGGGGCTGCGCATCACGGCGGTGCCGGTCAAGCACGTGGGCTATCGCTACGGGGTCGACGCGGCGTGGATGACGCGGAGCTTCACCGGCTACGTGCTCGAGTACCACGGCCTGGTCGTGTACTTCGGCGGAGACACCGCCTACGACGGCGCGCGCTTCCGCGCGACGGCCGCGCGGTTCCCGCACATCGATCTGGCGCTGCTGCCCATCGCGCCCATCCACCCGCGCGAGATGATGGAGAGCCTGCACGAGGACCCGGGCGAGGCCGTGCAGGCGTTCCTCGATCTCGGCGCGCGGACCATGGTGCCCATCCACTTCGACACGCTCATCAACGGCTTCGACCAGCCCGGGGAGGCGCGCGCCGCGCTCGAGCGCGCCATGAAGGAGCGTGGTCTGGGAGAGGACCGGGTGAAGATCCTGCCCATCGGGGGCCAGGCGGTCGTCGTCCCGCGTCAGTCGAGGTAGAGGGTGGCCAGGACGCGCGCCGTGAACGGGTACGCGGGCGTGTAGTCGACGCCCTCGCAGCCGCCGAACCCGTGCGTCGCGGGATCGACCGCGACGCGGCCGTTGCTGCCGCAGAGGCCCGCGGGGAGGCGGCCGAGGGGCGTGCCGATGGCCGGCTCGGTGGCGAGGCGGCTCACGGTGTCGAACTGCGCCGAGCGGAAGGTGCCGTCCAGCAGGTTCTCGATGTCGAACGCGAAGTCGAAGCGCCGGAGGCGGTAGCCGAGGTGCAGGTCGACCTGGGTGAACCCCGGGGCGACGATGACGCCGTCGTTCGACGCGGGGCGGTCGCCGATGCCGTAGAAGCGCAGCCCCGCACGGGCCACGCCCGGGCCGAGAGGATGCCGCGCGCTCAGACCTCCGGCCCAGGTCTGCCGCGGAGCCAGCGCCAGGCCCCCGCCGTTCTCCTTGTCGGTGCTGAACTGGGAGTGCGTGAGCGTGACCGCGCCGTCGGCGGCCAGCCAGGGGGTGAATTCGAAGCGCGTCTCCAGCTCGAGGCCGTAGCGCAGCGTGGGATCGCTCACCGCCGTCGTGCCGTCGTCGCCGTTCCACACCGTCTCGTTGTCGAGGGTGAGACGCCACAGCGCCATGGCGAGGTCCCACCGGTCGAGCAGGCGCGCCCGCGACCCGAGCTCCTCGCCCACCGCGCGCGTCATGGGCGAGACGGGCGGGCTCGCGAACGCGCCGCGCACGTCGTTGGTGTGGAAGCCCTCGCCGAAGTTCACGTACACGTCCATCTGCGCGCCCGGCTGGTCGAGGGCGGTGACCACGGCGCTCGCCTTGGGGCTGAGCTGCTCGGCGCCGCCGACACCGCTGCGCGGCTGCGTGGGGTCCCCGGCCAGGGGGTCGTCCACCGCGAACCCCAGGTAGTCCGCGCGCAGCGCGCCGTCGATGCGCAGCCACTTCACGGGCGAGATCTCCTCGCTGGCGTACGCCCCGAGCAGCGACTCGTGCACGTCGTTGCCGCGCACCTGCGCCAGCTGCACCCGCTGCCGCGTGTCCCACAGCTCCTCGTGGATGTCGTCGGAGCGCATCTGGGCGCCGACGGTGGTGTCGAGGCGGACGCCCCGCAGCTCGTTCACCACCCGGTAGCTGGCCTTGCCGCCGTAGAACGTGCGGCGGTCGATCTGCT
>DATBQU010000092.1:0-6052 GCA_036560665.1 Polyangiaceae bacterium
CGGCGCTGGGGACGGACTCGCTCGCGTCGAACGCCTCTCTCGACGTGCTCGCCGAGGCCCGCGCGCTGGCCGATCGATTCCCGTCGGTTCCGGCCGTCGAGCTCCTTCGAATGGCCACCTGGGCGGGAGCGGGCGCGCTCGGGCGCGACGACGTGGGGCGCATCGCCCGCGGCGCGCGGCCGGGTCTGCTGGCCATCGAGGGAGAGGCGGGCGACGACCCCTGCGCGTTCGTGCTTCGCGCCGTCCGGGGCCCACGCCGCTGGGTCGTCCGGCGCGGGAGCTCGAGGTCGTGACCGTGCTCGCTCGCATCCGGACCTTTGGCTCGCTCGTCGCCTTCTCGCACACGGTCTTCGCGCTCCCTTTCGCTGCCAGCGCCGTCGTGCTCTCGCTCGCGGTCCCGCACGCGCGGCTCGACGCCTGGCGTGTGGTCGAGATCCTCGCGTGCATGGTGTGCGCACGCACCAGCGCCATGGCGTTCAATCGCTGGGCGGACCGGCACGTCGACGCGCGCAACCCGCGCACGCGCACGCGTCACGTGCCCGCCGGTCAGGTGCGCGCTTCCGAAGCCCTGGCGCTCGCCGTCGGGTCGGGTCTCGCCTTCCTCGCCGTCGCCGCGACTCTCGGCTTCTGGCCGGCCGTCCTGGCGCCCGTCGTGCTCGCGATCCTCCTCGGCTACTCCTACGCCAAGCGCTTCACCTGGGGTGCCCACGCGTGGCTCGGCGTCGCCCTGGCGCTGGCGCCAGGCGGGGCGTGGCTCGCGATGGGCGTGCGTCCGGGGGTCGGGATCGTCCTGCTGATGGTGGCGGTGGTGACCTGGCTGCTCGGCTTCGACGTCCTGTACGCGCTGCAGGACGAGGGGTTCGATCGCGAGGTCGGCCTGCACTCGATCCCTGCCCGCTTCGGGGCGCGGAGGGCCATGGCCATCAGCGCGGGCGCCCACGTCGTCACCGTGGCCGCGCTCGCCGGTTGCGGGCTGGCTCTCCACCGGGGGCCCCTCTATGCCGTGGCGGTCGCCACCGCGGCCGTGCTCCTCGTGTACGAGCACGGCCTGGTGCGCCGCCGCGGCCTCGGGGCCATCGACCGCGCGTTCTTCGACGTCAACGCATGGGTGAGCGTGGCCTTCTTCTGCCTGGTGGCGGCCGACGAGCTGCTCCGCCGCTTTCTCGCCCGCTGAGGGGGGCCGCGCTAGCCTCACGCCGATGATCCGCCGCGTCGCGCTCGCCCTCGCGCTCGCCGCGACCTCCTGCCGCGCCGCGGAGGCCGAGGCGCAGCCCGCGCCGGCTCCCGCCGCGGTACCTGCGCCCGCTCGGGGCACGGAGCCCGCGGTGGACGACGCCGCAGCACACGCCCCGGCCGCGGCTCCTTGCGCCGACGGGGGTGCGCTCACGTGCACGACCTACGAGCGCTACGTGAACCACAAGTTCGGCTTCTCGGTGGACGTCCCCGCCGTCTTCGTCAAGAAGCCACCCGACGCCGACGGACGCGGCCAGCCGTTCGACTACGGGTCCAAGGCTCGCGTCCGGGCCTGGGCCATGTACGACAACCCGCCGATGACGGTGCAGCAGCTCTACGGGGACTGGACGCGTCGCGACGGCATCACGTTCAAGACCATCGCCATGAACACCTGGGTGGTGCGCGGCAGGGAGCAGGGCCGCCTCTTCTATTCGCGGTCCATCCTCGCCGACGGGATCATCTGCACGGTCGAGGTGTCGTACGCGTCCGATCTGGCGGAGGCGTTCGAGCCGCTCCTGCTCCGCATGGGCTCGTCGTTGATGACGATCGAGGGCGAGGGCGTGCGCGCGAGGGCGCGCGGCGCATTCTGAGCGGGCGCTCCGCGCCTCGAGCCTCGGCCTCAAGGAGCGGCGGCGGCGTCGCCCTGCTCGAGCGTCTTGCAGCAGCGAAATCCAAGGTGGTAATTCATGTGCTGCGCCTCCTCGAGCTTCTCGACGTGCCAGCGCGGGTCGAAGTTGCACTGGTCGGGATACTTGGACCAGTAGCCGCCGGGATCGCTCGGCTTCTTGGCCACGTCGACGTAGAAGAACGCGCTCCCCTTGAGCTGCGAGTACATCTTGCCGTCGGCGGGCTCGAAGCGAGTCATGATCTCGGCGACGTTGCCGTGCTGATCGAACACGCCGAATCGCGAGCGGCAGCGGGGGAATGCTCCCGCAGGCTCGGTGTTGGTTCCGCACGTCGTCCACAGCTTGTCGTTGCTCGACACGTCGCACGACGGCCTGAGCGCAGCACGCGACTTGCTCGTGTTGCAGACGGCGAGATCCAGATCGTCGCCGTACGCATAGACGCGGTCGCGGCCTCCGCCCGGATCTCCGCGACAGGCGAGGTTCCACTCGTCCTGAGAGCAGAGTCGCTTGCCCTCCATGTGACAGACATGGAGCGCCTGCGCGGGCGTGACGAAGACGAAGGGGAGCTCGCAGGGCAGGCCCGGAAACTCGAAGACGTCGATGCAGTAGCGGGCGGTCTCCAGGCTGCCGCCGCGCTCCCAGACGGGCACCATGCCGTCGGCGCCGCACCGCGCGCGCTGCTCGGGTGTCTGGAGGACGACGTCGCGCAGTCCCTCCATGCAGGCGCGCCGGCCGATCGCGTGCTGGGCGATGGCGCGATTGCCCTGACCCATGCGCCACGGCCCACCGCCTACCGGGATCGGAACGGAGGCCGCTTCCCCCATCAGCGCCCGCAGCGCATCGGGCTGATCGTGATGGAGCGCCATGGGGTCGTCGAACGGCAGAGCGGCGTCGGCCTCGCTCGTCGCGTCCGCCGCGGTCAGCGCGAGGGCGTCTGCAGCGTCGAGGTCCGCGTCCGGCGGTTCGCTCGAAGTGGGGAGGGACGACGACGGTGTCGCCGGAGCCGATGCCGCGCTCTGGGGCAACGCCCCTCGCGCGCAGCAGACCATCGACGCGGCCACGAACGCGACGGCGAGCGGACGGCGCATCCTGGCGCGCGCCCCGTCAGTGCGTGGAGCACTTCATGAGGCACATCAGGTCGCCGTTGCAGCCGCAGTCGCCGCCGCCCTTCTTGGGGGTCGGCGTGGGAGGCGTCGTCCCTCCGCTGCCGCCGCTGCCCGAGGGCGGCTTGACACCGCCGCTGCCCGACGGGGGGTGCCAGGCGCCGCCCCCCAAGGGCTTCTTCGCGGTGGTTGCCGCCACGGAAGCGGACGGCGCGGCGCTGGCAGACGCCTCAGCCGTCGCCGATGCGGTCGCGCTCGGCTCCGCCGTGGCCGACGGAAGAGGCACGTACGCGCTGGCCGTCGGCAGCGGCATGGGGCCGGGGCCGGCGATCTTCACGCCGATGACGATGCCGAGCACCAGGAGCAGTGCGACGCCCGCCCCGCCGCCGATGTAGAGGGGGAGCTTGCTCTTGGGCTGCGCGTCGCCCGAAGCTCCGAGCGCCCCCACCGGAGCCCCCAGCGGCGGTTGCGTCATCCCCAGCGGTGCCGAGAAGACGTCGTGTTCGGGCGCCCCGGGACGCATCGACTCGGCCTTCGCCGCGAGCGCTTTCAGGTCGATGAGCCCCGAATCCTCGCGGTTGGCGGTGGTCTGCTCCACCGGTGCCCGGTCCTCCGAGTTCTTGGTGAGCACGGCCAGGGAGAACAGCACCGAGTTCTCGTTCCGCTGCCCCGTGAGGCCCGCGTCCCCCGTCGCGGCCATGCCGTGCGTCACCGCCGGCGCGCTGGTCTGGATGTCCTCGCCGGCGTTCGTGCTGAAGAGGTCGCGCCCGCGCGCCTCGCTTCGCTTCACGACCGCTGCTCGCTTGGCTTCGGCCGCGGGGGCCGCGTAGGCCACGGGCGCCTCGTACGCCGGTGCCGCGGCCGCCGGGGGCTCGTAGGACGGAACGTGCGCGGCAGGCGCATCGTAGGAAGGGGAGCCATGGGGCTCGAACGCCCCGGCGGTGCCTGCCGCCATCTGTCCGGCGCTGGCATGCAGCGCGGCCACGACGGACTCCACCTCCGCCAGCGGCCTCCAGTCATCCATCCCGTCGCACCAGATGAAGGTCTCCTGCGTCACCACCCCGGTGTTGTAGGCATCCACGAGCTCGGCCAGGGTCAGCGTGCGCTGGTCGTTGTCCCCCACGTTGACGTGCCACTGGGCATCGGCACCCCCCACGGCACCGGTCTGTGCCGTGGTGTCGGGGGCGGGCGTGCCGTTCGTCGAGGCCCCGCCGGTCCCGTTCACCACGATCGTCGCGCCGCACTTGCGGCAGCGGATCTTGACGATCTTCCCCTGGACCTTCTCGTCGGCGACGTTGTACTTGGATTGGCAGGACTGGCAGGTGATCTTCATTGTGAGTCCGCTTCTCGGCGTCAGTGTAGCCTGACGCTGCTTTTTTCGCCTGTTTTCCGGGCCCGGCCGCCACTGCCCTCGCTGCCGGCCAAACCTGGCCAAGGACGTGGCAGAACGCGTGTCAAAGTGTGCCCGGCCACGGCGTCAGGGTTGTTTCATCGCGGCGCGTAGGTCCTCGCCGCGGACGAGCGTCGCCTGGCTCTGCAGCTGCGCCGTCAGCATGTTCCCGGGCGGCTGCCCCGCCTGCTGCGGCGGCTGGGCCCCGCCGGGCCCGGCGAAGACCATCACCACCTGCTGCTGGACGTCCGACTTTCGCGCCAGCGATTCGCCGCGGACGACCTCCATCTCCCCCTTCGACTCTGCGTCGAACTGCTCCAGCGTCGCCCCTTTCGGCACGCCTTGCAGCTGGACGTCCTTGCTCGCCGCGTAGCACTTCACGAGGAGCGTGAGGTGGAGGCGATCGCCCTCCACGCTCTTCACGGTGTAGGCGCGGTAGGCGATGACGTCGAGCCCCGACAGCGGCATGCGTGTCTCGGCGATCCACTGCGCTCCCACCCCGACCGGCTTGGGCGGGAGCGGTACGGTCGCGAACACCAGGGCCTCGGCCGCGTTCTGGGCCAGCCGCTCCAGCTCCGGGCGTGACGCCTTGCCGAGCTGGAGCAGGAGGTCGCTCTCGCGCCCGTCCGCGGTCATCTTGAGGCGAATCTGGCTCCCGGCGAGCGAGCCGATCTCCTTGTCTGTCCCGGGCGGGAGCTGACCGAGCTGCTCCTTGCTGGGGGTCGCCCGCTTCACGTCGCCCACCAGCCAGTCCGGGCCACCCTCGTCCGCCTTCGCCGGGCCCAGCACCATTCCGAAGTCGATGGTGGGCATGGCCATGCGCGGCCCCATCGACATCTGCAGCTCGAGCGCCGCGGGGCCGTAGGACGAAGCGCGGGCCGAGTCGGGGGAGGCATCGGCCGCAGGGGCGAACGAGACCTTGGGGTCGGCCCCGTCCTTCACCATGTCGACCTTGGTCGGGACGCCCTTGGCGTGCCGTTGATCGGCAGCGCCCGCGGCGAAGATGCCGTCCGGCGGCGGTGTGTTCTCGTTCGCGGCCGATGCGGAGGCGGCCGCCTGGATGGCCTTCGAGAGCTTGGGATCGGCCGACAGGTTCTTGTCGGCGGCGGTGCTGGCGTCCGGGCGCGGCGCGTCGGAGGAGGACTTCTTGTCGTCGCAGGCCACGGCGGTGAAGCCGGCGCCCAGAGCGAACAGGAGCAGGCCGGAGATGGCGCGGGTCATGACGGGAACGTGCTTATCACAGCCCCCGCCGCCCTCCGAGCGGCGCGACTCCCGGTCCGTCCAGTCCGTGGACGGCGAGCGCCGGGCGAGCCGTGAACTGCCCGGCCAGGCCTTCTTCTCGGAATGGTGCCAGAGCTGCCAAGCCTCACCTTCGACACGCGCGATCAGGTCGTCGCCTGGAAGGATCGAATCTTCGCGAGGGCGGCCGACGACAACACGTCGATGCCACTTGGTCCCTACGGCCCGGACACGGGCACGCGGCACCAGCTCGGCGACTGGCTCGCCTGCGGCGCGAAGTGAGCGCGGCCCCCGACTCTGACCGCTAGGCGCGCGCCAGCCCGACCGGACAGGCGACACCGTTGCCGCCGAGGCCGCAGTACCCGTCGGGGTTCTTGGCGAGGTACTGCTGGTGATAGTCCTCCGCCAGATAGAACTCCCCGGCGGGCAGGATTTCGGTGGTGATTGTGCCGAAGCCAGCC
>DATBQU010000093.1:0-1680 GCA_036560665.1 Polyangiaceae bacterium
ACGGTCGACGCCATGGGCTACCTCGAGCAGAACGCCATCCCCAGCAGCGACCTACGCGTCCGGCGCCACCTGGGCCTCGTCGACATCCTCGACGTGCCGGGATTCACCGCGAACGCGCAGCACGTCTACTCGGTGTTCACGACGGGGACGCACGGGGCCACGGTGCTCAAGCCGCTCCAGCTGGTCGTCTGCGACGACAGCGCGGCTCCGCTGGGCCACCTGTTCCCCTGCACCGCGGCCGGCACGCAGCTCTGACTTCGCCGGTCGTTCAGGTCATGCCGCCGGGGCGCCGCCGCCCGTCGACGGCAAACGGGACGCGGGGGCGCGGCGGCGCATGGAGCATGGTCGACGCTGACCGGATCACCCCGGCGGGCACGCGAACATCAGCGCCGACAGCCCCGTTCCCACGTCGACGGCGTGCGCGAGCGCCGTGTGGTGGACGCGTTTGGCCCAGCGGATCGCCTCGACCATGCCCCCGCGATCGACGCGTGCAGCGGCGCGGCACGCCAGGCGCCCGGCCACCAGCGAGGCGAACGTGCAGCCCGATCCGTGCATCGCGGGCAGCGGCAGCCGGCGCGCGCGCAGCTCGACGACCTCACCGTCCAGCACCAGCACGTCGATTGCGCTCCCGCCGGTGAGGTGCCCTCCCTTCACCAGCACCGCGCGAGCCCCCGTGCGCGCCAGCGCCCGCGCCGCGTCGTGCGCTTCGCCTACGGTGCGCACCGGCTCGCCCACCAGGGTCTGCGCTTCTTCGACGTTGGCGGTGACCAGGGTGGCCAGCGGCAGGAGCTCGTCGCGGAGGGCCGACAGCGCGCGTTTCGCGAGGAGCCGTGCGCTTCCGCGCGTCGGGAACATCGGCGTGTCGATGACCACCGGGACGTGGCGGTGGCGCGCCAGGAGCCTGGCCACCGCGCGTACGTTGGCCACGCTCCCCAGCGCACCGACCTTCACGGCCCTGACGCGCTGGTGTCGCAGCACCTCGCCCGCCTGAGCGGTCACCTCCCACGCCGGCACGGCCCGGGCGCTTCGCAGCCCGGCGCTCGACTGGACCGTGACCAGGGCCACGGCCGCGCACCCGAAGGCTCCGGCCGCGGCGAAGGCGCGCAGGTCCGCCGCGAGCCCGGCGCCCCCCCCTGGGTCGAGGCCACCGATGGCGAGCGCGCACGGCACGACCACGCGCTGGCGCGGGGACATCTCGGGCGTCATGGGCCGCGGGATGGTGCGCCCCGGCCCCGGCGCGCGTCCAGCGTGATTGACAGTGCGAAGCGAGCGCTGGTACGAGAATCGAGGGATGCGCGCCGCGATCGTCGCCGCTGCCGCGGGGCTCGCGCTGATGTTTGGCGTGCGGCAAGCGGGCGCACAGTGCGTCGACGAGGAGCTCAAGCAAGAGCTCGTCGGCGGGCGCCACTATCGCGGTGTACAGGAGCGACTGTTCACCAAGGCGTTCCGCCACGAGCTGTCCGCGATGGGCGGGTGGTACGCGGGCGACCTTTACTCCGGCAACTGGCTCGCCGGCGGCGCCTACACGTTCCACTTCAGCGAGGACCTGGGACTCGAGGCCAGCGTCCAGTTCACCCGCTTCCGCAGCGCGGTGACCGACTCCTACGAGCGTCGCTACCCGCAGGTGCAGATCATCGACCGCACCGACAAGCCTGGGACGCTCTACTTCGGCCATCTCAT
>DATBQU010000094.1:0-17149 GCA_036560665.1 Polyangiaceae bacterium
CCTCCACCAGGACGTGCCCCTTGGCGATCGCGGCGACGAGGAGCCCCTCGACGAGCTCCTGCTGCCCGACGACCACGCGCGCCATCTGCTGCTTGATGCGATCGAAGGTCTGCTGAAAACCGGTCGCGTCCACGCTCCACGCTCCTTTACTTGTCCTGCGCCATCGCCGCCGCGTATACCGCGGACAGCTCCCTCAGTACGGCCAGCTCGTCGCCCAGCGGCGGCGCCCCCGCCTTGGCCTGCACCGCCCGCATCCAGAGCCGCTGGCATCCGTCGAGAGGCATGCGCGCGCGCGACGCGAGGAAGGCCGGGATGTCGCCGGCCCCCCGCGGCATCCGCGCGCGGAGTCGCTCGTCGGCGAAGCGCGCGTAGCAGCCCAGCGCGTGCGGCGCGTTCCGTGTCCGCGCGTAGAGGGCGCCCACCGCCTCGACGTGCTCCGAGAACGCGCGCCGCCGCGGCGGGGGCGACGGCTTCGGCCTCGCCAGCCGCACGCCCACGGCGAAGAAGAGCACGAGCGCTGCCACGAGCGCGTGCACGAGCCCCACCCCGAGGCCCGCCCGCGTCATGGCCGCGATGGGCGACGTCGGGGGCGATACGCCATCGTCCGGTTCGGCGAGGCGCATCTCGACCCGGTCGGCGTTCGACAGGATGGCGATCATCGCCGCCGCGTTGCCCGGGCGGGCGAGGCCGGCGTTCAGCAAGAGCTCGTCGCTGGCGACGCCGAGCACGTATCCCTTGCCGTACGTCACCACTGCGGCGTACGTCATCCCGTCGTCGAACCACGCCACGCGGTCGGTGGCTTTGCTGATCCCCAGCGCCTCCCCCGAGGCGAGCTCGCCGCGCTCGGTGGTGCGCGAGTAGACGGCCGAATCTCCCGGGTCGGACGAAGGTTCGTCGTCCTCGTCGCCCTCGGCCGGCGTGCTGCGCGCGAGCAGCCTGCGCACGGTGATCTTGTGGGGGCCGGTGGAGTAGGTCGGCGCCGCCCCGAACTTCGCCGGCCACGCCCCGGGCGAACCGAACAGGACGAGCACCCCCCCCGCGTCGACCCACTCGACCAGGTGATCGCGCGTGTCGGCGTCGAGCTCCGTCCGCTCGAGATCCACCAGCACGGCGGGCGTGCGCTCGCCCGGCTTCGGCACGGGCATCGTCGCCAGCGCCGTCTCGAGCACTTCCGCCTTCACACCCTGGCGCCGCAGGACCTCCTTCACCAGCTCGTCGCCCGCCGGATCGTCCCCGAACTTCGGAGCCACCTTGCTCGCCGCGCCGCCGCCGCACCCGAGCAGGCACGCCAGCGCCAGGGCGACCAGCATCACCGGCAGCGCGCGGACGATGGCCACGGCGCGCTGCGCGGCACGCGCCACCGCGTCCTGCGTCGCTTGCTCGCCGCCGAACTGGACGCGGTCCACCTCGCGCACGATGTCGCGCAGCGGCGGCTTCATCCCCGCGTCGCTGCACCCGCGCACGTACTCGCCGTTGGTCCGGTCCCGGGCCAGGCGCACCGCTCCGCGCTTGTCGAGCGCGCGCAGGCTCGCGGCCAGGTAGAGCTGGAGCGCCGCCGCGTTCTCGCCCCGGCGCGCGAGCTCCCCCGCGCGGGCGAGCAGCGCGTCCTCGTCGGTGATGGCCGGAAGATCGACCACCGCCGGTTGCTGCTCGCCCTTCGCCTCCTCCTTGCCAGCTTCGGCGTCGGGCCGTTTGCTGCGCTTCATGCGTGCGATGGCGAGGATGATCGGCACCAGCACGGCCACTACCAGCGCCGCCACCAGCAGCCACACCAGCAGCTGGGCCAAAGTACCGAGCATGCCCGGGATGGCGAGGAGCGGCGTGGGGGGCGGCGTGGGCGGCGTCCACGACGGCGACCGCGGCGGGGGCGCCGTCTTCGCGCACGCCGCCTGGAAGCCCGCGCAGCCGGGGATCTCGGTGGCGTGTCCACACAGAGACTGCGCCCGCGGCGACATGGGCTGGCGGGGATCGCGGCAGAAGGCCAGGTCCTTGTCGCGCATCGCGGCGTCGACGTCGGACTGTGCCCGCGTCGGATCGAGGACGGCGTGCGCGGGGCCGGACACGCCCAGCAAGGCGAAGAGGAGGAGCGCCGCCAGGGCGAATCGCTTCACGGCGGGCCTCCCCACTGCGCCTGCGGTGGCGCCGGGGTGCGCGGCTCGGGACGGACGGGGCTCCGCGCTGCGCGCTCGGCCTGCTCCATGCGTTCGGCGTCGGCCCGGGCCGCGATCGAGGCGAAACGCGTCTGGATGTCCCAGCCTTCGGTGCGGGTGCGGATGTCGAGGTAGACGAAGAAGCGCGCCGTCGACAGCAGCGGCAGCATGGCCCACCAGCCGAGCAGGGCCAGCCAGCTGCCGCCCTCGCGGAACATGGACGGCGGGGGCTTCACCTCCAGCACGCTCTGCAGGACCTCACGTCCGGCGATGTCGGCGAGCATGGAGGCGCCGGCCATCGCCATGAGCAGCAACACCATCGTCCCCACCGCCGCGCCGAAGTGCGCGTTCGCGATGCGCTGCGCCCGACCCAGCGCGCCGCCGACGCCGGGCTGCTCGAGGACGATCACCTCCACGACGAAGAGCATGATGGTACCCACCCATAGCCACGGCAGACCCAGCATGAGCATGCTGGCGCCCAGCGCGAGGCCCTGGAGGATGCGCACGGCGATCAGTCCGGGCAGCGCGCGCAGCGCGATCTTCAGCGCCTCACCGGTCCCCACCTTCTCGGCGAAGACGAGCTTGGATGCGAGCGCGACGAACGGCGCACCGGCGAACGCCGTCACCAGCAGGGTGACCGTCCAGCCGACCCACCACCCGCCCGCCCACGCTGCCGCCCACGACAGCGCGAACGCCGGAACCAGCACCGCCAGCGACAGCCTGGCGTAGGCCCCGGCGTGCGCCGCGCAGAAGCGCACCGCGAGATCGAGCACGTCGAGCAGCGGGCGCTCTCGCAGCGCCACGCGCGCGCGCATCAGGTCCATCGGTCGGACTCCTCCTCGCGCTCGAGCGCCTCGGCCGCGTCGGACCCGCGGCCGGCGAAGACGATGTAGCCCAGCACCACGGCCAACATCACGCCGCCCACGACGCGCTTCACGATGGACGGCATGCTCGACGCCGACCAGAACCCCTCCACGGCGGCGGCCATGAACAGCATCACGGCGGCGCCGAACACGATGATGACCACGCTCCGCGCCGCCGCCTGCAACGAGGCGATGCGCGTCCTGTCGCCGGGGGCGACGATCGACCATCCCAGCGCCATGCCGGCACCTCCCGCGAGGACGATGGCCCCCAGCTCGAGCGACCCGTGGCCGACGACGAAGGTGAGGATGTTGTCGCCCGCGCCGTGCACGGCGACGTACCCCATGATGGCGCCCGTCGCCAGGCCGTTCTCCACCAGGTAGAAGGCGGAGCCGACGCCGAACATCAGCCCGGTGGCGAAGCATCGCAGGGCGATTCCCACGTTGTTGTTCACGTAGAAGCCGGCCATCGCCGCGTCCATCCCGGCGCCGCGTCCCGACGAGAACCCCTCTTTGTAGGCCTCGACCAGCGGGCGAAGCTGCGACTCCGGGACGATGCGAACGGCGAAGCCGGGATCGGCCAGCGTGGCGAACAGCCCGCCGAAGAACGGCACGAAGAAGAGGAGGAAGGCGATGATCATCGCTACCCTGTGCCGGCGCACGGCGCGCGGGAAGGCCTCGAGCACCGCGCGTAGCGGCGAGCCACGGACGCCCGCCGCGAGCATCCGCCCCCGGGCGTGCCCGTACAGCACGGTGTGGGCGGCGGCGGTCAGGCCCTGCAGGTAGTCGATCAGCGGGGCGCTGTAGCGCGCCGCCTCGGCCCGAGAGAGATCCGCGCACACGTCGCGATAGAGGGGCGACAGCTGCCCGATCTGCTCGGGCGCGAGGTGGCGCAGCCCGCGGGTCTGCGCGGTACGGACGAGCGCGTCGAGCTGGTCCCACTCGCGCTGGCGCCGCGCGGCGAACGCGCGTTCGGTGAGGGCCGAGACTAGCGCCATGAGCCCGGGGTGTTCGACGAAGGGGGCGCGTCGACGCGCCCGGCGTTGACGGCGCGGTCGTAGATCAAGGCGAGGGTGCGCGAGGGGTCCTGCGCGCGGAAGTCGAAGCGCGCGGCGAGCTGCGAGGCGATCATGGCCGCCAGCTCGAGCTCGCGCGCCCGCCCCAGGCGCACCCTCCGCCGCAGGAACATCTCGATGGCCTGGCGCTCCTCGCCGTCGAGCCGGATGTCGTCGGGGAGCTGCGCCAGCTCGTAGGGCTGCGCCGGAGGCCACAGCACGAGCGGGGCGGCAGCGCTGGCGCGTTCCGGGACGATGACCATCGTCCCCGCCACCAGGTCCCCCAGCCGCTGGAATCGACGTGTGGCAGACATCGAGACCAGCCCGGCCATCGACAGCAGGCCGGCGGTGTAGGTGAGAGGCAGGGCGTCCGCCGCGCGCAGGACGTTGCGCAGCGCCGCCGCGCGGAAGCCGATCGGGCGCCCGGTGGTCGTGACGACGCGCAGCCCCATCGCCGACTTGCCCGGCGTCCGCCCGCGCCATCCCTCGAGCACGGCGAAGTACACCCACTGGATGGCAAAGAGCGCGACCAGCAGGATGCCGATGCCCGCGCCGAGCGCGCCGTCGACCGAGTCCGTGGCGACTGCCGTCCCCACCGACGCGAGCAGCACCAGGAACGCCAGCGCCGTGAACGCGGTGTAACAGATCAGAAGATCGAGCAGGTAGGCGAGGAAGCGCCTAGCCGGCCCGGCGACCTTGTGGCGGAACACGATGTGCTCCGGCGTCTCGATGGCGACGTCGGTGTCGAGCGGAGGCGTGCTCGTCTGCACGGGCGCAGCATAGCGAGGCGGAGGCCGCCGCGGGAGTGTCGCGGTCGTGATCGCCTCCGAGCCACGTCGCCAGCTGCACCCCCGACCAGACGCCGAGGCACACCAGCGTGAGCCCGAGAACGCGGATGGTCCAGGTGAGGAGAGCCCCCGGAAGGTGTCCGTGGTAGCGGCGTACGAGACGGACGAGCATGAAGAACCACCCGCCGACGCCTGCAGCGGCGCAGGCCCCGAAGGGGATCGCCGCCGTGGCGGAGGTGTCGTGCAGCCCCTTCGAGTAGAGGAACGCGACCGCCGCGGTCCAGGTGACTAGCAGCGTCGGATTGAGCATCGAGATCGAAAAACCGACCAGCGCAGTGCCCGCCCGGACCTTGCCCCGCGGATCCTCCTCCGGCTCCTCGAGCTTCCAGAAGGCGAAGCGGACGCCCAGGGCGGCGAGGACGACGGCGGTCACCCCGTGCGAGACGGGAACCACGACCGGGTGGCGCGCCAGGAACGTCGTGAAGCCCCAGAAAGCCAGGCCCGCGTAGATGCCCTCCGCCGCTGCGGCGCCCAGGGCGACGTGCAGCGCCTCGCTGAACTTCTTCTGGGCCGCGCGCGAGACGGTCATGATGGCGATGGGGCCGGCGAGCGGCATCGAGCCGAAGAAGCCGAATGCGAGCGCGATCGCGCAGATCGCCAGGAGGCTCATCGGTCGTTCGCGGGGCCGACGCTCGGGCCGGACGGCGACTCGCGTGGCACGGCGTCGAAAGGATCGAGCTCCAGGCCCCCCAGGATGCGTGCGCGCGCGAAGGCGAGGCGCGCGGACAGCACCGCCTCGTCACCGGCGCCGTCGACTTCGCTCGAGAAGTCGAACACCAGGCATTTGCGCAGGAAGCCGCCGAACGCCATCACGTGTCCTACGAGCGGCCGCTCCGGACCTCCCCCCGGCTCGATAGCCACCCAGATGCGAGTGTCGAAGGTCTGCTGGGTGAAGGTGACCTCGTCTTCGAGGGTCCGGAGGGCTCCGGCGGGCACGAGCTTGCGGTCGCGCGCGAGGGCCTCGCACCGACCGCGGCCCACGAGCTCGTCGGCGTGGAACACGGTGACCACCACCCTGGAGTGCGTGGGAGCGTGGGTCGCGACGAGCTCGGGGCGCGTGTGGTCGTCGATCCGCCAGGCCAGCCCGTCCGGCAGAGGGAGCGCCAGCGCCAGGCGTCTGGAGTGGTAGCGCTGGAGGGGCCTGGGGTCCTCGGCGAAGCTCGCGGGCACCGGTCGGGCCGGCGCCGCCGTCGTCGGCGGGGGCGGAGCCGCCGGACCGCACGCGACCGGGCCGAGGACCGCGAGCGCTACGCGCAGGGCGCGACCCGCCCTCGTGCTCACACGCGCGTCAACCACTCGGGGTGCGACGTGTCGATGCCGCGAGCGACCTCGAAGAACCGCGTCTGGAGGCGCTTGGTGATGGGCCCCACCGTACCGTCGCCGACGGTGCGGTTGTCGACCTCGCGTACGGGCGTGACCTCCGCGGCCGTTCCGGTGAAGAACACCTCGTCGGCCAGCCAGAGCTGGTCGCGGGTGATGCGGCACTCCTCGACCGTCAGCCCCAGCTCGCGCGCCAGGGTGATCACGGTCTCGCGCGTGATCCCCTCGAGGATCGAGCACGACAGGTCTGGCGTGTGCAGGACACCCTTGCGTACGACGAAGATGTTCTCGCCCGAGCCCTCGCTCACGTAGCCGTTGGCGTCGAGCATGATGGCTTCGTCGTAGCCGCCCAGCTTGGCCTCGCGCTTGGCGAGAACGCTGTTGGTGTACTGCCCGGTCATCTTGGCCTTGGCCAGGCTGACGTTGATGTGGTGGCGCGCGAAGGAGCTGATCTTGGTGCGGATGCCGTTCTTGAGCGCCTCCTCGCCCAGGTAGGCCCCCCACTTCCAGGCGATGACGGCGGACCGCACCGGGTTGGTGGGGGCGTAGATGCCCATGGCGCCCTCGCCGACGTAGACCATCGGCCGCAGGTACCCCTCGGGCATGCCGTTGACGCGCAGGGTCTCGGCGCACACGCTCATGATCTGCTCGCGCGTGTACTCCGGCTTGAGCAGGCACATCTTGCAGGAGTCGAAGAGGCGGTCGACGTGCTCCCGCAGGCGGAAGACGTAGGTCCCGCCGTCGGCGCGCCTGTAAGCCCGGATGCCCTCGAAGGCGGCAAGGCCGTAGTGCAGGGAGTGCGTCAGGACGTGGACGTTGGCCGCGTCCCAGTCGACGAACTCCCCGTCCATCCAGATTTTCTTGACCTTGTCGACCATCGGACGGCGCCTCCCTCCGGAGTCAGGGGCGATGACGCGCGGAATCTAGCTGCGCGTGGCGCGGGGTGCCAGACGCAAACGAACATGAAGCGCTGTGCGGACTGTGCCGCCCGGGCGGTGCGTCATCTGTACGCCGCCTGCTCCCGCTTGCGGAGCCAGAGCGCGAGGAGGTGTGCGAGGAGGTCGACACCTGCCTCGGACGAAGCTTTCACCGTCGTCGAACCGGCGCCACCGACGACGCCGACGCGCTCGGGGGTGGCCTTGCGGGCAACGAGGCGATCGTCGAATGCGGCCCCCGGCGCGCGCTCGCGCAGGGCGGCGACGGCGATGCGGTAGTTCTCTGCCTCGGAGTGCGCCACGGGGCGCCCGTGGCCCGCCCAGCTGGTGCCGCGGTCGCTGAGCAGCCAGGGTGTGCCGGTGCCGCGCGGGAAGACGTAGAGGACGGCGGTGCGCTCCTCCGTCGAGCTGTGGGTGTCCTTCTTGGTGGTCTTGGTCATCGACAGGCCGCTGGTGACGATGGCGCGGGTGGCGGAGAACTTGGTCTCGCGCACCTGGGTGTCGACGTCGGTGCGGCGGCGGTGGACGGCGGGCGTGAGGGCGAGGATGTCGGCGTAGGCGAGGCGCGCCTCGGGGTGGTCGTCGAGGGTGATCGCCTCGGGCCCCAGGCGAAACCGGCGCATGGAGAGCATGGCGCTCGAGGCGACCACGGCGGCGGTGTCGCAGGCGACGGCGTCGTGCCCGCGTGCGCGCAGGCGAGCGAGGAGGTCCAGGGCGAGGGCCCTGTCGGGGGTGGTGCGGACGACGGCGGGCATGCCGGGCGCGAGGAGCATGCGCGCCTCGTAGGCGGTGACGGCGAGATCGGACGCGAGCGCGGTCGCCTCGGCGTCGATGCCGCCGGCGAGCTCGGTGATGGCGACGGCGAACACGGACAGGGAGGAGCGTAGCAGGCAGGTCAGGCGCTGCCGGCGAGTGAGCAGAGCGGGGAGCGGTGAGGGCACGAGCTCACGGGTCGTGAGCAGGCCGTGGAGACGCGTGAGGAGGAGCTGCCGGCGGGTATCGAGGACCAGGAATCGCGGACGCCGGAGCTGACGGCGAGCGTCGTGGACGAGGAACCGCGACGGCTGGAACCGACGGCGACCGTCGTGGACGAGGCGCTGCGAGAGAAGGACGGGGCGTCGCGTGAGCACGAGCTGACGGGGACCGTCCTGGACCAGGAGTCGCCTGGACGGGAGGTGATGGCGGGCATCGCCGGTCGTCCGAGTGCCGGTGTGGAGGGCTCGAACGCCCCACAGGGTCTCCTGCACGTTGAGCGTCGCGTCCTCGGTGGGGACGGTTGCCGCCCGGATTCTGGCGCGGGTCATCGGAGGATTGAGCTTCTCGCCGTGCCCTCCTCGCCAGGTCCGCGGCCTACGGGATCCCCACGAGGATCGTCCCGCTGTTGTACCCGGTCGACTGGACGTCGAGCACGCGAGGATTCGACGATGCGCTGTATGCGGTCGACCACGAGCCGTTCGTGGGCATCTCGAACAGCCAGAGGAAGCCGCCGCCCGAGCCGGTGCTACCACCGGAGCTCGACGTCCCGCCGCCGCCCGATCCGCCCGAGCTCGTCGCCGGCCCTGCGTCGCCGCGCGGGGGCGAGACCGTCTGACCACCGCACGATGCGGCGAGGATCAGGAGCGCCGAAGCGAGCGCGAAAGGCACAGGTGCGCGACGCATAGCCGCAATGCTGCAGCCGCGAGTACGGTCGCGCAACCGACCTTCGAGTCGTCGCGCTCGTAGCGGGCGACGCCGACGCCCTCCCAGTCGGTATTCGTCACCGGGTTGATCGGGGGGCCCGCGCAGGCACGATGATCTGAACCAATCGTCGAGGTCGAAGAGGTCCGTCCTTCCGCACGCTTACGAACCGGGGCGTCGATTTCTCCTCCCGCCCGCGGCGAATCCCGGCTTGAGCGGGACTGTCTCTACAAGAGGGAGACGAAAACGAAAGGCACACCCGCCCGGAGCAATCACGCGCCGTGCGCCTCGCCATCCCGGCGAAGTGCGCCCTCGGTGAAAAGAGAGAAACGCACATGTCCAGCACCACGTCCAAGTCCAAAGCGGCAACCTTGGCGCAGCTGCAGTCCCTCATCGGGGGGCTGCAGAAGCAGTTTCCGAACGGGCAGTTCACGCTCGGAAACACCGTGTTCACGACGGCGACGCTCGTTCAGGCCATCCAGAGCCTGATCGACGCGATCAATGCCGTGAACACGGTGCAGGCGAGCGCGAAGGTGGCGGTGGCGGCGTTGCGAGCGACGGTTGCGAAGGTGGGTCCGGTTGTCCTGGCCCTCAAGCGCAACCTGCTCGCGATGTTCGGCAACGCCACCGACACTCTGGCCCTGTTCGGCCTGGAGCCCCGCAAGGCTCCGGCGCCGCGCACGGGTCCGGAGATCGCGGCCGCCGCGGCGAAGGCGAGGGCCACGCGCACCGCGCGTGGGACGACGAGCAAGAAGAAGAAGCTCGCCGTCACGGGCAACGTGATCGGGATCACAGTGACCCCGATCACCGAGCCCGCCGGCGCCCAGCCGTCCGCACAGCCGGCGACGACTGCTCCGACCGCGCCCATCCCGGGCACGGCCGGCAAGTAGTCGCCGCCTCGCGCGGCGCTCCGTCCTGACGGCGGGAGGCAAACACCTCCCGCGGGACGGCCGGCGCGCTGGTAGAAGGGTCCGGGGGGCGCCGCACAGGTCGGCGCCTCCCGGGCCCTTTTTTTTGGCCCGAGGCCGGAGGAGGGACCCTTGAGCGCGATCACGCCGACGGGCGCGTACGTGGGGACGGACAGGCTGGGGCGAGCGCTCACGGACGCCGAGAATCGCCAGCTGGGGAAGCTGCTGCGCGATCACGATTTCCCGGGCGCGAGCCTGGTGGCCCTGCGGTTCGCCAGCAGGCTGGTGCGAAGCCGGGAGGCGGCGCGGGATCTGCTGGGTCGAACGAACCTGCGCCTGGTGCGCTGGGGGTGGGACCCGGCGGAGGTGCCGCTGGTGAAGCGGCTCTGCCGCCTGGTGTGGAGCGAGCACACGCACCAGCTGCGGGAGACGGACGCGGCGAAGCGCGCGGAGCAGGCCTTCCTGCGCGAGCAGGAGGTGACCGAGGGCCGCGCCCAGGCGTCGACGCCGTCGAGGGAGGAGCGCGTGGTCCGGCTCGAGCAGGAGCGCGAGGACGACGCGCGCGACGCGAGGGAGCTCGAGCGGCTGCGCGGCAAGCTCGACGAGCTGCGCGCGCACCTCCGGGCCGAGAAGGACGAGGTGAACCTGCTCTACCTGGACTACGTCGCGCGGGAGATCACCGATCCGGCGAGGATGGCGCGCGACAGCACGCGGGACGTCACCGAGTTCTACGCCGCGGCCAAGCGCCGCAAGCGCGTCGTGCTGAAGTTGCTCGCCGCGAAGAGCGGTGTGCCCGAGAATGAGGAGAAGGACTGATGGCGCCCGTGAGCCGCGAGAGGCGATTGTGGGAGAAGCTCGTCGACGAGATCATCGACGAGGCGGCCAGCGTGAGCGTGGCGCAGGCGGAGGCCGACCTGGCGGCCGCGGGCTTCGACGTCGCGGCCGAGCGGGCGCGGGCCGAGGCGTTCCTCGCGTGGCTGGAGGGCGGCGGCGTCGACCCGAAGTAGCTACTTCTTGTTCTTCTTCTTGCCCTTCTTCTTGGCCGGCTTCTTCGCCGTCTCCCACACGCCGATGGCGGCGCCGGTGGGATCGACGAAGACGCCGATGGCGCCCATGCCGCCGATGGCCATGTATTCGACCATGACCGTCGCGCCGAGCTTGCGGGCCTTGGCGACGGTCTTCTTCACGTCGTCGACCTCGACGTAGGGCAGCCACATGGTGGGCGCCTCGGGCATCGGCTTCTTCTGCATGCCGCCGCCGGTGCCCTTGCCGACGTCGATGCCGACGTAGCCGGGGCCCATGGCGCCGAGCTTCCACTTGAAGAGGCCCTTGTAGAACTTCTTGGCGCTGGCGACGTCGTCGGTGTTGAGCTCGATGTGAACGAAGGGGTTGCCCATGAGGGGGTCCTAACCCCGTTTGGCCTCGATGTTCAACCGCTGGTAGTCGAGCTCGAACGCGGGCGTGTCCTTTCCTGCGGCGTCCACCAGGGCGTCGACGAACTTCTCCCGCAGCGCCTCGTCCCCGATGCGCCCGAGATCGTCGCGCAGGATCACGTGCACCAGGAACTCACGGAAGGTCGCGGCGTCCTCGAACGGCGTCGCCGCCGGCTCGAGCCAGGCCCTGGCGTCGACGAAGCCGGTCCGCTCGAGCCGCCGTCGTGTCTCCTCGGGCGTCGCGTAGTGCCAGGGCTCGCGGAAGTCCGCGAAGAGCGGCGCGTACTCCGCGCTCGCCCGCAGCCTCGCCGTTCGGCCCCGCAGGCGCGTCAGGTTCCCTGCGCCGCCGCACTGGGCGATGAGGGCACCGCCGGGCTTCAGGCTGGCATGGATCGACGAGAAGAGCGCGTCGTGTTCCAGCACCCAGTGGAACGTCGCCGTGCTGAAGACGGCGTCGACCGCGGGCCGCTCGACGTGCTTCGCCAGGTCGGCCTTCACGAAGGTGACGCGGTCGCCGAAGCGCGACAGGCGCAGCCGCGCGCGCTCCAGCATGCCCTCCGAGGCGTCGAGCGCCACGACGCGTCCTCGTGGCACCCTGTCGGCGAGCAGCTCCGTCAGCCGGCCCGCGCCGCACCCCGCGTCGAGCACCGCCTCGTCGTCCCGGAGCGGCAGTCGCTCGAGGACGCGCTGCCCCCAGCGGAACTGCGGCTCGGAGACGCGCTCGTAGACCTTCGCGTCCCAGTCGCCCATACACTTGGTTTATTGGGGCGGCGTCGTCGGAGCGCAAGTGGACACGCCCGCGCCGACGATGTCGAAGCCGATGCTCGTCATGTAGGCCGGGTTGATGCTCCCCGACACCGGATCGTAGTCGGTCACGTTGCTGCCGTTGCCCGCGCCCTGGCCCTGCGACGTGTAGAGGTAGAAGTGCCCGCCCCAGAACGAGAAGGCCCAGTCGTTCGGCGGCTGCACGCCGGTCATCGTCACCGGCGCCTGCGTCGCTCCGCTCGTCTTGTTGATCTGCGCGACCTGCACCGTCGACGCGAAGAAGCCGTAGAGGCGCCCATCGCCCGTTCCGGTCAGCTCGGCGTTGCCGCCGGCGAGCGAGCCGCTGAACTGGCCGATGGGGCCGATGGCCTTCTTGCCGAAGTCGACCAGGCCGAGCCCGGGGCTGCTGCCGCCGAGGGGGGTGCCGGAGGTGCCGGCGACGTAGAGCGTCTCCGCGGTGGAGCCGGCGTTGTTGGACGAGTAGCCCATGCCGAGGCGATACCAGCTGGCGGGCAGGCTCATGATCGGCCCGCTGCAGCTCGCGTCCTGGGTGCTCACCTGGAAGATGGCGCCGGCCGAGTCCTGCCCGGTGGCCGGGTTGCCCTGGACGTAGTTGACGTAGGCGACGGCGTTGCGGTCGACGGCCATCGAGTTCGGCTGCATGGCCGTGTTGCAGCCGAGCGCGCCGATCTTGGTGAACTTCTTGGCGGCGGGCGCGAAGCTGTAGAGGTCGTTCTGTGCCGACAGGACGTAGACGAAGTCGGCCGCCTGGCCGCTGCACCCGTTGCCGCCGCCGCTGCCGCTCCCGCTGCCTCCACCGTCGCCGAAGCTCCCGCTGCTGCTGCCCCCGCCGCTGCTGCTGCTGCCGCCGCTCCCCCCGCTGCTGCCCCCGCCGTCGTCGCCGAAGACGTTGCCGCTCCTGGTGCTGCCGCTGCACGCGAAGCCGCTGCACGCGAACGCCACCGCACACGCGACGAGGCACGCGACCTTCAGTCCTCCCGCCAGAGCTCCACGCATGGCCGGGAAACTAGCAGGCGGCCCCGGGCGGGGCCGTCTGCCGGCCGTCTCAAGTGGGCTTGACGCGCGCTTCAGGAGCCGCAAGGTTGTCCCATCAGCGCCGTGACCGCAATGCCTCCCATGTGCCCCCAGTGCGGTCGCGAGGCGCCCATCGTGTACCGCGGCGTCGTCCCGTACTGCACCGCGTGCGGGGCCCTGCGCGCGCCCCTTTCGAGCCCATCCGTGAATCTGGCGGGAGCCCCGTCGAGGGTGGGAGGAACTGCCGCCAGCGTGCTCGGGTGGCTGGTGCTCCTCTTCGGGGGCTCCGTGGCGCTGGGGATCGGGGGCCTGCTGCTGGCGCTGCTCACCACCGGGGTCGCGCTCGCCGTCTCGCTGCCGATCCTCGTGGTGGTGCTCGTCCTCGGCGTGGCGCTGCTGCGGGGGGGCCGCTCGCTCAACCGGTCCGGCGAGAAGGCCGAGCGAGCCACGCGCACACAGGCGCTCCTGGCCATGGCCGCGCACCGCGGGCAGGTGAGGGCGGTCGACGCGGCGCGCGCGCTCGGCCTCGGCGTGGCGGAGGCCGACGCGATGCTCACCGAGCTTGCCAAGCGCGAGCCGGAGCGCGTCGCGGTCGACGTCGACGACGATGGCGTCGTCTGGTACCGCGTCGCCGCCTCTCCGGGCGAGGCCATCCCGCGCATGCGAGTCAGCCCCGACGTGCGCGTCGCGTCCGCGGACGCACCTGCCGACGACCCGGCCGAGTTGGTGCGACGCGCGGCCGCGCAGCGACGATGAAGCGCGCCCTCCAGCTGCTGCACGCCGAGCTCGACGCATGCCGCGTGTGCCCGAAGATGATCGGACCGGTGGTCCACGGTCCGCCCGTCGTGAGCCGGGTCATCCTCGTCGGCCAGGCGCCCGGTCCGCGCGAAGGGTCGTTCGGGAGGCCGTTCGCGTGGACGGCAGGGCGGACGATGTTCCGGTGGTTCCAGGAGTCACTCGACGTGGACGAGGCAACCTTCCGCGACCGGGTGTACATCGCCGCCGTCGCGCGGTGCTTCCCGGGGAAAGCCAGCGGAGGCGGCGATCGCAAACCGGATGCGGACGAGATCGTCCGCTGCCGCTCCTGGCTCGCGCGCGAGGTCGAGCTGCTCCGCCCGGAGCTCGTCATCGCGGTGGGAACGCTGGCCATCGATCAGGTGCTCGGCCAGAAGGCGCCGCTCGCGGAAGTCGTCGGAACCGCGCGCCGGGCGCGATGGCACGGGCGTGAGGTCGACGTCGTCGCCTTGCCGCACCCGAGCGGGGCGTCGCCCTGGCACAAGATGGAGCCGGGCAAGGCGCTCCTGGGCAAGGCGCTGAGACGGCTGGCACGGCACCCGGCGATGCGCGACGCCCTGGGCTAGTGTGTGTGGGATGCTTCCCTTGAGGACCCGCCTGCTCGGCTCCGCCGCCGCGACGTTCGATCGCGCGGTGGTCGCAGCGCTGCAGATGCGCAACCGCGCAGTCCGTTCGCGAGCCGAATCGCTCACGCACGACGAGCGGCTCGAGCGGCTGGCGCAGATCCGCGAGGCCTACGGCGCCCCCGGCCTGGTGGAGAGCCCCGACACCTACTTCGTTCCGCCGCCGGCGATGCGGCCGCAGGTGCGACGCGTTCGTGCGCTGGCGTGGGGCGGCGAGTGCCTGGAGACCTCGTGGCCGAGCGCGTTCGAGCCGTTCGCGCCCGGCGTCCGCGACGCTTATCTGGCGCACGCCCCCAACCGCACCGCGCACGCGCGCCTCTACGTCGGCACGGCGCCGCGTCCCGCGGTCATCCTGGTGCACGGCTACATGACCGGGCAATGGGCCATCGAGGAGCGGGCCTGGCCGATCCGGTGGCTGAACGCGCGCGGGCTGGACGTGGCGCTCACCGTCCTTCCGTTCCACGGCGTACGCGGGCGGGCCGAGGGCGGGGCGCCGCCGTTCCCGGGGGCCGATCCGCGCTTCACCAACGAGGGGTTCCGCCAGGCGGTCGCCGACGTCCGCGTCCTGATGGCGCTGCTGAAAGAGCGCGGTGCGCGGGGGGTCGGTATCGTCGGCATGAGCCTCGGTGGGTACACAGCCGCGCTGATGGCGACGCTGGAGAGGGACCTGGCCTTCGCGGTGCCCATGATCCCGCTCTCTTCGATCGCCGACTTCGCCCGAGACCAGGGGCGCCTCGGTCGGGGGGAACAGGCGGCGGTGCAGCACGCCGCGATCGAGGCGGCCAACCACGTCGTCAGCCCGTTCGCGCGACCGCCGCGCCTGGCGACCGAGCGCATGCTCGTGGTCGGCGCGGAGGCCGATCAGGTGACTCCCATCGCGCATGCCGAGCGCCTGGCGGCGCACCTCGGCGCGCAGCTCTTGCGCGTGCAGGGGGGGCACCTCATCCAGACCTGGCGCCGGGAAGCGTTCCGGGCCGTGCGGGGGATGCTCCAGCGTGGCGGGGTGATCTGACGGGTCGACCCGCGTGGGGCGCAATGTGGCGTGCGGCCACGAGTGGGACAGCCCCGGACGGAAGTTTCCGCACGAGCGCGCGGGTTCGGGCACTTCCCGCGGCGCGATCGTGCCGGCACCCTCCTTGCTCGTTCACGGGCTTCGGCCGGTTCGATGGCGCCCGACGGCCGCGAGTGATCCGACGCCAGTCAGGACGAGATCATCATGAGCCCGAATCAGGTCGCCGTACGCCAGCAGCCCCAGTGGGTCGAGGCCGAACGGGGCTCGTCATGACCAGCCGGGGCCTGGGCGCAATCGTGATTGGCATCTGGCTGACCGCCGGCGCGTCGGCTGTCGTCGTCGGGTACGCCATCGGTCGTCCAGTCGCCACAATCTCGCCTGCGATCACCTCGGGCGAGACCCACGCGAGGCTGGCCGCCGCCGAGGTCGAGGCGGTCGAGTCGTCGGTGCTCGAGATACCGACCATGACCATCTCGGGCCGCTTTGCCCCGCCCGGGCAGCCGCCGGCCTCGAGGAACGCCGGCGTCACCGAGATGCAAGGACGCGCCGACGACCTCATCATCGGTCCGGGCGTCGTGACTCGACCGTAGCGAGGTCTGCAGCCGGAGGGAGAAGTCATGAGCCGAGGCGGTCTGGGTGCGTACGTGGGTGTCGTGTGGATGGGGGCCTTTGCCTTGGCGGTCTGCGCCGTTTACGTCCTGCAGCGCCCGGCCCTGACGATCTCGGAGCCTCCTGCGATCTCCGGCGACGTCCACGAGCGGCATGCAGCGGCGGCGCGAGCCGAGAAGGCCGACGCGTCGCCGGGGTCGATGCGATCTGGCGTGACCGAGTTGCAGCGTGCCGACGACCCCGGCGCCGTGACCAACCCGTAGGGAGCCATCCGCCGTCACGTGTCTTCCGCATCGCCGCGCGCGAGCTGCACGCGCTCGAGCATGCGGTAGAAGCTCGGACGGGCGACCTGAGCGTGCTCCGCAGCTCGGGCCACCACCCCGCCTGCGTCCTCCAGCACCTTCGGAAGGTAGGCGCGCTCGAATCGTTCGAGCACCCGCCGCCGCGCCTCGTGGTACGAAAGACGCGAGAGATCCTCCGGAGCTGCGTGCGGCTCCAGGCCCGCGGCGTCGAAGAGGGCACGCGCGTCACGCACGCCGAGGAGCGCCCACCGCTCGATGACGTTGCGCAGCTCGCGCACGTTGCCGGGCCACGCATACGACGCGAGCATCGCCGCCAGGTCGGCGGGGAGCTCCGCACGCGCGTCGGCGGTCGACGCGCGCAGGAACGATCGGGCGAGGGGCAGAATGTCCTCGCGGCGATCGCGCAGCGGCGGCACGACCACGCGGGCGACCGCGAGGCGGTAGAAGAGATCGCGCCGGAACTCGCCGGCCCCGGTGGCCTCGGCCAGGCGGCGGTTCGTTGCCGCGACGATGCGAACGTCGACGGCCCGGGCTCCGCGTCCTCCGACTGGCCGTACCTCGCGCATCTCGAGGACGCGGAGGAGCTTGGGCTGCAGATCGATGGGCAGCTCCCCGATCTCGTCGAGGAAGAGCGTGCCGCCATCGGCCTGCTCGAACACGCCGGAGCGGGCGTGTGTCGCTCCGGTGAACGCGCCCCGCTCGTGCCCGAACAGTTCGCTCTCCACGAGCCCCGCTGGAATGGCGCCGCAATCCACCGCCACGAGCGGTCCCGCGGCGCGCGCCGAGTGTCCATGCACCGCGCGAGCGAGCACTTCCTTGCCG
>DATBQU010000095.1:0-19027 GCA_036560665.1 Polyangiaceae bacterium
GGCCGGCTTCTTGTGCGAGCGGATGGCGTCGAGGATCATCGAGTAGAAGGCCACCAGATCGATGCCGTACGGATACCGCTGGTCGGTGTAGCCGGCGTCCAGATCCATCGCTTCCCACACGTCGCGCACGTAGTGCGTGTCGCTGACGTGGCGCCTGGGGTCGTACGCGTTGCGGATGTGGTCGATGAGGTCGCCCCCCACCACCACCAGGTGCGCGTCGCTGGCGAAGACCTCGTGCATCGTGTTGTGAACGCTGCGGTTGGTCTCGGCCACCATCTTGCCGATGGGCGGCGACTCGTCCTCGTGCTTGCCCTCGCCGTACTCGATGACGCGGGCCGGGCTCTTGCCGAGGATCTGCCAGCGGCAGTTGACGTGCAGATCCGAGAAGTGGCCGATGCTGGCGTGCTTGAACGAGTCGGGCGAGTAGACCACCAGCGGGTGGTACGACTGCACGGGCTGCCCGCGGTCGGCGCGCGACAGGTCCACCGTGTTGCCGCTCACCGGGAACGCGTAGCGGCAGCGGCCGGGGATGGAGTCGGCCTTGTTGCCCGAGGCGGCGTCCTCCTTGCCGAGGCGCGCCTCGAGCATCTTGCGGATGAGGACGTCGTGCAGCTCGGCGCCCACCACGGCCGTGTTGACGCCGCGCTTGAGGGCCGCGGAGTGGGGGTCGGGCAGGTAGCTGACGACCTTGGGCTCGGTGCGGCTGCACATCGCCGCGTCGCCCGGCGACGACACGGGCAGGCAGCTCTTGTGGAGCTTGACCGCGTACACCTGCTGCAGACCCGCCGCCATGATGGCCTTGCCCGCGGCCGGGTGCAGGATGCCCGCGAACTTGGAGTCGGTCTTGAGGACCTCGGTGCCGCTCGCCCCCACGTGGCCCACGTGCTTCACGCTGATCTTGTCGCAGCCGCCGCCGCCGAAGAGCGGCCTGGGGTCGAACGGCTTGCGGGGGTCGAGGCCGAGCGAGATCTTGAGCTGCCGGTTGACGAGATCGGGCAGCTTCTCGAGGTCCTTGTCGGCGGCGATCAGGAGCTCGAAGTACTTCTCGTCGTCCGAGTCGACGAACACGAGCGGCGTCAGCAGCGCCGGGAAGAGGATCACCGCGCGGGCGGTCTGCACCGGGCGGTTGATGGTGTTGGCCTCCTGGTGCGACACCGGCCTGTTCGCCGTCGCGTCGGGCGGCGTGACCCAGATGAAGTTGTAGATCTCGCTCGCCATCTCACGGCCCCCAGGTCATCGACGCGGCCCCGTACTGCTCGCCCTGCAGGAGCCGGCGCAGCCCGTCCGCCTCCCGCACCTGGCTCTTGTGGAGGACCGCGAAGCGCGCGCCCTCGACGGTGATGTAGTCCGAGAGCAGCACGTCGCTGAGCGTGAGCGACGCCCAGGCGCCCCCGTGGAAGAACGTCCCGCGCAGCGTGCTCTTCTCGATGCGCGCGTCGCCGGGCGCGTCGACGTCCTCGAAGGTCGTGTCCCCCAGCGTCGTGCCGGAGACGCTCACCTCGCGCAGCGTCGAGCCCCGCACGAAGACGTCCTGGAGCGACGGGCACGCCTCGATGCGCAGCGCGTCGACCTTCGAGCCCACCAGGCTGAAGCTGGTGAGGTCGGTGCACTCGCGCAGCGCGAAGGCGCTCACCCGGCACTTGCCGAGCGAGATCTGCCCCCCCGCGATCCGCGACAGCGACAGCCTCCCCAGCTCGACGTCGAGCGCCCGCACGCCCTTGAGGCGCGCGCCGTCCACCTCGAGCACCTCGCCCTTGCACTGCGTGAGGTCCACCGACTCCAGCGCGCCGCCGGTGACCTTGCAGCTCAGGGTGCAGCCCGTGGCGCGCAGCCCCTCCAGCGACGTCTCCTCCAGGGCGCAGCGCGACATCTCGCAGTCGTCGAGCTCCCAGCCGCCCGCGTCGACCCCCGCCCAGGTGCACTGCGCCAGCTGCGTGCGCAGGGCGCGCCACTCGTGCAGGCCGCCGCCCACGAAGCGGCAGCGCACGAAGGCGCACCCCTCGGTGACGAGCTCGCGCAGGTCGCACGCCTCGAACAGGACGTCCTCGAAGCGCATCCCGGTGAGGACGACGTCGTCGAAGGTGACGCCGCGCAGGACGCACTTGCGGAAGACCCCGTGCGCGCTCCAGCGCAGCCGCTCCAGCGCCACGTCGTCGAGGGTCAGCTCGTCGATCTCGAAGGCCTCGTCCTGCCACTCCTCGTCGCTCACCGCCGCGCTCGCCAGCTTCCACGGCAAGCGCCGCCCGGAGGGATCGGTGGGGGGCCGCCCGCGCAGCGCGGCGCGCTCGTGGGCTTCCAGTCGGTTTCGATCGGCCATGGTCTGCCCTCAGCCCTTCGCGAACGTCTCGAGCTTGCTCTTGGTGGCGTCGTCCAGCTCTCCGCTCACGTCCAGCCCGTTGTCCTTCTGGAAGGCCTGCAGCGCCTCCTTCGTGCGCGGCCCCAGGTCGCCGTCGATGGCGTCGCAGGGGTAGCCGAGGTTGCTCAGGCGGCCCTGCGCGCCGCTCACCTCGGAGGCGGGATCGAGGTAGCGCAGGTCGAGCACGTAGACGTGCTCGGGCTCGGGCGCCTTCGAGCTGGGCGGCTCCTCGTCGGCGTCTTCCCGCACCACGTCGCCCCCGCCGGCGAAGGGCGCCGGATCGAGGTCGGGATCGACGACGGCGTCGACCTTGAAGCGCACCACCGCCTGCGTCGCGCCGGGAGACACGCTCTCCTTCAGCCACCCGTCGCCGTCGGTGGTGCCGTCCTTCTTCTTTCCGCCGTCGACGGTGAAGGTGTAGGCCTTGCCCGCGCGCGGCTTGCCGTCGACGAGGAAGCGGACGGTGAGCTTCGAGGGGATCCCCTTGCGCTGGAAGGTGTGCCGCTGGCCGGTGGGGCACTTGATGGTCTTGGGCTTGATGTCCGGGATGAAGAGCGAGTCGCCCGGCAGAAGGACGTGGGGGCTCTTGCGCGTCTTGCGCAGGTCGTCGTTGCCGGGATCGTTCCAGACCGTGTCGCACAGGTGCCCCTCGTCGAAGGCGATGCTCTCCGCCGATTCACCCTGCGCGATGGTGTGCTGCTTGCCCATCTAGCCCGCCTTCTTCCAGACGTGCTCGTCGAGGTCCGGGAAGGTGATCCCGCACTGGCCCGGATCGATGCCGCGCACCATGGCGCGCCCGCGGCTGTCGAGCGAGCCCTCCCGGACCGAGCCGTCGGCCAGCTCGATGCGGTAGGCCTGGTCGGGCACGGGGTTGCCCTCCTCGTCGAGCAGCTCGATCTCGATCCACGACGTCTCCGTCGGCGCGTCGGAGGACTCGGGACCCAGCGGCTCTTCCTGCGGCTGATCGGGCAGGAAGCGGATGGACTGCCTGGCGTGGGGCCGCGCCACGAGCCTGCCGAGGCGCGCCGCGCGCAGGAGCGCGGCCCCGATGGCGTCGGGCAGGCGGTCGCCCAGGCCGCCCGGGGCGCCCTGGTAGTCGATGGCGCGCAGGGGCACGCCCTCGACCGACTCGTACATCTTGAGGAGCGTCCGGCGCGTGCGCGGCTCGTGGAGCCTGAAGTCGCGCACCAGGTGCTCGAGCGCGCGCACGGAGTCCTCGCTGGGCGGAGCTCCACCGGGATGGAGCTCCACCTCGAGGTCGACCAGGGAGCCCCGGACGTGCCAGACGTCACGCATGACGGATCGAGGCTACGCCCGGCGCGCCGAGCTCGTCCATGCCCGGCGCGCGCCCGCCCGGAGCTAGTGGGTGGGCGGCCAGGAAGCGACGATCTCCTGCGTCGTGCTCGTCCCCTGCGCGAAGACGAAGGTGAGCGGCGCGGTGCCGCTGCCGGTGGTGCTGGTGTTGGGCAAGGTGAGGACGGAGTGCCCCTGCCCGTCGTCGGCCGTGACCGTGCAGTTTCCCGCGGTGGAGCAGTTGACGTCGTCGCCGCCGAAGTACGCGCTGTAGGTCGCGTCGATGGCGTTCGACAGCTCGGTGATGCTCGCCAGGTTGGGATCGGTCCAGCTCAGGGTGAACGGCGCGGTCGCCGACGGGTTCGAGGCCGGCGCCTTGGTGATCGCCGTCCCGATGGAGACGCCGGACGCGTCGAGCTGGTTGCCCACCGCGACGACGTACACCGAGGTCCCGTCGGCGCTGGTGACGGACAGCGTGCCCCGGTAGCCCGTCTGCGCGACGAGCTTGGTCCCCAGGCTGGTGGTGCTGTTGTACTCGAGCTCGACCTCGTGGCCCGGGCCCCAGGCGATGGCGCCGTAGCCGGGATCGGGCGCGGTGACCGTCGCGCCGTTGCAGTCCTGGCCGTTGGCCTCCTGCCAGGTGATCTGCTTGGCCTTGCCCGGCCCGAGCTGGAGCCGCCCGATGCCGGGGGTGTCGGCCGGGGCGATGGGCGCGTAGTCGTCGGCCTCGCTCGTCGCGTCCGGCGTCGCGCAGGTGGGACCCGCGGGGACCCAGAAGTTGTAGAAGAACCGCGTCTGGTTCGTGCCGGCGGTGAACTCCATGTAGAAGCCGAGCGGACGCACGCCGAGGATGGAGTCGCCGAGGCCGTCGTCGGGCAGGAACAGGCAGGTGAGGGCCGTCTTGCAGTCGGTCCCCGGCCGGTAGTCCGGCGAGAAGGTCGCCATGAGCCCGTCGAAGATCTCGTTGCCCCACGGGCTGGCCTGGCCGCCCGGGGTGTTCCAGTCCGCGGGGAAGCCGGCGCCGTCACGCTGGACGAGGGCGGCGCCGCTGGCGGCGAGGCCGACCACGTAGGTGTGCGTCCCGAACGCGCCGCCGACGCGGCTGTGGAAGCTGATCGTCCCGCTGTAAGCGCTTCCGTAAGTGAGCTGGAAGAGCGCGCGCGAGTCGAGCGTGTAGTAGGCCTGGATGCCGTTCGTCCCTCCCAGCGTCGCCAGCCGCTCTCCGGGCAGGCTCGGCGCCGCGGGCGGCGTGAAGGTCTGGGGCTCCACGAAGGCGAAGCA
Source organism: Polyangiaceae bacterium (assembly GCA_036560665.1). GTDB lineage: Bacteria > Myxococcota_A > Polyangia > Polyangiales > Polyangiaceae > Palsa-1150. Next base: position 4,931 of record DATBQU010000095.1, read on the forward strand.
GCCGGCCGCGTTGGCCTGGTCGACGGTCAGCGAGCCGCCGGGGCTGCCGTTGCCGAGGTCGAAGCCTCCGTAGAGGTTCGGCGGCGAGATCGGCTGGTTCAGGATGTGCTGCGCGACGTAGGTGGCGCAGTCCTGCACCGTCACCGTGGTCGCGGCCGACACGCCGCTCGACGGATCGGTGGCGGTGACGACGGCCTGCCCGGTGGCCAGGCCGGTGGCCTGGCCGTTCGAGCCCGCGGCGTTGGAGACGGCGAGCGTCGCCGGCGCCGAGCTGCTCCAGGTGACCGTCGCCGTCAGGTCGCGCGTCGTGCCGTCGGCGTAGGTGCCCGTCGCCGTCAGCTGCTCGCTCAGGCCGGGGGTGACGGAGCTGGGCGACGGCGTGATGGCGATCGCGCGCAGGAGCGCCCCGCTGACCTGGAAGCTCACCGCGCCGCTCACGTGCGTCGCCGGATCGGTCGCGGTGATGGTGGTGAGGCCGATCCCGGCCGCGCTCACCAGCCCCTGGCTCCCGGTGGCGTTCGACACGGTGGCCACGCCGGTCGCGCTCGACGTCCAGGTGACGAGCGTGCTCACGTCGCGCTGCGAGTGATCGCTGTAGGTGCCCGTGGCCAGCATCTGCTGCGTGCCGCCCAGCGGCGCGCCGGGCGCGAAGGGGGTCACCACCATGTCCTCCATCACCGCCGAATTCACGGTCAGCAGCGTCGCGGCCGACTTGCCCTTGTAGGTGCAGCCGATGGAGGTCGTCCCGGCCACGACCGCCGTGGCCACGCCCTCGGTGCCGCTCACGTTGGAGACGGTCGCCACCGCCGTGGCCGTGGAGCTCCACGTCACCGCGGTCGTCAGGTCCAGGGTGGACCCGTCGGAGTAGGTGCCCGTGGCGTGGAGCGCCTCGGTGGTGCCCACCGGCGCGGTGGGCGAGGCCGGCGTGATGGCGAGGGACGACAGCGTGGCGGCGCTCACCGTGAGCGTGGCGCTGCCGGCGTGGCCCGACGCGGTGTCGGTCGCGGTGATGGTGCTCGTCCCGACGGCGACGCCGGTGGCGGTGCCGTCGCCGGCGACGGTGGCCACCGAGGGCGTGCTCGACGTCCAGGCCAGGCCGGTGGTCAGGGGCGCGGTGGTCCCGTCGCTGAAGGTGCCGGTGGCCTTGAAGGCGAACGACGTCCCGGCCGGGATCTTCTTCGTGGCCGGGGTGACCGCCACCGAGACCAGCGTGGCGCTGGTGACCCGCAACGTCGCCACCCCCTTCGCCTGGCTCGAGGCGTCGACGGCGGTGATCGTCGCCGTCCCCGCGCCCCGGCCCGTGGCCAGCCCGGTCGCGTCGACGTCGGCCACCGACGGATCGCTGCTCTTCCAGGTCACGCCCGAGGTCAGCGTCCTGGTCGTGCCGTCGGCGTAGGTCACCGTCGCCTGGAACACCTGCTGGACGCCCGCCGGGATGGACGCCGTCGGCCGCGTCACGTCGAGGCTCACCACCGTCGGCTGCCCGGCGGCGCACCCGTTGCTCCCGGCGACCGCCGCCAGCAAGAGCAGACACAGCACGACCAGCGCACGCACCTTCGCCCAGACCGCCATCGCGTTCGTCGACATCGCCCTCCTCCTTCTGTCGGGGCTCATTGAGCGCGACGGACCGTCCGTCGCCAAGTCGCCCGACTGGAGGACGCAGCCTTCGAGAAAGTTACCGTCAGGCTCCTCGCGTCGCCTTGCTCGCCCTGGGGCCTTGCGGCGCGATGCCCTTCAGCACGTCGTCCGCGCTCATCCCCAGGGCGACGGCGCGCTCGAACGCCGCCCGCAGGGCGGGACGCATGGCCTGGGGCGTGGAAGCCATCGCCTCGGCGGCGGCGCACACGACCGAGTCGGCCAGGTGCGCGGGCGCGGGACGCGGCGGCCCCTCGGGCGCGCGCACGAGCCCCAGGCTCTCCAGCGTCTCCTCGGCGAGCGCGGCGAGCTGCGCGGCGAGCTCCGGGTCGCGCGGGTGACACGCCTTCGCGAGGTCGACGTAGCTGCGGGGCGTGAGGCTCCCGCCGTGCTGGGTGTGGCGCACGATGGTGCGGGTCGAGCACCCGACGCGCTCGGCCAGCTCGCGCTGGTTGAGCTGGAGCACGTGCTGGACGCGTTGCAGCAGCCGGCCCCACGTGACCTGGCGGACGACGGCGTTCATGTCGGCCGCGTTGTCGCATGGAAGGGCGCGGCTGTCACCTGGAACGACGTGATTGTCACTTGCGACGACGTGATTGTCGCGATCCAGACGCTGCGCAGTGACAGTCACGCCCTCGACAGCGACAGGCACGCCGTCGACAGCGACGTCCACGCCGTCGACGGTGACGTCCACGCCTTCGACGGCGACAGCCACGCGCGCGACAGCGACGTCGGCGCGCGAGGCTGCAATTGCACGCCCGGACGGTAGGACAACTTGGAGACGCCCGGCGCGGTCGCGCGCGAAGTAGACAGCGGTCACATGAGAGCTTCGTTTCCCCCCCGCTTGCCCCTCTTCGCCCTCGTCCTGCTCGGCGCCGCCTGCGGCGGCACCACCGGCGCGCCTCCCGGCGGCGGCGCCCCGGGCGGCTCCGACGCGTCCGCCTCCCAGGGCGGCGACGACGCCGGCTCCGGCACCCAGCCAGACGGCGGCGACGACGCCTCCGTCGTCAACCCGCCGCCCCCGCCCCCGCCCACCAGCGCCGCCTTCGGCACGTACATCGCGCTCGGCGACTCGATCTCCGATCGCGGCGGCCAGGGGCCGTTCTTCTACGACCTGCTCCTCAAGAACGACGCGACCACCTACCCCGCCTGGGCCGGTCACGATCTGTCCACCAGGTTCCCCGGCATCCAGTACGTGCACGGCGCCGTCGCCGGCTCGATCACCGGGCCCTACGGCGACGTCCTGACCAGCGGCGCGCCGCTCATGACCACCCAGGTGCAGGGCCTGGGGCACTCCTATCCGGGCGACGTCCTCGTCACCATCACCATCGGCGGCAACGATCTCAACTTCCACGCCGGCGACGCCGTCACCGGTCTGGACGCGCCGGACAAGCAGAAGTTCACCGCCAACCTGAAGACGCTCCTCGACGAGCTGACCACGCCCGGGCGCCTCGGCGCGGGCAAGGTCATCATCGTGGAGGCCAACATCTACGACGCCTCCGACGGCCAGGGGAACTGGCAGACCGGCGGCGGCGCCGCCTGCCCGCCCTACAACGTGCCGGGCAGCCAGGACGTGGGCGTGTTCGCGGCGTGGAACCAGATCATCTCGAACGGCATCGGCGCCACCGGCGGCATCGATCGCCTGCTCGATCTGCACGCCCTCTTCGCCGGCCACGGCTTCAACGGCCAGGACTCCTGGTACTTCACCGACTGCATCCACCCCAGCCAGAAGGGGCACCACCAGCTGCGGCGCGAGGCGTGGCGGCTCATCACCGGGGAGACGCCGGCGCCGTAGCGACCTCGAGCGCGCGCTCCCTCTTCCAGGCGGGCGGGCGATACGCGACCATGGCCGGGCGTGTTGCCCCGGTCGGTCTCGACTGCCTGCCTCGCCGGGGTCGCGCTCGCGTGCTCGGTGCTGCTCGCGTGCGAGGAGTCGTACCCGCCCCCCCCGCCGCCGCCGGTCTTCGTCCCGCCCGCCCCGTCCGCGAGCGCGACCGGCCTGGTGGCGGCCGAACCCGCCGCGCGCGCGCCGGTGGCGGCGCGCCCCGTGCTCGACGACTTCGAGTGGGCCGCGCTCGATCCGCGCACGTCCCGCATGCGGCAGCGGGCGACTGCGCTGCTCGTCGTCGAGATCCAGGGGCTGGAGCAGCTGCTGGCGGCCACGCCCCGGCCCTCGAGGGATCGCCCCGCCATCCTGCGCCGGCTGGCCGAGGACTACGTCGAGCTCGAGCACGGCGCCGAGCGCGACAGGGTCGCCGCGCAGGGCCATCGTCAGGACGGGATCGCCCGCCAGAAGGGCATGGTCGCGAACGCGGCGCGCCGGACGGCGATCAAGGAGTACACGGCGCTGATCGAGGACTACGACACCGACCCGAGGCTCGACGAGGTCTTCTACGATCTCGCGCTCGAGGACCTGCAGGCGGGCGACGACGCGCAGGCGCGCCGGGCGCTGCACGATCTGACGACGAGGTTCCCCGACTCGCGCCTCGTGCCGTCCGCCGCCTTCCTCGAAGGGTGGCTGCTGTCGATCGCGGCGACCGCCGACGCCGCGAGCTACCGCCCCGCGGAGGAGGCGTTCGCCCGGGCGGCCGGCTCGTCCGACGCGCTGGTCGCGCCGGTGGCGCTGCGGCGCCTGGCCTGGGTGGCGCGCCTGGCCGGCGACGCGACCGCCGCCGACGAGGCGAGCCGCCGCCTCACGTCCACGTACCCGGCCTCGGAGGCCGCCGCCCATCCGCTCGCTGCCGGCCCCGGCCCGTCGACGCCATGAACGCGCTCCGCACTCTGCCCCTCGTCCTCGTCCTCCTCTGCGCGTGCGGCGGCGACGACGGCCAGCCGGCGAAGGCCCCCACCGAGACCTCCGGCACGTGGGACTGCGCGGGGCGCCCCATCGCCGCCGTGCCCCTCCCGGCGAAGCCGGCGGCAGAGGCCGAGGTGGGGCAGCCCAGCGAGGCGGCCGCGCGCGCCCGGCGCCTCTACGAGTCGGAGCGCTACCGCGACGCCATCCCCGCGCTCCAGGCCGTCATCGCGGGGCAGACGGGGGACGACGAGGGCAACCGGCAGCTGTCGCAGTTCTTCCTGGCCAAGGCCCTGTTCCGGACGCGCAGCTACGCCCGGGCCGCCGCCGCGTTCCGCGCGATCGCGCGCGCTCCGGCCCACCTCAAGCACGCCGAGACGCTGCTCTGGCTGGCCAGGCTCGCGGCCATGCCGGAGACGGCGGCGATGACGGAGCCCTCCGACCTGGCGACGTACAGCGTCGACGACGTGCGGCGCTTCGACAACCCCGAGCAGCGGACGGTCTACTGGCAGCTGTCGTACCTGCTCGGCGTCGAGCGGCTCCGGGCCGGGCAGCGCGCCGAGGCGGCCTCGCTCTTCGCCGCGGTCCCCGGCGAGAGCCCGCTTCACGCCGCGGCCGTGCGCTGCGCCGGGTACACCCGGCCGCGATGATCACGAAAGGATCATGAAAAGCGAATGGCGCCCCGCGCCGAAAAGGCGCCCCCTGGGGGGTGCATGGACCCCATGGCCCCCATCAACGGCATCTCCCTCGAGCTCTATGCCGACCTCGGCGCCGACGTGACGGATCACGTCAACGATCAGGAAGCGTGCGCGCGCATCGTCGAGGCCCGCGGCATCAAGCGGCCCGACTGGGAGGCGGCCAAGACGGGCTGGACCGCCCGCATGCAGGATCCGGCGCTGATGGGGAGCGTCGCCATGCGCTACATGCCGCTCTACCAGGCGGCCCTGGCGCGCAAGAAGGGCACGGCCGACGTGTCGTTCGAGGACTACGTGGCCATCTCCGGCGCGCGAAAGGCGCTCGGCCCCGAGCGCGCGAACGCCCACTACCAGATCGACGACGCGGCCTGGACGTCGATCGCCATGACCTGGAACACGCAGCGCATCCCGCAGGACATGGCGCGCTACGGGATGTTCGGGTCGCTGGTGGAGCAGGAGGGCATGCGCATCCAGCAGGGCGGCGCGCCGCGGCCCGTCCAGATCACGCGCTCGAACGGCGGGACGACGCAGGCCGGCGCGGGGCCGCTGGCTCCGCCGGGGCCGCAGGCGCCGCCCAACGCGCAGCAGATCGAGAACCAGATGATGGCGCAGGCGGTCAACCAGCAGGTGGCGGCCACCATGGCCGCGGCGCAGGCGCAGTCGGCCGCGGCGTACGGCAACGCGTCCGCCAACATGGGCTTCCTCGGCAAGGGCATGCTGGGCGCGATGGGCTACGGCGCCATCGCCCAGGGCGTCGGGCCGGGGATGGCCGTGCTCGTCCGCTGGCCCGACGGGCAGCAGTACCCCGCGACCGTTTCGCAGATGGGCGGCGGCCAGGTCTGCGTCGCGTTCGGCGACGGCCGGCAGATGTGGGTGCCGGAGAACGCCGTGTCGCGACGCCCATGAACTGCCCGAACTGCGGCGCGGCCCTCGGGCCGGCAGACCTGCAGCAGCCGGCGTGCCGCCACTGCGGCGCGATGCACCCGCACGTCGCGCAGGCCGCGGCCAAGGTCGAGGTGGTCAAGCAGCTGCTCGCGCCGGGGCCGGGCGGGGTCCCGGCCGCGCTGCAGGGGATGATGGGTGCGTACGGGCAGCCGATGGGCGGCGTGCCCCCGATGGGCGCCTTCCCGCCCGGCGCCGTGCCGCCCATGGGCGCGATGCCCCCGGGCTACGCGATGGCCGGGCACCAGGCGGCGCTGCAGGTCATGAACGACGTGCGCCGGCGGACGCGCACGATGGTGATCGTCATCACGGCGGTGACGCTCGTCTTCATGCTGGTCGTCTTCGGCGGCGTGATCGCGGCCGTCCTCTTCGCGGGGTAGCCCTCAGGGGACGTCGTTCGTCTCCAGCCCCACCTTCAGGCGCTGCGCGTCCTCGCGCTCGAGCGAGCCGGGGTGGGCGTCCTCGATGGCCTTCGCCTCGCGCAGCCACACGCCGGCGCGCGCGCGGTCGCCGAGCGCGCCCAGCGTGAGGCCGCGGTAGAGGTCGTACTCGGCGCGCCGGGCGTCGTCCCAGGTGCGGCTCTCGGCCTCGACGGAGGCCAGCGTCTGCTTGGCCTCCGGGTAGCGCCCCTTCTCGAACTGCGACTTTCCCTGGGCGAGGGCGCCGCCGCACGCGACGAGCGCCGAGGCGAGGAGCGCGAGGGTCATGGTTCGCATCGTGGGCATGGATCCTACACACCCATCGGCCGCGGCCGGCGGCCGGTTGCGCGCGACCTAGGCGACGGTCCGCGACCGGACCCGCTTGCCGGCGGCGCGCAGCATCTCGTCGAGGGTGGTCATCTCGCCTGCGCCCGCGTCGTCGGGCGGCTGCTCCGCGGAGCGCTCCTCCGGCTCGACGTCGGGGCCCTTGGCGCTCTGGCGCCACTTCTCGGCCAGCTCGCGCGCGATGCGCTCGATGAGCGGGCGCGTCGTCTCGCGGTGGGTGGCGCTGACGAAGGCCGCCTCGGGGTGCGTCCGCTCGAGCATGCGCAGCTCGGACGGCTCGCACAGGTCGGTCTTGTTGAAGACCAGCATGCGCGGGATCTCCAGCAGATCGAGATCCTCCAGGACCTTCATCACGGTGCGCACGTGGTCGTCCCTGGCGGCGTCGCTGGCGTCGACCACGTGCAGCAGCAGATCGGCGTCGGCCGCCTCCTCGAAGGTGGCCCGGAACGCCGCGAACAGATCCTTGGGCAGCTTGCGGATGAAGCCCACCGTGTCGGTGATGACCACCTCGCGCTCGCCCCAGCCCGCCCAGCCGCAGCGCAGCGTGCGCGAGCGGGTGTCGAGCGTGGCGAAGAGCTTGTCCTCGGCGAGCACGTCGGCGCCGGTGAGGGTGTTGTGCAGCGTGCTCTTGCCGGCGTTGGTGTAGCCGACGATGGCCACCGTCGGGACCTCGCCGCGCGTGCGCCGGCGGCGCCGCTGCTCGCGCTGCTTGGCCAGCTTCTTGAGCTGGCGTTCCAGGTGGGTGACGCGGTCCTTGGCGCGGCGCCGGCCGATCTCGAGCTTGGTCTCGCCCGGACCGCGCCCGCCGATGCCGCCGGTGAGGCGCGACAGCGAGTCGTCCTTCTGCGCCAGGCGCGGCATGGCGTACTTGAGCTGCGCCAGCTCCACCTGGAGCTTGCCGTCGCGGCTCTCCGCGCGCTGCGCGAAGATGTCGAGGATGAGCTGGGTGCGGTCGATGACCTTGAGATCGGTCTGCTTGGCGATCCCGCTGGCCTGGGCCGGCGTGAGCTCGCGGTCGAAGACCAGGACCCCGGCGTCGAGCTCGATGGCCCGGACCACGACCTCCTCGAGCTTGCCCTTCCCGAGCACCAGCTTGGGGTCGATCCGCTCGCGCATCTGGATGACGCAGTCGGCGACCTCGGTGCCGGCCGTGCGCGCGAGCTCGCGCAGCTCGCGCATGCTCTCCTCGGCCTCGTACGCCTCCGCCGCGCCCCGGGTCTTGTCGCCGACGTGGACCAGGATGGCGCGCCCGTCCTTGGCCTTGACCTCGCGCGCGCCCGCCCGCCGCGCGAACTCCGCCTCGAGATCGGCCATCAGGCGGCCGACGTCGACGTGCGCCTGCGCCATCGGCAGGGGCCCCACCTCGCGGTAGGGCACCGCGCCGGCGTCGGCGGGGACGTTGTGCGCGTACACCATCGAGCGCGGCTCGCCGGTGTGGGCGATCTGGATGGCGGCGACCATGTCCAGGCGCAGGCGCACCAGGTCCACCAGATCGTCGCGCGTGAGCGGCTCGCCGCGCAGGTGGGTGTGGACCAGGCGCAGCCCGCGGAAGCGGCCCTCCGCGGCGCGCAGCCGCCCGATGTCCGGCAACATCAGCTTGCCGGCGTCGCCCACCACCACGCTGTCGACCTGTCCGGAGCGGTGCACCAGCACGCCGACCTGGCGTCCGGTCTCGAGCGACACCGCCGCCAGCGAGCGGGTCAGCTCGGGGGTCGTGATGTCGTCGGCCGGTACGCGCCGCCGGTAGAGGCGCTCGAGCGCGCGGAGCGCGGACGGCGAGAGACCGGTCTTGTTGCCGAAGACTTCGATGGTCGGAGGCTTCTAGCACACCGGCCGACCTCAGCGCCCGCGGTACACCCAGCGGCGCTCGTCGTGGCCCTCGGCGCGCTCGCGGGCGGCGAGCACGAGCGGGTGCTGCGGCGCCAGCGAGCAGGCGGGGTCCGTGGCGCGGGCGTCCCCCGTGAGCGCGAACGCCTGGCAGCGGCAGCCGCCGAAGTCGACCTCCCGGCGGTCGCAGGTCCGGCAGGGGTCGGGCATCCAGGCCTCGCCGCGGAAGGCCCGCATCCCCTCGCCTTCGCGCCACAGGTGCGCCAGCGGGGCGGCCCGGACACCCTCGAACGACAGCGGCAGCGCGCGCGCGGCGTGGCACGGCAGCACCGCTCCGTCGGGGGCCACCACCACGAAGCGGCGCCCCCAGCCGTCCATGCAGGCGCGCGGCCGATCGGCGTGCCAGTCCGGCAGGACGAACACCACCTCCATGCGGCCGCGGAGGCGCTCCCTGGCCTCGCGGGCGACGGAGCGGGCGCGCTCGATCTGGCGGCGGGCGGGCAGCAGCGCGCTCGCGTTCTGCAGCGCCCAGGTGACCATCTGCACGTTGGCGAGCTCGAGCCGGTCGGCGCCGAGGCGCTCGGCGAGGGCCACGACGGCGTCGACGTGGTCCAGGTTCGCGCCGTGGAGCACGACGTTGAGGGTCAGCGGAAGCCCCAGCTCCTTCACCCACCCCGCCGCGCGCAGCTTCGCCGGGTGGGAGGCCAGACCGGCGATGCGATCGGACGACGCGGCGTCGGCGTCCTGCACGCTGAGCTGCACGTGATCGAGCGACGGGGCCAGGCGCTCGAGCCGGGCGCGGTCGAGCGGCACGCCGCTGGTGACGAGGTTGACGTAGAGGTCCCGGGCGCGGGCGTGTCCGGCGATGCTCTCCAGGTCGGCGCGCGCCAGCGGCTCTCCCCCGCTCAGGTGCACCTGCATGACCCCCAGGTCCGCCGCCTCGTCGAGCACGCGCGTCCACTCCTTGGTGCGCAGCTCCTGGCCCCGCCCGAGCAGCTCCTTCGGGTTCGAGCAGTACGGGCACGCCAGCGGACAGCGGTGCGTCAGCTCCGCGACGAGCGTGTAAGGAGAGTCCGGGCCGTCGCCCCGCCTCGCGGGCGGCGCGGGGCGGGCGCGCTCGTCCTCGACGGGGTCGTCGGCCGGCGCCGGGGGCGGAGCGAAGCCCTCGAGGAGCGCGCGCCCGTGCAGATCGGCGAGCAGCGCGTCCACGTCGGCCGCGATCCGGCGGCGGTCGGCGGCGTAGCGAGCGGCGAGCTCGTCGACGATCCCGTCGACGTCGCGCGTGCCGTCGCACAGGGCGAGGACGGCGGCCGCCGTCTCGCTCAGGCGCAGGCCGCGCTCCGGGGACAGCAGCACCGGCGCCCCGTCGCGCGGATCGGGGCGCACGCGCGCCTTGCGCGAAAGGCGGGGCCTCATCCCCTGGCCGCCTCCGCGACCGCGTCGAGCATCGCCCACAGGATGCGGCACTTGTCGATCAGGGCGCGCACGCACGCGTCCTGGGACCGCGCCGTGGCGGCGTGGCGAACGACGAAGGCCAGCGCCTCCTCCGCGTCGCGCGTCGCCCGCGGAACGCGCGCGCGGAAGTAGGCCAGCGAGGCCGCGTCGATCCATGGGTAGTGCTTCTCCCAGGCGGCGACGCGGGCGCGCATGATGTCCGGCGCGAAGTGCTCGGTGAGCGACGAGGCCACCGCCTCGAGGAGCGACCGTTCGCGCACGAGGTCCACGTACGCGTCGCACGCGTAGCGGACGCCGGGGAGTACCCCGCGGCACGAGCGCACCTCGTCCTCGTCGAGGCCGACCGCGCGCGCGAGGAGGAGCCACTCCGCCAGACCCCCCTGCCCCTCCTGCGCCCCGTCGTGGTCGCCGATGCGCCGGAGCCAGGCGCGGCGGAACTCCGGATCCTCGCTCTTGGAGAGGACGATGGCGTCCTTGATGGGGATGCGGGTCTGGTAGTAGTAGCGGTTCCTCACCCAGAGGCGCAGCTCGTCCGGCGAGAGCGCGCCCTCGTGCATCCTCACGTTGAAGGGGTGGAGGCTGTGGTAGCGAGACGCGCCCTCGCGGCGCAGGCGCTCGACGAACGCATCGGGGGCGAGCGGCGCGTCGCTCACAGGGCGATCTCCAGGCCGTCGAACGCAACCTCCCACCCGGCGCGCTCGACGGCCGCACGCTCGGGCGAGTCCGCGCGCAGGACGGGGTTGGTGTTGTTGACGTGGGTGTAGACGCCGCGCGCGCCGGCGGGCAGGGCGAGACGGCGCAGGCTGCCGGCGTCCCCTCCGATGGGGACGTGCGCCATGTCGTGCGCGCGGGCGCGCCCGAGGCCCTGCGCGACCAGCTCGTCCTCGCTCCAGAAGGTGCCGTCGAGCAGGACCGCCCCCGCGTCGCGGACCAGGGCGTCGACGTCGTCGAGCGCGCCGACGGCGGTGGCCACGACCAGCGGGCGACCGCCGGCGGTCGAGCGCAGGCGCAGCGCGACGTTGTCCTCCGGCGACGGCTCCAGGGCGCCGACCAGGTGGACCGGGAGCTTGCCCGGCACCGCGACGGGCGTGACGCCGACCCCCGCGCCCTCGATCACGAGCTCGCGTCCGAGCTCGAGCCGGCGCCAGGTCACCTGGTCGGGCGTGCGCGCCAGGGTGCGCAGCAGCGCGTTGCGCTCCACCAGCCCGGCGCGGACGCGCTCGGTGGCGAGGACGACCAGCGGCTGCGACTCGCGCAGCGAGAGCAGCCCGAGGACGTGGTCCAGATCGCCGTTGGTGAGGACGACCGCGGCGATGGGCGTGTGGCGCGGGCCCCGCGGGTGGAGCGGAGCGAAGCGCTCGAGCTGCCGCAGCACGTCGGGCGAGGCGTTGATCAGCACCCAGCCCTCGCCGTTGGCGGAGACCGCGACGGAGTCCTGCGTGCGCGCGAGGACGCGCGGGTCGCCGGCGCGCACCAGCGCGCAGTTGTCGCAGGCGCAGTTCCACTGCGGCAACCCTCCGCCGGCGGCGGAGCCGAGCACGTGGGCGCGCAGGAAGGAGACCGTCACTCCGCCGCGTGCTGGTGCGCTTCTTCGTCCGGTCGGGCGATGGGGACCGGCTCGCCGTCTTCCTGGTACGAGCCGATCTCCGCGTCCATCTTGATCTCGTCGATCTGCGGCGTCGTCCACTCCATGGCGCAATGATGCGCGGATTCGAGGAGGCGCGCAAACGCGGGCGCGGGCGCGGCTTACATGCGCTCACGTGTCATCGCTCCTTTCAGCTGCAGCTCAGGCCTCGCGCGCTAGCATGGGGGGCAGGGACAACCGCCGATGCTTCGTCGCCTCGGGATGGCGAGCCTCGCGCTCGCTGCGCTCACCGCGTGTGGCAGCAGTGACGATTCCGGAGCCGCCGGCGACGACGGCGGCGAGGACTCCTCCATCGCCTCCGAGGGCTCCGACGGCAAGAGCCCCGGCCCGGATGGGAACGCGAGCGACGGGCCGGGCGCTGGCGACGGCACCGTGTCCGACACGGGCGGCGCCGAGAGCGGAGGCAAGGACGGCGGGGGCGGCGACTCCGGGGTCCACGATTCGGGGGCCGGCGACACCGGGATCGGCGACACGGGCGTCGCCGAGACCGGCGCGGCGGACACCGGCGCGGCGGACAGCGGAGGAGCGGGAGACGCGGGGACGCTCGGTCCGTCGGTGCTCCAGTTCCACAATCACGTCAACCGCGACGGCCTCTTCGTCGACCCCGCCATCACCACCGCGTCGGCGGCGACCTTCCACCGCGACACGACGTTCGACGGAGCGGTGGTCGGCAACGTGTACGCGTCGCCGCTCTACGTCGCGAACGGCCCCGGCGGCAAGGGCGCGTTCTACGTCGTCACCGAGAGCAACGACGTCTACGCGCTCGACGAGACGACGGGGAAGCTCGCCTGGCCGGCGGTGAAGAACGTGGGCACGCCGTGCAAGAGCACGGGCGCGGGGTGCGGCAACATCTCCCCCATCGGCATCACCGGGACGCCGGCCATCGATCCGACCACGCGCACCATCGTCCTCGACGCCGCCATCGCCAACGCGAGCGGGAGCATCGCGACCCACACCATCTTCGGGCTCTCCATCGACGACGGCTCGCAGCGGTGGAGCGTCGACGTGTCCACGCTCAAGGACGGGACCGGGCTCCCGTTCTCGCCGAAGCCGCAGAACCAGCGCGGCGCCGTGCTCATCGTCGGCGGCGTCGCCTACGTGGTCTACGGCGGTCACTGGGGCGACTGCGGCACCTACCACGGCTGGGTGGTCGGGGTTCCCCTGAGCGGCACGGGCGCCAAGGCGTGGGCCACGCAGGTCTCCGGCGCCGGCATCTGGGGCCCGGGCGGCGCGGCGAGCGACGGACAGAGCATCTACGTGACCACCGGCAACGGCTTCGACGGCGCCCAGACCACCTGGGCGGAGAGCGAGGGCGTCTTCCGCCTCGATCCCGGGCCGAGCTTCACCCAGGCCAGCGCCGACTACTTCGCGCCCTTCGACTGGCTCAGCCTCGACCAGGGCGACACGGATCTCAGCGGCTCCGGACCGCTGGTGATCGACGCGCCGTCCATGACCCCGTCGACGCTGGTGATGGCCCAGGGCAAGGACGGCAAGCTGTACCTGCTCGACCGCACCAACCTCGGCGGCGTGGCGACCACGGACGTCGGCATGACGGTGCAGAGCGGCGAGATCAGCAACGCCGGGGCCTGGGCGAACGTCGGGAACACGACCTACGTCGTCATCCGTCCCAACGGCACCAGCGGCGGCGTGGGGTGCCCCGGCGGCACGTCCGGCGATCTCGTCGCGGTGAAGCTCGATCCGGCGGCGCCCAAGAAGATGTCGATGGCGTGGTGCGCGGACTCCATGGGCGTGGGTTCGCCGTCGATCACCACCAGCGACGGCACCAGCGACGCGCTGGTCTGGGCGTTCGGCGCCGACCCCGGCGGCTCGGCCCAGCTGCACGCGTGGGATCTCGCGACGGGCGCGGTGGTCTTCGCGGGCGGCGCCGCGACGGACAAGGCCCTCAACGTACGACGCTTCACCACGCCGATCGCCGTGAACGGTCGCATCCTCGTAGCCGGAGACAACAAGCTCTATGCCTTCACGCACTAGCATCGTTCTGCCCCTCGGCTTCGTCGCCCTGCTCACCGTCGTGGCCACCAGCTGCGGCAACGGCGACAGCTCCGGCGCCGGCGGTCAGGACGGCGGCGGGGACTCGGCGTCCAGCAGCAGCGGCGGGGGCAGCGGGGGCGGCAGCGGCGGAGGCAGCGGAGGAGGGAGCGGAGGCAGCAGCGGCGGGGACGCCGGCCCGCCGGTGGGCGCCTCGGTCCTCGAGTTCCACAACCACGTCAACCGCGACGGGCTCTTCGTGGACAAGCTGGTCACCAAGGCCAGCGCGGCCACCTTCCATCGCGACGCGACCTTCGACGGGACCATCGCGGGAAACGTCTACGCCTCGCC